>NC_007498.2:1221111-1526388 GCF_000012885.1 Syntrophotalea carbinolica DSM 2380
GGATACGTTCGGCGACCACGGCGGCGCCTTCGCAGCCGGTTTCCACCAGAAAGCCGGTGAACTCATCGCCGCCGTAGCGGAACAGGACATCCGAGTCCCGGACACATTGACGCAAAAGTTCCGCGACGTCCTTGAGGGCTTGGCTGCCGGCCAGGTGTCCGCGGGTATCGTTGATCTGCTTGAAAAAATCAAGGTCGATGAAGACCAGGGAAAATTCCAGTCCGTAACGCTCGGCGCGCAGAATTTCCTGCTCCAGGATCATCTGCAGGTATCGATAGTTGTGCAATCCGGTCAAATCATCGATGAAGATCAGATCCCGGGCGCTTTTAAAACGGCAGGCATTTTCGAATCCCAGGGCCGTCTGCTCCAACAGGTAACACAGGTTCTCGCGGGGCAGGTCGGAGTCAAAGTCTTTTTCCAGCGGATTGCATAATACCATGGCGCCGTGCAGGCCGTAGGGCGAGCGCAAGGGGAAAATGCCGATGGTATGTAACCCCTCGGGAAGTTGCGGGGCCTCCGGCAGCTCCGTCCGGGTCAATATGCGCAGTTCGGTGCCGTTGGTGAGATGATCCTGCAAGGCATCCATGAGGGCCATCGCTTCGGTTTCCTGCAGATCTTTGGTGCTCGCCAGTTGCGAAATCTGACCATCGTTGATCAGGCAGGCCAGGCCGCGCCCCCCGCCGGCTTCCTGCAGAACGGCGGCAAGCGCTTCGGTGAATAATTGATCGAGGTCGAACTGGGCCGCCAGGTGTTGCCCGCGTTGGTGCAGCTGGATTTGAGCTTTGAGGACAAAGTTTTCGTCGAGCAGATGGCGTTGTTCGAGGCAGGTGTGGACGACATGCAGCAGTTCCGTCGGATCGAAAGGTTTGATGAGGTAATCGCGCGCCCCATTTTTAAGTGCCTGAATGGCCGATTCGACGGAGGCGTGTCCCGTGACCAGAACAACATCCGGGGGGTTGCGGAGTTTGCGGCAGTGATCGAGTATACCCATCCCGCTCATGCCAGGCATGACCAGATCTGCAAGCACGATATCGATATCACCTTGGGCAAGCCGGATGACGGCATCCTCGCCTGACGAGGCAGTCTCCACCTGATAACCATTTTCGCTGAGGAGGTTGGCGTAAAGACGGCGAAAAAAAAGCTCGTCATCTACAACCAGGATGGTTGAGGATTTCATCCGGATATTCTCCAAGTTAAATGATTGAATAAACTAACAAAGCCGTCTCGGGCTGTCAACGGAAAAGCCCGTTGTGCCAGGATCTTACGTGCCACCTGTCGTTTTTGAGGTCAAAGCTCAGGGTCCCGTGCAGGTCCGTTCGCCACAGGGGGAGTCGATACCTGTCGAGGCGATGCAGTGTTTGCCGGTGGGGAAAACCGAAGGGATTGTTATGGCCGAGGCTGGCGAAAACCACATGAGGGTGGAAGTGTTCGCACAGCCTGTCGACGGGGCTGGTACGGCTGCCGTGGTGGGGCAGCTTCAGGAGGGTCACGGGGCGAACTGCCGTGGCCCGCAATAAATGGGCGATTCCCGGGCCTTCGAGGTCGCCGGTCAAAAGTACGCCGTTGCGGCCGTAGCGGGCATAAAACACCATGGACCGATCATTGAGGTTGGCAGATGTCTGCGGGGGGACGAACAGGGATACTTCCGAATGATCGGAGGCCTCGACGGTTGTCCAGCCCGGTGAGAAGGTGCGCACCGGGATGTGCCGTTCCTGGAGTACTCGGCGCAAGGGCGGCCAGAGATCCTCACGGGGTATCGTGCTCCAGAAGGATTCCACCGGAAAGTGCTTGAGTATGTGAACCAGACCATCGCGATGGTCAGGATGGTCATGGCTCAGAATGACCGCGGTCAGTCTTTGGATGCCGAGACGCCCCAGTGCCGGTGCGACCAGGCGTTCGCCGGTATCGAAGCTGCTGCGGGGCATGCCGCCGCCGTCTATCAGGTAGTGCCGCCCCGCCTTGTCCGATACCAGCAAGGCATCTCCCTGCCCGACGCTGAACGCGGTTACCCGCAGTTGTTCCGGGTGTGGCGCCGGCCACAGTCCCAGGGCTAACGCTAAGGTGAGCAGCAACAGGGCGTGCCACTTGCGCCAGGGCAGCAACAGGATCACGACCATCAGGCTTATAAGTAGCAGCGAGGATCCGGGCAGATAAAGCTGGCGCGGGCCCAGAGCCGGGATGTTGAGCAGTGGCTCGGAGGCACCCAAAATCCAGGCGGTAACCATTCCCATGCCTCGAAAACAGCCTGCAGCCCCTGTCGGCCAGACCGGTGTCAATATCAGGCCGAGCAGCCCGGCGGGAATGATCAATCCCGCGAACAGCGGTCCGGCCCACAGGTTGACCAGCAGGCCCGCGGGCGCCACCAGGTGGAAGTGCCAGAGCACAAAGGGGGTGGTCGTTATGGTTGCCGCCGGGGTGACCATGCCTATCTGCGCTACTCGGCGCCAGCGCATGGACATGTCCGGGAGCATGCGGCTCCAGCGGGGCAGGAAAATCAGGATGCCGAATACCCCGGCGAAAGACAGCTGGAAGGACGGCATGAACAAAGCCATGGGGGTTGCAACCAGAATGACACAGGCAATCGCCAGTGCCGTATGGGTCGGTCGGCAGCAACGTCGGGTGCATAGCAGTGCGGCCACGACTCCCATGGCGAGCCATGCACGTATGGCTGGCAGAGCCTGGCCGGTCAGTTGCAGGTAGCACCATAACGGCAGCAGTAGCAGGCAGGGCAGCAAACGACGGGGCGGCAGCAAAAGCAGAAGTCCTTCGCTGCGGCGCACGATGGCCTGCAGGAGTATGTAGCCGAAGGTGGCGACCAGTCCGAAATGAAAGCCGGAAATCGAGAACAGATGGGTTAACCCGAGATGCGCCAGACGCTGGCGCTGCGGTCGGGGCAGGGCGTCTTTGTCGCCGATGACCAAAGCCCGTGTCAGCGCTGCCTGGTTCCGGTCCGGAACGGAGCGGTCGATAAGATCTCCCACGGAGTTGCGCAGGCGGCTCAGCGTATTCAATTCGGCTCGTTTCAGCAGAGCGATACTCTCATCGTCAGGTATGAAGGCGGTAAACTGTATATCTTTAGCCGCGAGATAACGCGGGTAGTCGTATTCTCCAGGCGTTCCGAACCGACGCGGAATGCGCAGACGGGTGCGCACGGCGATCTCGTCACCCGGGCGGAAGCGACGAGCCGATTTTTCGATGGTCAGGCGTACGCCGCCTGCCGCCGTCGCAGGATGCTGTTTTTGTAAAACATGGTGGAGGCGGAGATCGAGCTGTTTGCGGTTGTTCGGGGTCGTTTTTACCTGTTGAATGCGGCCGTAAATCGTTTGAAACGAGTTTTTGGGGAGGGATCGCGGGAAGTCTGTTTCAGAGGCAAACCGGAGCTGGGTATGGCAGAGGCAGTAACCGCACGCCATGATAAAGAGCATAAGTAGTAAAATCCCGGTCCTGGTGTGGCGTGTCGGGAACCATGCCATGGCCAGTATCAACGGTACGACCGGGTGCCAGAGTGGCGGAGGTATGGCCTGGGCCGCCAATACACCGGTTACATAGGCTGCCGCAAGAACCGGCATGTTTAAAACGTTGAGGTTCATTATGGAGGGTGGACGGCATCGAAGCCGGATCGGGGCGGCATGAACTGCATGGCAGCGGTTGCAATAAAAGCGGACTGCCTTGTCTTGAACGATTAATCGCAAGATTAGCAATTCTTACTTTTGCTGGCAAGTCTTTTCACCTCATGCGGGATTTGTCAAAGACGCGGGCATCCGGCGCTTGACGATCATCCAAGGGGCGGGATGCGGTTTTAGAGGGATGGGGTGCCGGGGTCGGCGGGAAAAACCCGGCATACAGAAAACCGATCAGCAGCAGCAACTCGAACATGGACACCTCCTTTTGTGGTGTGTTCAGTTTGCTGCATGGGTGTGACGTAATATGTCGCAACCGGATCTGAAAGGTATGTTGGTTGGGGGGGGGCGCAGACTGTGTTTGTGCTATTTTATGGGCAAAGGCACCGGGGAAACCGGTGCCTTTGCGCGGTTTATCCCATGAAAGACGCGCAGGTCTGGGTGACGGCCTCGGGGATATCGTGCAGAATGTCGTCGATATCTTCTTCCGTCAGGGCCAGGCGTTCCGTTGCCGGGTCATGATACACATCGAGTTCTTCCTGAGGGGTGCGCTGACCGAAGCCGAGGCGCAGGCAGACGAGGCCTCCAAGGTGTACCAGCGAAGCCAGGACACTGGCCTGTTCGCCGATTTTTTCGGGCGAAACGGCATCGTTGTGAAAAAGGGTGCTGGCCACCAGTTGGGGTGCCAGGTGCCAATGGTGAAGCATGGCTGCGCCGATGGCGGCATGACTGTAGGGGAAGAATTTGCGCTCCAGAGTCGTGAGGTTGTCTTCCCCGTTGTAGACGGCCTGCACCAGTTCCGAATACTTTTCGCTGTCGAGATTGTTCATGGCGATTTTGCCGATATGCCGCAGCAGCCCCCCCAAAAAGGCTTCTTCGGGGTCGCAACAACGGGTTTTTCTGGCAATTTCACGCGCACACAAGGCGCAGCCGATGGCATCTTCCAATAAGAGTTTTTCGATTAGTCCGAAGCGTTTGTTCATGTTTTTGACACCGGCTGTCAAAACCAGACTCTTTATGGTGGCCAAACCCAAAACGGCAATGGCGCCTTCGAGATTGTTGATCTGGCGCTGAAAACTGTAGTAGGAGCTGTTGGCAACTTTCAGAACGCTGGCCGCCACCACGGGATCTCGGGAGATGACCTGAGCCACGCTTTTAGCGCTCCAGTCAGGATCTTCGATGGTAAGGAGAAAGTCGTTGACAATATCGGTCATGGCCGGCAGATCCTGAACCGCTGCCAGTGCACAGGCCAGTTCCGGATCGGAGTCAGCCCACTCCGTAAAGGTTTCGGGGGTAAGTTGCGTCGCACTCATGGTTTTATCCTTTATGGGATGAGGCCGGGTTATCGTATGCGCAGATAAGGCTAAGGGGCATCATTGCCTGCGCCAACGGTTTTGAGGGCGTTCGGCGGGTCGTGCGCGACCCCGCTTAAAACTTGAACCGTCGCATGCTGACATTGAGCAACAGCCCCACGCCCGTCATAGTCGTAATCATACTGGTGCCGCCGTAGGAAAAAAGCGGCAGCGGGACACCGACGACCGGCAGCAGGCCGATAACCATGCCGAGGTTGATGACGATATGAAAAAACAGCATGGCACTAACACCAAAAGCCAGAAACATGCCAAATCGCGTTGATGCGTGGCGCGAAATGTTGAGTCCCCAGATTACCAGCAGCAGCAACAGCGCCAGTAAAGTCAGACATCCGATAAATCCCCATTCCTCCGCAAAAACGGAGAACGCAAAGTCGGTGTGGCGCTCAGGCAGAAAAGAGAGCTGGGACTGGGTGCCTTTCATGAAGCCCTTGCCCCAGAAGCCGCCGCTGCCGACGGCAATTTTCGATTGAATGATGTGGTAGCCCGATCCGAGAGGATCGGCTTCCGGATTCAGAAAGGTCAGAATTCTTTGTTTCTGGTAGCCGTGCAGCAAAAACCATCCGCCGGTGGCGGCACTGCCGGCCAGCAATCCCAGGCCCGTCAGGGTGGCCGGTCGAATCCCGGCGAATAAGGCCATGGAAGCACCGATCATCAGCACGATCATGGCGGTGCCGAGGTCGGGCTGTTTCATGATAAGCAGCGCGGGCATCGCCAACATGGTGAATGGGGCCCAGAGTTCCCGAAATGTATAACCCTGCGGCGAGTCCCGTCGACTGAAAAAGCAGGCCAGGGCGATGATGATGACGATTTTCATCAGTTCGCTGGGTTGCAGGTTGAAAAATTTGAGATCCAGCCAGCGTGTGGCGCCCATGGAGGTGCGACCGATGACGAGTACCAGCAGAAGCAGTGAAAGGTTGCCGGCGTAAAGGTAAAAGGCCAGATATTCGAGCCGGCGGTAGTCGATGGCGCAGATACTGACCGCAATAATCAGTCCGCCTCCCAGCCATGAAAGCTGCTTGAGGGAAAACGGCGCGGCCGGCGATGCCCACGATGAGGTGACGCTTATCAGGTTGAGGATACCGAGCCCGGCAATAATCAACACCAGCAACAAAAGTCCCCAGTCGAAGTGTGTGAGAAGACGACGGTCAAACATAATTGAGTCACTCGCTGGACAGGGTTTTATCCGAGGAAGGTTGTTTGTCCAACCCGAAATAGTGGGCGATAATGGTTTTGGCTATGGGAGCCGCAGCACTGCTGCCATGGCTGCCATGTTCCACCACCACGGCAACCGCGATCTCGGGATTGCGGGCCGGTGCATAGGCGGCGAACAGGGCATGGTCGCGAAACCGGTAGGGAATCAGCTTTTCGTCCTTGATGTCGTCGCGCAGTTTCACGACCTGGGCGGTCCCCGTTTTTCCCGCATAGGGCAACTCCTCAAGTCGACTCTTCCAGGCTGTGCCCCCCGGTTCGTTGACCACGGCTTCTAATCCCTTGCGTACCGCATTCAGATGCTGGGCGGATAAGTCGGCCCGGTGGAGAATTTCGGGCTCGGTTTGTTGTACGATCCCGCTTGTGAGGTTTTCAATGCTTTTCACGATATGCGGACGAAACACCGTGCCGCCATTGGCGACGGCAGCGGTCATGGTGGCCAGTTGCAGCGGCGTGGTCAGGATATACCCCTGCCCGATGGAGGCGTTCAGGGTCTCGCCGAGATACCAGCTGGTGCCGTAGCGAGCCTTTTTCCAGGCCCGGTCGGGTATCAGACCGCCTTTTTCCATGCCCACCTGGAACCCAAGGGCGCTGCCCAGGCCGAGTTCCCGCGCCATGGCGGCGATTCGGTCGATGCCGACGTTGAGGGCTACTTCATAGAACCAGACATCGCAGCTTTCTTTAAGCGCTTTGCGCAGGTCGGTCACACCGTGTCCGCGACGCTTCCAGCAGCGAAAGGTGTGATTGCCGACGGTGGTGGAGCCTTCGCAGTTTACACGGGTGTCAGGCCTGGCGGCCCCGGCTTTGAGGGCGGCCAGGGCGGTGACGATTTTAAAAATGGACCCCGGGGGATATTGTCCGCTGATGGCGCGGTTTTGCAGCGGTTTCAAGGGGTTGTTCTGCAAGGCGCGCCATTCCCTGGTGGTCAGACCGCGGGCGAATTGTGCCGGGTCGAAGGTCGGTTGACTGGTAATGGCGAGGATTTCCCCGGTGTGAACATCGAGCACCACGGCGGCCCCGGCCTGACCGTCAAAGGCTTTTTCCGCGACTTGCTGCAGGGAGGCCTGCAGGGTCAAGACGACCTGGTTGCCCGGTTGCGGATCCTGGGTTTTGAGAATCCGCATGGATTTGCCCTGGACATCGACTTCAACCCGTCGTTCGCCATTGATGCCGCACAACACATGTTCCAGCTTTTTTTCGATACCGGCTTTGCCCACCACATCGCCCGGACTGTATTCCTCGAATTCCGGCAGTTTCAGATCCTTTTCGGCAATTTCGCCAAGGTAGCCGAGGAAGTGAGGAGCCACGGCCCCCAGCGGAAAGGAGCGTACCGGGCGGGTTTCCATCAACACTCCGGGCAGATCGACGGTGTTTTCCATGATCTTTTCCAGGGTGTCGCGGTCGACATCCCAGGCCAGGGTGATCGGGCGGTAACGGGGCAGGCGCTTGCCGGCATTCCAGCGTTTGCGCAATTCTTCCCGGTCGATGGATAAAAAGCCGGCCAGCCGTTCCAGCAATAAAGAGGGATCGTCTACCTCCTGGCGCAACACCGCCACATCGAAGGCTGGCCGATTATCCGCCAGCAGTTTGCCGTCGCGATCGAAAATGCGTCCCCGCTGGGCAGTTATGGGGATGTAGCGCGTACGGTTTTTCTCCGACAGAGTACGATAGTGATCATTGCTGATGATCTGCAACTGCCAGAGGCGCAACAACAGCAGTAAAAAGATAATAGCGGCGATCAGGGACGCCAGTACATAACGTTTGCGGCTATGCGGCAGGGTCTGCCAGTCGCTTTCAAATTCTAGGTTCAAAACAGCCCCCCGGCCTGTTTTAAAAATCGGCGTCTATAGGGTTTCAGCCAGGTCGTGATTTGCAGGAACAGCAGGGCGGCCAGCAAATTAACCAGGATTTGTCCGGGGATACCGGTGAGGATCTGGCGCCAGTAGGTGCCGTGCTCGGCAAGAAAACCCAGGGTGAAAACCAATATCAGGGACTGCAACAGGCTGCTGACGAAAACCAGAAACAGCAACAGTATCGGGCTTTCGCTGTTCAGGTGGCCGGAGATGCTTCGAAGGATCAGATACAGCAGCAGGTAGACCAGCCCGTAAAGGCCCAGGGAAAAGCCCGAGACGCTGTCCTGTAAACAGCCCAGCAGCCAGGAGGCAGATCCACCGAGAATGACTTTTTCTTTTAAACCGAGGGTCAATACCAGTAACAGCAGCAGGTCCGGTTTGCTGGCCATGGTTTGGGGAATCAGGGTCTCGATCACAGCCAGTATCAGCCCGAGAATCAGGTAGCAGGTCAGGGTTTTCATGGGACGGTGTCCAGCATGACGAGAACTTCTTCCAGCCGGGAGAAGTTGACGGCGGGGGTCACTGTGACCGTTTGGAACAGGTCCAGATCGTTTGTCTGGGTATGGCTGACGGTTCCCACGGGCAGTCCCTTGGGGAAAATGCCGCCATTGCCCGATGTGATGATGGTGTCTCCGGTAGCGATATCTTCACGCAGCAGAGCGAAGTCGAGGGTCAACGATTGGCCGCGCCCCCGGCAAATGCCCCGGGCTCGACTGCGTTGCACCAGCACGGCCATGGCCGAGGATGCGTCGGTTGCGAGCAGTACCCGCGACTGCCGGGCGGAGCAGCGGATAATGCGTCCCACCACCCCTTCGGGGACGACGACAGGCAACCCCTCGTGTAATCCGTCTTCCGTCCCCCGGTCGATGATGAGGGTTTGGAAAAGACTGGTGGCATCTTCGGCGATGACGCGGGCTGGCAGAGTCGGAATGGTCAGCCTTTCACGCAGCGACAGCAAGGCGCTGAGGCGCTGGTTTTCAAGTTGAAATTCCCGCACCAGATCGAGTTGCCCCTGCAGGCGACGGTTTTCTTCAAGCAGCCGGTCGTTTTGCCGTTGCGTATCGATGAGCCACAGATAGTGCTGCCACAGCCCCGTAAGGGAGCGCATGCTCGTGCTGAAGCCGCGTTGAAGCGGGCTGGCCAGTTGCAGGATCGCCTTTTCGAAGAGGGTGGTTTGGGGTTGTTTGCGTAAACGTGAAGAATAGATCAGCAGGGCGGTCATGAGCAGGCAGATGACCAGCAGCGGGGTACGGTATTTTCTGAGCATTTCCAGCATGAAAAACCCTGTATCGCAATGCAAAAGAGGGCCGAGCGCCCTCTTTTGCCTGAAATGCTATGTCGCCCGTCGGGACAGGACTGTCAGGAGGTCACGGTAACGCGCCGTAACAGATCGAGTTCGTCCAGAACTTTGCCGGAGCCGAGAGCGACGCAGGACAGCGGATCTTCCGCGATCACCACCGGCAAGCCGGTTTCGTCGCGCAGCAGGGCATCGAGATTGCGCAGGTAGGCGCCGCCGCCGGCCAGAACGATACCCTTGTCGACGATATCGGCCGCCAGTTCCGGCGGAGTGCGCTCCAGGGCGATGCGCACCGCCTCGACGATGGCATTGACCGTTTCGGTCAGAGCCTCGCGAATCTCCTTGGAGTCGATCTCCAGGGTCTTGGGAATACCGGACACCAGATCGCGGCCTTTGATTTCCATGGTGCGCACTTCCTCGTCAGGGTAGGCGCCGCCGATCTCGATTTTGATCTGTTCGGCGGTGCGCTCACCGATGAGCATGTTATATTTGCGCTTGAGATGCTGCACGATGGCCTCGTCCAGTTTGTCGCCACCGACGCGCACGCTTTTGGCGTAGACGACCCCGGCCAGGGAAATAACCGCCACCTCGGTGGTGCCGCCGCCGATATCGACGATCATGTTGCCGGAGGCTTCGGTGATAGGCAGTCCGGCTCCGATGGCGGCTGCCATCGGTTCCTCGATGAGGTAGACCTCGCGCGCCCCGGCGGACTCCGCCGACTCCTTGACAGCGCGTTTTTCGACCTGCGTGATGCCGGAGGGTACGCAGATGACGATACGGGGTCTTACCAGCGTCTTGCGGTTGTGAACTTTGCGGATAAAATACCGCAGCATCTCTTCGGTAATATCGAAGTCGGCAATGACGCCGTCCTTCATGGGGCGGATGGCAACGATGCTGCCCGGCGTACGGCCGAGCATTTTTTTTGCTTCCATGCCGACCGCAAGGACTTTTTTCTGGCCCATGCTGTCTTTTTGCACCGCAACCACGGAAGGCTCGCTGACCACGATACCCTTGCCCTTGAGGTAGACCAGGGTGTTGGCGGTGCCCAGGTCAATCGCCAGGTCGTTTGAAAATAAACCGAAGATGGAGTCGACAAGGTTAAACATGATGGCGGGTTTCTCCTTTCGCCCGCTCCCGGTATGGGAACGGTCAGGCAGGTGCCTGAAAAAATGAGCTTCACACTAGCAAAAAGCCGATGTTATTTCAAGAGACAAAAGGAAAAATGAGTTGCAATTCCGGGGCCGATTGACTAACATTTCCTCTTATTTTTTCCTACCTGTAACTAACATGCAAAGGAGCCCGCCCATATGCTAGACCTGATTCGCAAAAAGCAGCGGTCAGTGCTTGTAAAAATCGTTTTCTGGACAATCATTGCCGCTTTTGTCGGAACCATTTTCCTGGTCTGGGGCAAAGGTAACAGCGGATCCGGCGGGGACGGCAGTGCAATTGCCCACGTCAACGGAGACGCTATCAGTTATCAGGATTTCCAGATAACCTACCAGAACATGCGCCAGGAGATGGAAAAGCGCTTCGGTCGCAGTCTGCCACCGGAGATTGAAAAACAGTTGCAGCTGAATACCCAGGCATACGAGCAGCTGGTAAACCGTCTGCTGTTGTTGCAGGAAGCCGACAATCGGGATATCGCGGTCGATAAAGACGAATTACGTCAGGCAATTGCCGATATTCCGGCTTTTCAGAAAGACGGTCAGTTCGATCGCAAGCGCTACCAGGAGGTGCTTGCTTATCAGCATCTGACCTCCAGGGCTTTTGAACGCAACATGCGCGAGCAGTTGCTGCTCGGCAAGGTGGTCGAGGCCATCAAGCAGGATGCCGAAGTCACCGATCAGGATATCGATCATGAATATCGCAACCGCAATGAAAAGATCGACCTGGCTTTTGTGAAATTGGCGCCGGGTCGTTATGAAAGCAAGGTGACGGTTACGGACGAAGCGCTGCAGGCATACTTTCAGGAAAACCGCGAGGACTTTCGGCAACCGGAAAAGATCGCCTTGCGTTTTGTGCGGTTCGATCCTGACAATGTTGCCAAAGACATTTCCGTCGATGATGCGGCCATTCAGGATTACTACGACAAGCACAAGGATCAGTATTGGGTGGAGGAACAGGTCAAAGCCTCTCATATCCTGTTTCGCATCACCGCCGGTCTGGATGAGGACGGTCGCCAGAAAAAGCGTGCCGCTGCCCAAAAAGTCCTGGAACAAGCGCGCGCCGGCAAGGATTTCGCCCAGCTGGCCCGTACCCATTCCGACGATGCCGGCAGCGCTATTAAAGGCGGTGCCCTGGGGTATTTCACCCATGGCAGCATGGTGCCCGATTTCGAAAACGTGGCGTTTGCCCTGAAACCCGGTCAAATCAGCGATCTGGTGGAAACGTCGATGGGCTACCATATCATTAAATGCGAAGGTCGTATCGAAGCCCAGACCAAGCCGCTGGACGATGTGCGGGACGATGTCCGTGCCAACCTGCGCAAGGAGTTGGCGCGGCAGGATGCGCTGGACAAGGCCATGATGGCGTATAGTGCCCATCGCCAGGATGGCGACATCGACGCTGCGGCCTCGGCCAATGGTCTGCAGGTTCGGGAAACAGGCCTTTTCAGTCGTGGCGAGGCCATCGACGGGTTGGGTTCCGACGACGAACTCAGCATGGCTGCATTTGCTCTTAAGGAAGGCGAACTGGCCCGTCCCATCGTGCGGGATCAGGGTGTCCTGACTTTTGTCGTCAAGGAACGCCACGCCAGCTATATTCCTGAACTGAAGGAGGCGCGCGCCGAGGTTGAGCGAGCCTACCGTCGCCAGGAAAGCGTCGGCTTGGCCCGACAGGCCGCTGAAGCTGTTCTGGCTGAACTGAAGGCCGGGAAGAAGCTGGCGGATGTAGCCCGCAAGGAAAAGGTGGAGATGGGCGAAACCGGTTTATTTCCCCGTTCTTACGGTAATTTCATTCCGCGCATCGGCAGTTCCGAGGCGCTGGCTACTGCGGGCTTTGCCCTGACCAAAGAGGCTCCGGTGGCCGATGAAGTTTATGTCATCGACGGCCGCTTCGTGGTAGCGACCCTGATGCATCGCATGGAAGCCGACCCGGCCAAATTGACCGATGCCGCCCGCGAACAGCTGCGGACCTCGGTGCTTACCAATAAGCGTGAAAAGTTGCTGACGGAGCTCGTTGAAAAGCTCAAGAGCGAAGCGAAGATCAAGGTCGAGCCGACCTTGCAAAATATTCTGGAAGGTGAAAAAACTCTATGATACCCATTGTTCTGCAGACCGATTTTCCCAATCTCAAGCTGGTTAACAAAGGCAAGGTTCGCGATATTTATGACCTTGGCGAACATCTGCTGATCGTCACCAGCGATCGCATTTCGGCTTTTGATGTGGTGATGAATGAAGGCATTCCTTACAAAGGGTTCGTATTGACCCAGATTTCCAAATTCTGGTTCGATGCTTTCTCCGATATCGTGCCCCATCATCTGGTGTCTACCGAGGTCGACGACTTCCCGGCGGAAACCCGACCTTACCGGGACCAGCTTGAGGGTCGCAGTATGCTGGTGCGCAAGGCCGAGCCTTTGCCCATCGAATGCATCGTACGCGGTTATCTGGCCGGATCGGGCTGGAAAGAGTATCGCCAGCAGGGTACCGTGTGCGGCATTGCCTTACCGCCCGGCATGGTCGAAAGCCAGAAGTTGCCCGAGCCTATATTCACCCCGTCGACCAAGGCCGAACTGGGGGCCCATGACGAAAATATCTCCTTCGAAAAGGCCACAGAACTCTGTGGCGGGGATATCGCGGCACAAGCTCGCGAGGTGGCGCTGACCATTTACGGCAGGGCACGGGACGAAATGGCGGCCAAGGGAATCATTGTTGCCGATACCAAATTTGAATTCGGACTGCGTGATGGCCGTCTGATGTGGATCGATGAGGCGTTGACCCCCGATTCTTCGCGTTTCTGGCCGCAGGATGAATACCGCCAGGGCGGGGCGCAGCCAAGTTTCGACAAACAGTTCCTGCGCGATTATCTGGAAACCCTGGATTGGAACAAGCAGGCACCTGCGCCAACTCTGCCCGACGATATCGTGCTTAAGACCTCGGAAAAATACCTTGAGGCCCTGTTTCGGATTACCGGTCTGAAACCCTGACCGGAACATACCATCTACCCATAACAAAGGCGCGCTCCGAAAAGAGCGCGCCTTTGTTTTTGGGGCAGGGGTTGTTATCCTTCCCAGAACAGGTAGTGAGGTGCTTCACACAGAAGTTCCAGACATTCTTCAAGCGTGCCGGTGAAGTCGAGACACCGCCAGCGATCCCTGTTAAGAAAGAAATCCATCTTCCAGCGTTCCGGGTGTGCTTCCGGCGTGAGACGGGCAAAATCCCCCCAACTGCAGACCAGATGGATTTGACCGCCGTTCCTGTAGGCTTTGTACTCGGCCAGAACCGGATCCTTGTTTAAAAGTTCCCGAATTATTTTTAAATGCTGATCCATCGATTCGTTGCCTGCGGTGTGACAAATCATGGTTATTCTAATGATTGTGCAGGGAAAATCGGTTTCGTCAAGTGTGCTGGGGGAAAAGGTTCAAGGTTCAAGCAAGGAGGGACGCGGCAAGCGGTTTGCGGGACGCGAAAATCCGGGTCCATTGACTGCGGGAGAGATCGTTGTACACAATCCCAAGTGACAAGTGACAAGTGACAAGTGACAAGTGACAAGTGACAAGTGACAAGTGACAAGTGACAAGTGACAAGTGACAAGTGACAAGTGACAAGTGACAAGTGACAAGTGACAAGTGACAAGTGACAAGTGACAAGTGACAACGGCCGAAGTTCCCGGGAACTTCGGCCGTTGTTTCGTTTCTGTTTGCCGGGGGCTATTTGACGGGTTCAACCCGGATTTTGCCGGCCGCTTCTTCAGCTCGTTTACGTGCGGTATCGACGTCGGGAGCGACCACCAGGGCTACGCCCATGCGGCGGCCGGGGCGGCTGTCGGGCTTGCCGAACAGACGCACTTTGCTGCCGGGTACGCGCAGGGCATCCTCAACGCCGGAGAAGCTGACTTCGTCGTCCTGACCGCCGGCCAGAACGACGTGGGACGCGCCGGGGGAGAGCAGTTCGATGGCGGGTATCGGCAGGCCCAGAACCGCGCGCACGTGCAGTTCGAATTCGGACATATTCTGCGTCGCCATGGTGACCATCCCCGTATCGTGGGGGCGTGGCGAGACTTCGCTGAAGTAGACGGTATCGCCCTGGATGAAGAACTCGACACCGAACAGTCCCGCTCCGCCCAAGGCCTCTGTAATGACCTTGGCCTGACGCTGGGCTTCGGCCAGAGCTTTATCCGTCATGGGCATAGGCTGCCACGATTCCTGATAGTCGCCGCCTTCCTGCCTGTGACCGATGGGCGGGCAGTAACTGGTACCGTCGACGTGACGCACGGTCAGCAGGGTGATTTCGTAATCGAAGGGAATAAAGGCCTCGATAATCACCCGTTCGCCGGCACCGCGCGCGCCCTGGCGGGCGTAGTTCCAGGCTTTTTCGATGTCATCGGGAGTCTTGACGGTGCTCTGGCCTTTGCCGGAAGAACTCATGATCGGTTTGATAACGCAAGGCAGGCCTATTTCCTCAACTGCCTGACAAAATTCTTCATAGCTGGATGCGAACCGGTAGGCAGCCGTCGGCAGATTCAGGTCTTCTGCCGCCAGACGGCGGATCCCTTCGCGGTTCATGGTCAGATTGGTGGCCCGGGCGGTCGGGATGATACGGAAGCCTTGCTGTTCCAGCTCCAGCAGGAAGGTGGTGTTGATGGCTTCGATTTCCGGGACGATGAGATCCGGCGATTCCTGCTTGATGATGCGTTCCAGGGCATCCCGGTCGAGCATGTTGGCAACATGGCTGCGGTGGGCGACCTGCATGGCCGGAGCATCGGCATAGCGGTCCACGGCGATGGTTTCGATGCCAAAGCGCTGGGCTTCAATGACGACTTCTTTTCCCAGTTCGCCGCATCCGAGCATCATCAATTTGGTGGCGGATTTTTTAAGTGGGGTCCCGATCATTTTTTCCTCCCGTTATAAAGGGCTGTTTTGGTCTGATGCAATGGTTTTGCAATATGCCCAAAGGTTCGATGGTTGTCAAGTGTAAGGGGCGTTGCGGTCATCGACGTGTAAGGCGTCGGATAACATCGGCATGGGCCGGGTATGCGGCGATAAGGGACTGTCGGTCCGCCAGTTCGAAATCGGCAAAATCGAATCCCGGCGATACGCTGCATCCGGTAAGGGTATAACTGTCTTGTCGGGTGACCGTGGCGCCGAACCAGCATCCGGCTGTAATGACTATCTGAAAGGATTGACCTTTTTGAGGATCGTTCCCAAGGCATGCCCTGCGATATTGGCCGCCGGGGTCGATGATATGGATATCAAGGGGCGAGCCGCTATAAAAATGCCATATTTCATCGGATGCCAGGCGATGCAGAGCAGAGAAGTCGTTGCTCTGCAGCAGGTAGTAAATGGTCGTGGCATAGTGGCGTGAGCCCTGGTAGCGATGCGGCAAAGCGTTGGCGGGTATGGTTTCCGAGGCACGGTATGATTCGCGGAAATAGCCGCCTTCCGGATGGCGGATCAAATCCAGGTGGTCGATCCATTCTTGTGCCGAACGTTGCATGGTTGATGTACTCCCGGCGCGGTCGGATGTCAGGAGTGGGCCGAGGGGCCGTCGCTGACATCGGCATATCTGTTTTTATTTCACTTGGTAAGCCTGCGTTGTCGAAGCATCACTGCCCCAAATTATAGTGCATAAATTCCTGTTCGGACTGAGAAGAGTCATTTTGGTTCTCGGAAACGGCGGGGCCGACGCGATTTCGGTTTTTCTGTTGCGCCAGGCGCAGGGAGAAAGCTTCGAGATTTTCAGGTCGGGCGAAAAGATAACCCTGCCCGATATAGCACCCCAGATCCACCAGGAGGTCCTTTTGCTGATGGGTTTCGATACCTTCGCAGATGGTGGTCAGCCCGAGATTTTCACCCAGGGCAATAATCGTACGGGTAATGGCGATGTCGCCGGGGGCGTTTTCCAGGTCGCGAATGAACGAGCGGTCGATTTTGAGGGTGTCGATGGGAAAATTTTTCAGATAGCTCAACGAAGAATATCCGGTACCAAAATCGTCGATGGCGATATTGGTACCGAGTTGTTTCAGGTCGGTCAGGGTGCTGATGGTTTGTGCGTTGTTCTGCATGAGGGTGTTTTCCGTCAATTCGATTTCCAACGCACCGGTCGGGATGCCGCTTTGTCGGACAATGTCGCTTATCAAAGCGGCGACACCCTCCTGTGCGAAAAGCTGTCCCGACACATTCACCGACAGGCGCAGTTTGTCGTATCCGGCGGCCTGCCATCTGGCGATCTGGGCGCAGGCCTGGCGCAATACCCACTGATCAATCTCGATAATCAGGCCGGATTCCAGGGCCAGGGGGAGGAATGCGCCGGGGAGCTTGAGTCCCTGTTGGGGGTGTTGCCAGCGAATCAGGGTCTCGGCTCCAAGAAGTTGTCCGCTGCGTATATCCACCTGGGGTTGAAAATACAGGACGAATTCGTCGTTTTTGAGCGCGTTGCGCAGATCGTTTTCAAGGATCAGGCGATCCTGGGTCGGTTTGCCCATGGACGGATGATAGAGCCGGAAGGTGTCCCGGCCCTGGCTTTTGGCTTGACGCAAGGCGATGTCGGCATTGCGGATGATGTCTTGCTGATCGTCGCTTCCCTCGGGAAACAGGCAGATGCCGATACTGGTGGTTATGAGTACTTCACAGTTGTCGAACGTGAATGGTTGGGCTATGTCCTTGAGGAGGTGTCCGGCAATGCGGTTGACCTGATGGGTATCCTGGACTTCAGGCAGCAGGATGGCGAATTCGTTGCCTCCGAATCGTGCGATGCAATGGTCTTCGGTCAAAGAACTCGGGTACAGGACATGGCATTGCTGGAGGCTTCTTTGAATACGTTTGGCCATTTTACGCAAGATCTGGTCACCCGGGACATGGCCGAGATTTTCGTTGATACGCTTGAATCGATCCAGGTCGAGGATCATGACCGCCAGTTGTCCGTGACCGTGTTCGGTAAGGAAAACAGCTTCAGCCAGTTTTTCCATGAAAAACTTGCGTTTGGCCAGACCGGTCAGGGCATCGAAGTGGGCCAAGCGGAATATTTTCTGTTCGGCGTGATAAATATCGGTTACATCCTGAATGATGCCGGTTATGGCCTCGGGTTCGCCGTTTCCGTTTGTTTGGATTTCCCCCTGACTGTTGATGCGTCGCTCTTCACCTTGCACGTTGATTCGGTAATTTTCCTGATACGGTTGACGGTTGCCGATGGCGTTTTCAAGCGCCGCCTGTACCCGCGGTTTGTCGTCCGGGTGGATATTCCGCAGCAACGATTCGGGGTTATGCACGGATATGTCATCTCTTCTGTCCAGTAAGGAGAGTACCGCGTCGCTGCAGACAAAATCCTTGGTTTTGAAATTGAAATGCCAATGTCCCAGATGGGCGATTCGCTGGGCCAGTGAAATTCGCGCCTGGCTCACCCTGAGATCTTCACACAGGCGTGCGGAGCGCAGCATGTGCATGACCCGGTAACGCAACAGAAGCCAGTTGATCGGTTTGCCGATGAAATCCGTCGCACCGGCATCGAAAGCTTTCCGTACCGATTCCACATCGTCCATGCCGGTCAGCATGATGATGGGGATCTCTTTGCCTTCCGGAAGTTTGCGCAACAGGCGGCAGACGTTGAAACCGTCCATTTGCGGCATGATAACGTCGAGCAGTACCAGATCCGGGCGCATTTTTCGAAACAGCGACACCCCTTCGCTGCCATCCGCCGATTCAATGACCGAGAACCCGGCTTGTTCCAGGGTGGCCCGGGTCAGCAGTCGCATGGCCGGGTCGTCATCCACGATCTGAATCATGGCCGGCCTTGTCGATTCTCGATCTGTCATCCCGGACCTCCTTCCTGAATCAAAGCAAATTGCACGCGGTTGTACTCATTTTGAATCGAAGCCATCAAAAGCTCCCGTTGCTCAGGGGATAGGGTTTTGGCGCCTTCCATTTTGCGGCAGAGGTTGGATAAAGGGCCGGCTCCCAGATTGGCGCTGCTCGATTTCAAACTGTGCGCCAGCCGGTAGACCACGCTCAGGTGGTCCTGGCGCAGTGCCTGTTCCATGCGTCCGATCATGTTCGGTGCTTCTTTGAGGTAGATATCGATGACCTTGTTGAGTAGTCCGCTTTGGTGCTCGGGACCATCCATCGAGCGGATCGTGGCAAGGGCGTCCCGATTCAGAGGCGCTTCGGCACTGTCGCGGCTGGGGCCGGAGGAGACCGCGGTGCCGGCCGGGGTGTGGTCTTCGTTGCCTGCGGAAGGTTCATCGTGATTCCGGGCGGACAGCCACCGGTTCAGCAGGGTTCTGACCTGGCGCATGGTAAAAGGTTTGCCCAGATAGTCGTCCATGCCGGCTTTCAGGCATCGCTCCCGGTCTCCCGGCAGAGTATGCGCGGTCATCGCGATAATGGGGCAGGTTGTTTTATGATGCTGTTTTTCATCGGCACGAATGGCGCGTGTCGCCTCATATCCGTCCATATTCGGCATCTGGCAATCCATGAACAGCAGGTCGAAAGGACTGTGACTGTAAGCCGTCAAGGCTTCTTGACCATCGGCAGCCAGGGTGACGTTGCATCCGAGTTTTTCCAGCATCCCCTTGGCTACCTGCTGGTTTACCGGATTGTCTTCGACGAGCAAAACCCTGGCTTTGGTCGGGGTGCTGGTTTCAGACGCCGGGTTCGGACAGGGTGTTTGCGACTGGACGTTATCTTCCAGCGGCGGTGCATTGGTCAGGTGCAGCAGTAACTTCGAGGGGCGTATCGGTTTGGTCAGGTAGCTGACCGTCGTGGCATCCGATATGCGGCATGGCGGCAGTTTTTGCCCAGTCAGGCCGAGGGTGATGATATGTTTCGGAACCGTTTGGGCAACGTCGCAGCAATGCTGGATCAGTTCCCGCCCCGGCATGTCCGGCAGGGTAAGGGCAACCAGTATGATCTGGAAATTTTGGGCCTGCAACATGGCCAGGGCTTTTTTTCCATGGTCAGCGGTTTTGGCCTTTATGCCCCACTCCCGCAATTGTTGCTGGACGCTGCGACGGGTCAGGGGATGAGGGTCGACGATCAGTGCCTGCATATTCTTGAGCTCGGGAATGCAGGCAACATGATGCATGCCGCAGGCGGGATCTTTGGTCATGGTCATTTCAAACCAGAAGTTCGACCCTTGCCCGGGTTGGCTGAAAACATGGATTTGTCCCCCCATATGGCCGATAAGGTCCTGACAAATGGATAAACCGAGGCCGGTGCCGCCGTATTTGCGGGTGGTGGAGCCATCGGCCTGACTGAAGGGCCGGAACAGTTGCGGTATATGCTGGGGCTCAATACCGATCCCCGAATCGCGAATGCTGACGACGATGGTAGCGGATTGCTCGGTGATATGGTGGGCACGCAGGGTCACCAGGACATATCCCTGTTTGGTGAATTTAAGGGCATTGCTGAGGAGATTGACCAGAACCTGACGCAACCGCCCGGGATCCCCCAACAGAAGCGGAGGAACGTCGTCGGCCATATCCACCACCAGTTCCAGGCCCTTGGTCTGAGCCTTCGCTGCAAACAGGCCGGCGGCTTCCTCGACTATGCCGCAGATGTCGAAGGGGATGTTTTCGAGTTGCAGCTTGCCTGCTTCGAGTTTGGAGAAATCGAGGATGTCGTTGATGATTTGCAGCAAGGCGCGACCCGATTCAGCGACGGTGTCGGCTATTTGCCGTTGTTCCTCCGCCAGGGGGCTGTCGAGGAGCAGTTCGGTCATGCCGATGACGCCGTTCATGGGCGTACGGATCTCATGGCTCATATTGACCAGAAATTGCGATTTGGCGCGACTGGCCTCCTCTGCATGTTGTCGCGCCTGTTGCAGCTCTTGGATGGACGATTGCAACTGCTCGGTCATCGCTTGCAGGGACCGGTTCAGAATGCCGATTTCATTGTCGCTGTCAGGGAGCCACTCGATGGTGTCGGGCGCGGTGGGGACGCGGCGGGCGATGTCGACGATTTTCATCAGCGGGTGGGTAAGGCGGTGGCTGAGGATAATCGCGTATGGCACGATCAATAATAGAACCATGGCGCAGACGCCTATGCCTAAATATAAAACGCGCTTGCTGCTGGCCAACGCCTGGCGCTGATCGAAACCGCTGAGTAAAAAACAGCCTGTCTGGTTATGAAACGGCAGCAACATTTTTGATGCGCATATCTCGGGACTGCCCAGGGTCAGGATACCTTCGCTTGTGTCGCTGTCGACGGTTTTCGCCAGGGGCAGCAAGAAATCGGCCCCGCTGCTTTGGCATTGGACCTTGCCGAAGCTTATCAGCAGCGAGTTGGAAAAAGCCGGCCCCAGTTGCATGGCTTTGCCGGTAAACAGTATCCCGATGACCTTGTTGCCGGACAGAATCGGCGCATAGGACATCAATGCCAGTTCGGAGCCGTTGTCAGCGGCCACCAGCGGGCCGAAAAAAGCCAGGGGTTCGCGCGTCATGGCACGGTTCAGGTGGTCGGACAGTGCCGACGGGGACTGATGTGGGGCCGCGCCGAGTTCGGCGACCGGTGAACCTTCCGGCGTGTAGATTGCCAACGAGGCCAAGTCGTTCTGCTCGCGCAAAAGATCCAGGTAAGCTTTCAGCTGAAAGGAGACATTCAATTTAAGCGGAACAATAAGCTGCTCGTCCGATGCGATGCGCAAGGTTTGCTCGCGAAAACCCTCCAGCTGGGTGATCAGTAAGCCGCGGTTGATCCGTTCCAGTTGTTCCAGCTTGGTATGCACGTTTTCTACAATGTGATGCTGCACCAGCTTGCCGTAGGCGAAAAAACCGATTAGCGTGATCAGTATGGGCATCGGCAGAATCGCCAACAGCAGTTTGAGGGTCAGGGATTTGTGGAACGGTATCGGTTGCATGGTTATTCTTTCACTGGAGAGATCGCTGCAGACGGCGCATCGAAGCAGAGCATATCGGTGAAGACCAGGGCGCTGGCCAGCATATTGTCCGGAATATTGATACCCAGCATTTTCGCTCGGGCGGTGTTGAAGGTGATCACCGCTTTTCGGGCCGATTCGACAGGCACCTGGCGGATGTCCTTGTATTGCAACAGTTGCACTCCCATGTTCCCGGCCTGCTCTCCCATGGCGGCGAAGTCCACGGAGGCTCCGCCGAACAGGCCGAGTTTGGCAAAGGCGAAATTAACGGGAATTCCGGGTTTTCGGCAATTCTGCAGAAATATTCTGAGCGTGTCTCGAAAGCCGATACTCCGGTGCTGTTCATCTTTAATGCTGAGGACTACGGGATAAACCGCCTGCACCGCGGGGTCGGCGTTGATGTGCTTAATTTCCCGAAGATAGTCGGTCACGGTAGTGACGGTGCGAATGGTCAGTCGGGGGTGCCCGTCTCCTTCGGGGATTTCATGCAACAATTGCTTGCGGATCGCCTGCCCGGTGGGGGTGCCGTCCAGCAGGGCCACCACCTGGCGAAGGTCTGGCTGTATTTCCTGCATGACATTCAAGGCCGTTTGCAGGTGAAGCTGTTCATATACGCCGGTGATGTTGCGGGATGGCCGCCCCTGGGGATCGAGGAAACGGGTGCTGCGATTATACTCCTGCGGCTGTTTGTTGATACCTGAAAATACCACCGGGTAGGGCTTGGCGACGAGTTTCAGACCCACTTCCCTGAAGGCATTGTCGTCCAGGGTGTACACCAGATCCGGTTTGAAATGCTGAATTTTGGCTATCGCCCTGGCCGCATCGGCCCGCATCCGCGCAGGGCTGCTGTTAAGGGTTTTGGTGTTCATGTAATGACTGCGTATATCGACGGCTTTGCCAAAATGCTTTTCCAGAACCGCCCGGATGCCTTTTTCCTGCGGAATGCCGCATACATGGTCATTCTCATAGCTTTGCACGATGTAGATCTTGAACTTTTCTTCTTTCGCGGCACTGGAGAGGTGATGCTCGGTAACGCCGCGAACCGCCCAATCCATATTTTTCAGCTGGTGGGCGGTTGCACTGGCGCCTTTGATGATGCGAAGTCTGTTGTCCGTATCGTAAATGGGGCCGCTGAAGACCTTCAAACGGCCGCTTCGCAGGGCTTTTTCGCGCTCCCGGATATGTGCTGCCACCTCATCCGGCACGGCAGGGCTCAGTCGACCGAGTATGGTGGTGCCTGATTTCAGCCCTTCACATCGGTGGCCGGGAGCGAGGGTTCCCTGTTTGAGTTCGTGGATAAACTTCATGTAGAGACCCGACCAGTCAAATGCTGCGGATGTCAGTAACTGTCCGGAAGCAAAAGGCGACAGATCCGTGGCGAAACCGATGACATCTATCTTATGGTTCATCGCCCACTGCATGGGCTGAGCGGAGTGGATACCGTTGAAATAAACGTCGACGCCCTTGTGGATGAGTTCCATGGCCAGTTGGTCGGCTGTCGGCGATATGTTCGTGGGGGTATACCAGTCCGCTTCGATGACGATGGAAGGATCCGCCGACTGGGCGCCAAGCGCAAATGCATTGAGCAGGCGCAGGTTGGCCGGCGTCGCACTTCCTCCGAGAAAGGCCAGGTGTTTTTTATCGGACATGCGGGCGGCGAGTATGCCGCTTAAGTAGGCCGGTTGGTATATTTTGCCGCAGTAGGTGACGATATTGGGGCCTCGGCAGCGACCTTCGCATAGAAAAAATGTCGTGTCGGGATGTTGACCTGCCAGACTTTCAACCGCGTCTGAAAAACTTTCGTTTGTGGCAAATACGGCTGTCGCCCCCTGTTGTATCAGGTTTTCAATGATGCGAATCGCGTCTTCGGGGGCAACATTGGCGACCGAAATGGTTTCCAGGTTGGTGAAGGTCTCCCGGAGTTTGAGGCGGGCCAGTTCATGGGCATAGTTCCAGCCGCCGTCTCCGACCGGGCCATCGAAAACAAAACCGACTTTCATTGCTAACGGGGTCGCCCGGCAGGGCGAGGCACTCCATGTCGTGATGAGCAGGCACAGGGGCAGAACAAGGCCGGCGAGCAGCTTGATGCACCGGGTTGTGGTTCGACGTAACGAAGGGCTGGTAACAGACTTCGGGGTGTTTCGCTGGTAATACAGGTTCATTTGAAAAGATCCGCCAAAATGATGACAAAAACATGTGTCAGAATACGTTTTGAATGTCGACAAGCCATGCGATACAGATCCCGGATCCCGCGGCTTTCCGGTGGCATGGCTAACTCATGAGAGTGATGCGGTATACGGGGTTGCAAAAATGGAGCCGTATACACTATCGGTGTGGCGGGTTTTTGCAGAGGGTGGGGGATCGGCTCGGGGCCTGTTCAAAACCGGTAAAACGGTTGCCCGTCAAGGGGGGCTATGGTACCCTGTTGGTCCTTTCAAAAGGCGAAAAGAAGAGGCGTGCATGGGGAAAAGTTCAGTTCAAAAAGAGCGTTTGGATAAACTGCTGGTGGTCCGTGGTCTGGCGCAGTCCAGGGAGCGGGCACGAGCCTTGATTCTCGCCGGACAGGTAGTGGTGGGGCACCACACGGTGGATAAAGCCGGTGCTCAGGTAGCCACAGATGTGTCCCTGCGCCTCAAAGGTGAGGACATTCCCTATGTTTCCCGTGGCGGCCTCAAACTGGAGAAGGCTTTAGATGCTTTTTCTGTCGATGTGACGGGGAAGGTCGCCATGGATGTCGGTGCCTCCACCGGGGGGTTTACCGACTGTCTGTTGCAACGTGGTGCCGCCCGGGTTTACGCCGTGGATGTCGGTTACGGTCAGTTGGCCTGGTCGCTGCGCCAGGACAGCCGGGTGGTGAATCTCGAGCGTACCAATATCCGCCATCTGCAACCGCAGGCCTTGCCGGAAAAACCGAGCCTGGCGGTGATTGACGCATCCTTTATCTCGCTGGACAAGGTCTTGCCTGCAACCCTGGGGTTGCTAACGGACCAGGCTGAAATCGTGGCGCTGATTAAACCCCAGTTCGAGGTTGGCCGGGGCGCGGTGGGCAAGGGTGGGGTGGTCAGAGATGCAAGCCAGCACCAAGCGGTGGTGGAGCGCATCCGGCAGTTATCCGAACAGCTCGGCTGCCAGGTGCTCGGTGTGACCGAGAGTCCCATCCTCGGCCCCAAGGGCAACCGTGAATTCCTTATTTATCTGAGTAAAAGGCCGGCGGTATGAACCGCGTCTATTTTGTCGGTGCCGGACCCGGGGATCCGGAGTTGCTGACCTTGCGCGGGGCTTCTCTGCTGCAGAGCTGTCAGGCTGTTTTTACCTTTGCGCCCCTGGACGAGACTTTTGCCGGCCTGATCGCAAAACGACCGGTTTTCGATCCTTACGATTTCGATTTCGACGAGCTTTTGGCGCATATTGAGACGCTGCTCGATGCGGGCAACGTGGTTTTTTTGCAACCCGGCGACCTGACCTTTTTCTCTCCATTTCAGGCCCTCATCGAGGCCCTCGGCGACAAAGCCGAGGTTGTGCCCGGTGTCGGCACCGCCAACGCCGCGGCGGCTCTGTTGAAACGAACCCTGAACCTTTCCGGGGTCTGTACGCGGACTATCCTGGTATCCTCGCGGGTGCTGGCGGAAATACCGGGTGCGCCAGCCCTCGAAGACCTGGCGCAACCCGGTGCGACGCTGCTGATTTATATGAACCACTACCCCCTGGAGGAGTTGGTGGGCCGGCTGCGACGCGGTTATGGGCGCAACGAACCCATCGCTTTGGCACATCGCATCGGTTTGCCCGGGCAACGTTTGTTTGTGGGCTGTCTGGATGATATTCTTGAGCGAACCGCTGATTGTACCTTGTTTGATAAACGGGGGCGGGCTGACCTTACCCTGATCATTGTCGGGCAGGCGCTTACCGCAACTCCGGATCACAGCTGGTGGGATCAGCGGCGTCTGCGCGTGCGGCGTCATCGCTGCTGACGACGCGCAGTCTCGGGTGGATCACACTTAGGATTTTTGAAGCAGGGTTCGCTGCCACGGCGTTTGTCTGTCTCTGCGTAATCTGTTTGTTACCTATTGCTTATTCGGTTTTCTGACTATGATCCGCATTTTGCATACCGCAGATATTCATCTTGGAGCTGTTTTTGCCGAACTGGCCGAGTGCGCTGCTGCAAGGCGTAACGATCAACTGTATGCGTTTGAGCGTATGGTTGAGCTTGCCATCGATCGTAAGGTACATCTGCTGGTTGTGGCCGGAGACCTGTTTGCGTCTCCCTGGCCGACTACGGACCTGGTGTCTCATGTGCGCGCCGGTTTTCAACGCTTATGTGACAACGGTATTCTGCCGGTGGTTCTGCCGGGTCAAAATGATATGCCGCGCTCCCCCGATGGGGTTTATGCACGCGGAGTTTTTGACGGGGTGCTGGTTCTCGATCCGCAGCAGGCCGAATCCGTGACGCTGGATATCGACGGGCAGCCTCTGCATCTGCACAGCGGTCGGATCGAGGACGACCGGGCCGTCTGGCCTGCCGCTGTTTCTGCCGCAGCCGACGGGGTGCATGTCGGCCTGCTTTACCTGCCGGCAAAGACGGGGCTGGACATCGATATCGCGCGGTGGTGCGACAGTGCCTGGTGGCAGGAGAGCGGGGCTTCCTATCTGGCTCTCGGCGGAGTGCACAACTTTTGCGAATGGCGTAAAGATGAGCGCCTGCTTGCATGTTGCCCCGGCACACCGGAGGGCCTGACCTTCGGAGAAAACGGCGAACGTTGCTGTGTTTTGGCCAGTGTCGACGCCGCGTCGGTCAGCGTTGAGAGGTTTGCCGTGAACAAGCGTACCCTGTCTGAGGTTTGCCTGGACCTGAGTGATTGCCGCTGTCACGACGAGGTGTTGCAGCGCATTCTTTCTTTCGGCAGTCCTGACGGTATGGTACATCTGACTTTGACCGGCCAGCCGGCGGCAGTACTGGATGGGGCACTTTTGCAACAGCAGGCAGCAGAAGCGTTTTATTATCTGGAAATCGATGACCGGTCCATGTTGCTCGGCAGTCCGCTGGCGGAAACCCTGGCACGCAAGGACGATCTGAGCGGTTTGCTGGTACGCAACGCGCAGGCGCTGGCCGTTCGGCGGTCCGACGAGAATCAGTTGTTGCTGGACGCCGCCGTGCGGGAGATTCTGCTGCGCCGCCAAGCGCTGGGTGGAGGTGCATCATGATGCTGCGGCGCCTGGAATTGCAGGCTTTCGGACGTTTCCGGGACGAGGTCGTCGAATTCGCCCCTGGCATTAACCTGGTATCCGGGCCCAACGAATCGGGTAAAACCACTTTGGTACAGGCGCTATCGGCGGTATTGTTCGGCACCCCGGAGGCTTCGCGACTCATACCGTGGGAAAGCCCCGACAACTGCCGGGCGGCGCTGGTCTGGGAAGCAGATGGTCGCCAGGTCAGAATCGAACGGGATTTCGTCACCGGCCGCGTGGAATGGTCCGAAGCGACATCTGGCGGCGATTTTCAGCCCGTTTTGAGTGTCGCTCCCAAAAGCGGGGACGCGCCGGAAGAACAGCGTGCCTATCTGTCCCGTCTGCAGACCCTGCTGGGCGTAAATCGCAAGGACCTGTTTCAATTGCAGTTGTGCGGTGATGCGCTTGAGGCATCGGTGGAACAGTTATCCGAGAGCCTGAAGGCCGGTTTTGCCGATCCGGAAGCCAGTGAATTGGCGGAAGTTTTCAGGACCTTGCAGGATGAGTATGTGACCATAGACAGTGCCAACCCCTGGGGCCTTGAAACGCAGGAACCGGGGGCGCTGGATGTGATCGCACAGCAGTTGCAGACCTTGGAAACGGAATGGTTTGCGGTGCATGAATCGATTCGCCTGTGTTGCCGTCGGGATACCGGGCCTTTGAGCGAAAAACCGGTTGCCCAGCCTGCAGACAGCGACCAGGCTGGGCCGGCGACGGCATCTGAGGCGGTGCCCGTTGCGGTGGAGGAACCCGTCGGGGAGGATGCGGCTGCCGACAAAACCGCCGCAGGGCATGGCGCGTTTGTAACGGATCAGGCCAGCGAACGTGCCGCGTTGGAGGCGGAGTTGGCCAAAACCGGTTTGCCGCGTGAGATTCCTCATGAGTTGCCGGACCTGCTGAATACCTGTGCCGAGTTGCGACAGGCCATGGCCGAGCAGAAGCGCGCCCTCGGTGCCCGCCAGGAGGAGCGCCGCAGATGCCGCATACCCGGTTGGAAAAGTTCGGCGTGGGGGCTGGCCGGTTTGTGGACCGCGGCAGGTTTGTGGTACCGCGCGCAACCGGGCTTCAAGCCGATTGTCGCCGGTGCGCTGGTCGCCGGCGCGTTGGGTGCATGGCAGGGGTGGCGCTATTTGCAGGTTCGAAAGACCCGCCGTCTTTTCGATGGTCAGATTACCGCTCTCGAAGCTGCGGTCGGTGAACTACAGCAGCAACTTACCGCCCTCAACGATCGGTTCGAGGCTCTTGGTATGACGCCATCGCCCGTCGAGATGGTGCGGATGCAGAAAAATCTGCTGCGCCATCGTCAGCTTCTGGAACAGCTGCAGCAGTGTGCAACGGCTCCGGCCGAGAGCCCCGAGGAGACGGCCCCGGTCACTCCGTCGGCCGATGGCGCCGAAGCGCCGCCCATGCAACAGGCTTGCACTGGCGCGGCTCGACCGACAGCGGCAGCGGCGCCTGAAGACACTTCGGATTTTCCTGCGGATGAGGGCTGGCAGCCTGGCGAACTCGATGAACTGTTGGATACCCGCTCGGCTATCGAAGCGCAGGGCGAGATTCTTCGGGCTCAAGAGGCGCAACTCAAAGCGCGCAGTGCGACTTTGCGTGTGGCATGCGATCTGTTGGAGAAGACCCTGGCCGAATGTACCGGCTCCGATCTGGAAACCTTCGCTTTCATCCTTGGGCAAACATTGAGCGGGTTGACCGGTGGGGCCATTGAGCAGGTGCGCATTACGCCGCATTTTACCGTCGAATTGCCCGGACCGGCTGGCGATTGGCTGCCGGTCGACTATTTCAGCAGCGCCACCGGCACCCTGGTGAAGTTGGCACTGTGTCTGTCCTTTAACCAGCTGTGTTGCGAGCCGGTACGGTTGCCGCTGGTGCTTGATGAGCCGCTTGGCAATCTCGATAGAAAACGTCGCAGCCAGGTAGTGAAGTTTTTGGAACAGTGTGCAGCCGGACAACAGGTGATTCTGCTCAGTCACGAGGACGCTCTGCGCCGCCGGGCCACACGAGATGGCTGGCACCTGGTTTCCCTGCGTACCGCGGGGGCGTCAGTGGCGGCCAGCAACGAGGAGAAAAACGACGATGACGGACAACTGTCTTTTTTGTAAAATCATTGCCGGCGAAATACCGGGCACGTTTATCTACGAGGACGAAAAGGTCGTGGTGTTGCAGGATATCGCACCGCAAGCGCCGCATCATTATCTGATCATCCCGCGTAAGCATATCCCCACCACCCTCGATCTGGCCGTTGAGGACAACGCGCTTGTCGGACATGTTTATCAGGTCGCCTCACGACTGGCCGAACGACACGGTTTCGAGAAGGACGGCTTCCGGGTTGTCAACAACTGCAACGAAGGCGCCGGTCAGACCGTCTGGCACCTGCATTTTCATCTGCTTGGCGGCCGCACCATGAACTGGCCTCCGGGGTAATTCCCGCCACGACGGGCAATGCCGGTGCGATACGGTTTAGAGCAGCCCTTTGCCGGGGCCGGCTTTTGTCTTTGCTTCTTTTTCGGCTTCTTGTCGGCAGGTCAGACACCGGCGGGTAAAGGGCAGGATCTCCAGACGGGCGATGTCGATAGTCTTGCCACAGGCCTCGCAGCGGCCGTAGCTCCCGTCTCGCAGGCGCTCCAGCGCTTCGTCGATCTCGAGGATCTCTTCGCGACCGGCATCGCCGAGCAAATGAAGATAATCCTTGAGGCTGTCCGTCAGGCCCTGATCCGCCGTATCGGCGACGCCTTCGTCGATCAAGGCGGCGGCATCGGCGTTCTGGCGACGGATTTCTTGCAGGCGCGCTTCGCGCAGATCCAGAAGTTTTTTTCGGATACTCTCCAGGCGTTTTTGGATCATGGTTTCGCTCCTTACGTGATAGCAGGTCGTCAGGAAGTCTCCCTTCAAAGGTAAACCGGTTACGCCGGAAGTCAAAGATATCGGCGGATAAACAGGAAAAATCATTTTTTCGTTAAGGATCCTTTCGGTCCCCTCGCCATGGAGGATATGTGGCAGAAACCAGTAACAAAGAACGGCGCATGGTTAACGACATCCTCGAGCTGCTGGTCACCCATTACGGTGGCGGGTTGAGTGAAGAGGAGCTCGATGCCGGCATTGGCGACTTCAATCATGCCATTGCCATTGCTTCCAAAGCGCATGAAGGGCAATTTCGCAAATCGGGCGAGCCTTTTTTTATCCATCCGTTGCGTGTCGCCCACGAAGCTGCGCGGCACTGGATGGATTTCGCTTCGGTGGTTTCGGCCTTGTTGCACGATGTGGTCGAGGATACGCCCATGACCCTGGCCGAGGTGGAAACCGCTTTTGGCCCCGAGGTGGCAAGACTGGTTAATGGGCTGACCAAGGTTTCATCCGAGGAACTCAGCCGCGAAGTTCTCAAGACCCAGACCTATCGCAAACAGCTGTTGCTGGCCATTGAGGATGTGCGGGTACTGTGTCTCAAGTTTTGGGACCGCATGGATAACCTGAAGACCATTTCCGCCCTCAATCCGGGTAAGCAGGCGCTCATTGCCAAAGAAACCCGCGCGGTGTACGTGCCTCTGGCCCGACATCTGGGCATGGGCCATGTCGCCTCCCACATGGAAGCGCTTTCCCTGAATATTCTTTATCCGGGGCGTGCTAACCGCTATCGGCGCGTGGTGCAAGCTTTAAGAACACAGGTTGAACCGCAGCTTCGTCAGATCCGCGCTAATTTTCGGCAGGCTTTCGAGCACTATCGTCTGGCAACGACCATGAAGGATCGCTGGCGGCCTTTTTCCATCGATGCCACGCGTTGCATGGGACGCGGTATTTCCTCCCTCTATACCCTGGAAATCCAGGTAGCACGCACCATGGATGCCTATCTGGCTCTCGGTATCGTGCATGAGCTTTACAATGCCATTCCCGGCAAACTGAGGGATCATCTCACCATCCCGTCTCCCTTCGGCTACCAGGCCCTTAAAACCACCGTGCAAGCCGGACAGGTCCGTTTGCGGGTTGAAATCACCACCCATAAACTGGCACGCTTCAACGAGTCGGGCGTGCTCACTCCCGGCTTCGAATTTCGCAAGGAGAATTTCCAGGAGCTTATGGAATCGCTGCTGGAAGGCGAGGCGGCTTTCGATACCGAAAGTTTGCGCCTGGCCGCATCCACGATCCAGGTCTATACCCCCAAAGGGGAAATCCGTACCTTGCCGGCCGGTAGCAGTGCCCTCGATTTTGCTTTTGCCATCCATGAAAAAGTCGGTCTGTTTGCCTGGCGGGCCCGCATCAATGGCCAGACCCGTCAACTTAAGTCGCGCCTTATGGACGGGGATCAGGTCGAGATTGAGCGGGGGATGAATCCCACGGTGCTGCCCAAATGGCTGGAGTGGGCGGTGACGCCCCGTGCCCATAACCATATTCGACGTTATTTGCGCACCCGCGTGAAGGATGGCGGTGCCTGAAGTCCGGGAGGGAAGCGGTGAAAAGTTTTCGCAAGGAATTATGGTTCGACATACCCCAGCGCCGAGCCTTTATCAATATCACCAGCGATGTGCAACGGTGCCTGGACGACAGCGGTATCCGGGAAGGGTTGGCTCTGGTGAACGCGATGCATATAACAGCGTCCGTCTTCATCAATGACGACGAATCCGGGTTGCACCACGATTTCGAGGTTTGGCTTGAGGGCCTGGCTCCGCATGAGCCGGTCAGCGGCTATCGGCACAATGTCGGAGAGGATAACGCGGACGGGCATCTCAAGCGCCAGATCATGGGGCGGGAAGTGGTGGTGGCGATAACCGACGGTCGACTCGATTTCGGGCCCTGGGAGCAGATTTTCTACGGAGAGTTCGATGGCGGACGCCGGAAGCGGGTGCTGGTCAAGTTGATCGGTGAGTAGTGGGCGGCATAAGCCGCAAGGTATCCATGGACGATGAAAACGAACAAGGCCCCGGAGCGTAAGCTTCGGGGCCTTGGTTGTCGTTACGATTCTTGTTGTTTGGTCGCCTGCACATGGGGTTTTTTCGCAGGCCGACTGGCGTAGATGAGAATCTTTTTGTCGGTGAAGGATTCGACTTCGCCGGCGAAGGTCTCGACCTGGAAAAAATCCTGGATTTTGTCGGAAGCTTCGATAAACAACTTATTCAGTTTCTGCACGCCGTCGCGGTTCATACCGGTACGTTGAGCCCATTCCTGGAAATCGTGGGTCTTGGACACGACTTCGATATCGTGCAGAATGAAGTCGGCCGCTTCCACCATCTGCGACCATTCCTGCTTAGTGTAGGAACGGACATGGGTCGGATCGCGCATCTGTTCGTAGGTCTGCATGAACTCGGCGATTTCCGGATCCTCGGGCAACAATGTGTCGATGATGGCCATTCTTCCGCCACGGCGCAACACCCGGTGAAACTCGGCCAGGGCGCGCGGCACATCCGGAAAATGATGCGGAGCGATGCGGCAGGTCAGCAAGGTGAAGGCGCCGGCCGGAAACGGCAAATCCTCGGCATCGGCTTCCCGGAAGGTGACATTTTCGACACCGCCTTCCTCGCTGATGAATTCCTGCGCCCGCTTCAGCATTTGCATGGCCAGGTCGGAGGCCACCACGCTGCGTACCATGGGGGCGAAGAACAGGGCCGTGTGTCCTCCGCCGCAGGCAACATCCAGCAGGATATCATCCTGGGTCGGCTGCAGCAGGCGGGCGGCTTCTTTTAAATCGTCCCCTTGCGCGAAGCCGGGACTCTGGACATAGCTTTCGGCCGAGTGGCTGAATTGTTCCCTGACTTTATCCTTGAAATTCTTGGACATTCATTTCTCCTAGAATGAATCGATTATAGCACCCTTGCGGGGGCTTGTCCCGGCGAAATCCACTTGTTAGGAACTGGCCGCAGGGAGGAAGGAGGATAGCATGAACGGTATCGATTTGGGAAGTACCGGATTGTGCATTCAGCCTTTCATTGCGAGACAGCGGGGATGCGTAAACGCCTGTGCCCGGCACTTCTCGGAGATTGGATGTGCCTTGCAGGATAATTTGATGCGGGCAGGGCGGTTTCTCCCCCTGAGCCGCGGGCATCAGTCCGCCTTTTCGCAGGATTCGGTTTCGGCGGCGGTGGCCGTGTCGAGCCAGGCAAGGATATCTCGCAGAACGTCGCGGTGGCCCGGCGGCACGTCGTCCATCTGTTCGACGGCATCGGTCAGGCGGCGGGCGGCAGACAGGGCTTGTTTATACAGGCGATAGCGCTCCTTGCCGTCGGGTTCCGGTTCCGGTGCAAGGCTTTTAAAACATTTGACAGCCGTGGGATGGCTGCGTTCCTGGTCGATAACTGTCTGGCGCAGGGTGGCGTAGTCCGCATCCGAAAAGGAATGCTCTTCGCGCGCCTGGCGCAGCAGGTCAATGCTGCGGTAGTCGGGGACTGACTTCAGCGGCGACTCTTCTGCCAGCAGTTGGGGTTCTTCACGGCTGATGAAGCGGTAAGCCTGGGTCAGTTTCTGAGCCGTCGGCTTGCGGATGCGGATTTCCTTTTGACAGTATTCTTCAAAGGAGGCATAACCCCAATGCTGGTATAACGAACCCTGATTGACCCGCAACAACTGTTCCCCCAGTTCGACCCATGACGATTTGAAGCGACGTGCCACGTCAAGGACACGATAACGGTCGGATCCGGGTTCGAGTTGTGCCATGAGGTTTTCCATGTGGGTTTCCGCGGCGGTTTTGGGTGTGTCATTCATCGATTTAACCTTTGTAAAGAGATCCTTTTACCTTGGTGGTTGGAACATTGCCGGGTAGAATAACCTTCTTTTACTTCAGTTTCCATCGGGAAACCCGTTTTATTTAAAAGGAATTATCCGCATGAAGAAATCTGCATTTATCGTTGGTCCGCAAACCGCCCAGATGCTGCAACTCGGCCATCCCTGGGTGCTTGCCGATCGCTATACCCGGAAATGGCCTAAAGGGAATGCCGGCGACCTGATCCAGCTTGCCGATGAAGCTGGCCGTTTTCTTGCCACCGCGTTGCTTGATCCTGCGGATCGGGTGGTGGCCCGGGTGCTCGATTTTGCGCCTATGGATTTAGATCAGAATTGGGTCCATGATAAAGTCCAACAGGCCCTCGAATTACGTCAGCGTCATCTCGCACTGGACGATACCGATGCCTATCGGTTGATAAACGGCGAGGGCGATTTTTTACCCGGACTGACGGTGGACAAGTACGGCGATTATTTGATGGTACAGCTGTTCAGTCGTGCGTGGCGACCGCATCTGCCGTTATTGGTTTCAGCTCTGCAAAAAGCTTTGGAGCCGGTCGGTATTTATGAAAAATTTCGGCCCCAACAGACCCGCAAACTGGCGGACAAGCCCAAAAAATTGAGTCATTTGCTGTGGGGACAGGGATTCTCCGGTCGCTTGAAGATTAAGGAAAACGGTCTTACTCTCCTGGTGGAACTGGAAGAGGGGCTTAATACCGGTCTTTTCAGTGATCAACGGGATAACCGGCGGGACTTGATGGCCCGTGCGGCAGGAGCCAGAGTTTTGAACCTGTTTGCCTATACGGGCGCCTTTTCGGTGGCCGCGGCGGCGGCCGGTGCGGCCAAAGTGACCAGCGTCGATGCCTCGGCACCCTATCTGGAATGGGCACGCGCCAATTTCGAAGCCAATCGCCTCAATCCCAAACGTCATGAGTTTCTGGTCGGGGATTGTCGCAATGTTTTGAAAGACCTGCAGCGGCAGGGGCGAAGCTTTGATGTGATCATCATGGACCCGCCGAGTTTTTCCACCGTAAAAAAGAGCCGTTTCACCACCAGCGGCGGGACTTCCGACCTGGTATCGGAAGCCTTGCCTCTGCTGGAGAAGGGCGGAGTATTGATTACTTCATCCAACCATCAGAAAGTCGATCTGGCCGATTATCTCAAAGAGCTGCGGCGCGGCGCCCTGGCCGCCGGGGCGACCTTGCGTGTGATCGGCAATTACGGGCAGGCGGGTGATTTCCCCTATCCGGTCACTTTCCCCGAGGGGCGCTATCTCAAATATCTGATCAGCGTCAAGGGCTGAAACCCAGGTTCCTGCAGGTAAGGATCCATGGGACCTGCAAGGTCCATGGATCCTATGGATTGCAAGGTTTTACTTTTCAGTCGATGATGGTGATGCGTTCGATGAGGATCGGCTCGACGGGGACATCGCGGTGTCCGTTACGGCTGCCGGTCGATACCTGTTGGATCGCATCGACGATGTCCATGCCCTCGATGACGTGGCCAAAGACAGCGTAGCCGAAGGTTGCCGGGTTGGGTCCCTGGTGATTGAGGAAATCGTTGTCCACGACATTGATAAAAAACTGTGCCGTGGCACTGTCCACGATCTGGGTACGTGCCATGGCAATGGTGCCGCGTTTGTTCTGCAGCCCGTTAGCCGCCTCGTTTTTGATGGGAGCCCGGGTCGCTTTGCTTTCCATGTCCGCAGTCATGCCGCCGCCTTGAATCATAAAGCCGGGGATGACACGGTGAAAAATCGTATTTTCGTAAAAGCCGTTTTTTGCGTACTCGATAAAGTTGGCTACGGTGACAGGGGCTTTTTCAATGTCGAGTTCGACAGTGATCGTGCCTTGCGATGTCTCAATGCGGGCAACGGGGTTAGTATCGCTCATAAAGTGTTCTCCTTTAATGGTTTTTTTATTTTTACGGATCTTTTGAAAACTGGCTGTATAGCATGACAAAGGCCATTTTTCAAGGTTTAACGCGGTATCGCGGGTTTCCTTGCCGAAAGGGTGGTTCGATGAAATCGTTTATCACGATGTGGTTGGCGCTGTTGCTTCTGTCGATTGGGCATGTTTCCGTATCCGCATCGGTTGACGTGACGGTCGACCCCGAGATGACGTTCGCAGAACTGGCCCATGCCTGCAACCTTCGCGGCGGTGTTTTGGCCGACGCTCTGGGGCTGGATCGCCCCATCGACAAACAGCTGTCCCTGCGGGAACTCGGCGTGACGGACAAGGCGGTACAGGATCTTCTGTCGTCGGGTGTTGCCTTGGAGCCCCTTTCCAGCGAACCGCTCATGCGGGGCCGGGGGCGCGGCAAGGGGCGTGGCCATAACCCGAACGCAGAAGACGCCGAAGGCGCTTCCCGCGGAGATGGCCGCCACCGGGAAACGCAAGCTGTACCCGATTTATACAACTACCTGCTGTGGCCCGTTCTGCTTGGCGGCGTGTTGTGGTGGCTGCTGCGCGGCGGCCGATTTGAACGTGGGTGTCCGCTGCCTGTGGCAAAGCGTTATAGTCCCCTGGCTTTCCATGCCACGCTGGCCCTGGTGGTGCTGTTTTTCGGATTTGCCAGTGGTAAGTCGCCCAATCCCATGGAAGGTCTGGTGAAATTTGTTAAAGCCCTGGCAGGCTTTTATGACGACCCCTGGATAAAGCTCGGTTTTTTGCTGTTTTTCACCCTTATGGCATTATTGGGCAGCAAGTTGATATGCGGTTGGGGGTGTCCTTTCGGTGCCTTGCAGGAATTGGTCTACGATCTGCCGCTGCTGCGCCGGTATAAAAATCTGCGATTGCCGTTTCTTTTCACCATGACGGTGCGCACGCTTATTTTCGCATCGTTTCTGATCATTGTTTCCGGTGTCACCGGGACTCGATGGGTGTTGTATCACGGCCTCAATCCTTTCAACCTGTTCGGTTTCGAGTTCAGCCAGGTTTCCATCGGCATTGCCGTGGCGGTCAGTCTGCTCCTGTCGCTGGTCATCTACCGGCCTTTCTGTCAGCTGGTCTGTCCTTTTGGCTGGTACGCCTGGTTTCTGGAAAAAATCAGTCTGACCGGCGTGCGCATCGACTCCCAGATCTGTGTCGACTGCGGGGCTTGCGATCGCGCCTGTCCGGTCGAGGCCGCCAAAGACCGTCTGGCCGGTAAAAAGTGGCCTGCCGAGTGTTTTTCCTGTGCGCGCTGTTTGCGGGTGTGTCCTGTGGATGCCATCGATTACGGGCCGCGTTGGCGGCAAAAAAGTGGTGCCGGATCCGCTGAGGTGAAGAAGTAAGGGGGGCGCTTCCTGCGGGATATCCGGCACTCCTAGTATGTGCCGGGAAACCGGGCGTATTATGCGTGGCCAGCTCCTGTCGCTGGGCAACATCAAAACCGGCGTGTCGCGTCTCGCCGGTTTTGATGTCCCCGAGGGTTACTCCTCCCTGTAGCCGGGCTGGTTTTCCAGTGCCTCTTGCATCAGACGCGTGCGCATATCGTGCAGCCCGCTGCTTATGGCAACCTTGTAGATATGCGGATTGGTCAAACGGATGGTACCGTTGGGCAGGCGGCGCATCTGCTCGACGCAGCGGTCCGCCATGGCATCCAGGGACGGGGACGGCCGGGTGATTTGACCGTTTTGCATGACAACCTGGCGGACCTCTTCGAAATGCGCATCGGGCGGTACGGTCTTGGTGCGTGCCGGGTTGACGGGGTCGAATACCGTCGTACCGGGGCCGGGCTCTTCGTCTTCCAGGCAGATAACATCGAGGCAGTACTCTCCGTTGGGCAATACCGCACGCAGAAGGCGTTTGCGGTCGGGCAAGGTGGCTTTGGCGATGTCGCTGGTCACTTTTAATTTCGGATGATGATCGAAACGCACGAGTTTGTAAACCCCTCCCAGCGAACCGCCGCCTTCTCCTCCGCATGTAGCCAGTTGCGTTCCTACGCCGTAAATATCGACACAGCCACCTTCGTTGCGTATGGACTGGATAACGGTTTCATCCAGGTCGCTCGATGCGACGATCTTGATGTCCGGAAAACCTGCTTCGTCAAGCATGCGGCGCGCTTCCTTGCTCAGATAGGCCAGGTCGCCCGAGTCGAGCCGGATGCCTCGGACTTCGTGGCCGCTGGCGCGTAGCTCCCGCGCCACGATGATGGCGTTCGGTACGCCGCTGGCCAAAGTATCGTAGGTGTCCACCAGCAGAATGCATTGATCCGGAAAACAGTCCGCGTAGGCCCGAAATGCGCTGAGCTCGTCCGGAAACGCCATCACCCAACTGTGGGCATGGGTGCCCTTGATCGGTATGTCGAAGACCTGGCCTGCCCAGGTGTTGCTGGTACTGCGTGCGCCGCCGATAAAAGCGGCCCGGGCTTCGCTCAGACCGCCATCCGGACCGTGGGCGCGGCGCAGACCGAATTCCACCACGATACCCGGCCTGGCCACACTGACGATACGGGCGGCTTTGGTGGCTACCAGTGTCTGGAAGTTGATGATGTTGAGCAGGGCGGTTTCCACCAGTTGGGCTTCGGCCAGTTCCCCTTCAACGGTGACCAGGGGTTCGGCGGCAAACACGGCTGTGCCTTCGGTGGGGGCGGTAACCTTGCCGCGGAAACGGAAACCTTCCAGAAAGTCGAGAAAGGCCGGTTTGAAGATACCGAGGGCTTTCAGATAGGCGAGATCCGAAGCGGTGAATCTCAGTTCCGACAGGTATTCGAGCAGAGGTTGCAGTCCGGCAAAGATGGCATAACCGGCATGGTAAGGATTATGCCGAAAGAACATGTCGAACACCGCCGTCTGCCGGTGCATGCCCTTTTCGAAATACCCGGCAAGCATGGTCAGTTCGTAGAGGTCGGTGAGCAACGCGGAATAGCGGTGAGTGGACATGGCTCCCCCTTCGATGGTGAAATGGCGAAAAATACCGTCGCTACCATTATAGCAACAGTTTCGATTTCGCCACCCGCCGTATCAGGGTTGAGCGACGTGCACCGGGGTGGGGTCCAATACCTTGATCAGATCCTGCGGTGTCATGGCGACCAGAAATCCGCGTTTACCGCCGTTGATATAGATGGTTGGCAGTTCGGCAATGGTTTCCTCCATGTATACCGGCATGCTTTTGCGTGTACCGAAAGGCGAGGTGCCGCCGACCTGATAGCCCGAATGACGGTCCGCTGTTTGCGGTGCGCAGGGCGTGACATGTTTGACTTGCAGCAGTCGCGCGAGATCCTTGGTGGAGATTTCGCGGTCGCCGTGCATGAGGACGATCAGGGGATCTTTGTTGTCCGTTTCCAAAATCAGGGTCTTGATCACCGCGTGCTCGTCCACCTGCAGCTCCCGGGCGCATACGGCGGTGCCGCCATGTTCTTCGTAGTTGTAAAGGTGACCGACAAAGGGGACTTTGTGTTGCCGCAGCATGCGGATCGCGGGGGTAACGGGCTGTTTTTGTTTGGCCATGGTCGTGTTCCGAATCAGCTTGGATAGGGGAAGATAAGCTGCAACAGCAGGCAGGCCAGTGTAACGACCGCCGCCATTACGGACAGCCCGCCGAACAGATGGGATGTTATTTTGTTCCCGCGTTTGCCCAGGGGCAGCAGCAGACCGAAAACAGCTCCGCCTATGGCGCCGCCGAGATGTCCGGCATTGTCCGCGCCCATGATCAGGCCGAATATAAAGGCGATGGCTGCCCACTGAAACATGAAATTACGCACCGTGTGGGCATGGTTGCCCAGGCGGTGAAAATAGGCCACGGCGAAACCGATGAGTCCGAACAGGGATCCCGAGGCGCCCACCACCGGGACCAGCGGATGCCACAGCAACCCCAGCAGGGTGGCGGTCAGGGCGGTAAAGGTGTAAAGGATGAAAAAGCGTGCCGAGCCTATGTGATCTTCGATAAGGGGGCCGACCTGGTAGAGCACCACCATGTTGAACCCCAGATGCATCAGTCCGCCGTGGGTATAGGCATACGTCAGGCAACGCCACCACTGGTGGAAAACCAGAACCTCGGGATTCCAGCGCTGAGCGCCGAAATACATGAGCAGCCCGGTGGGCGGATTGAGTACGGTGCCGAGTCCGAGGCCGGCAACCAGCGCGCGCAGAATCATCCAGGTGAACCACAGCAGGTTGATGCCGATAAGCAGGCGTGAAACGCACACCGGGTTGTAAGGCACCCGCGGATCCGAAACGTAGCGGGACAAGGTGCGTTTCCAGCGTTGCAGTCGCCAGTGCCAGTGGAGGCGGGCAAACAGGTACGGTTGCTTTTCGACGGTATCCAAAAGTGGGGTTCCTTTCTGTGACGGGTGCCGCTACTATGGCAGAAAATCATCTGTGGTTCAAGAACCGCTGTGGGATGGATATATGAAGGGGGCATGTGTACCCGTCACGGCAGCGGAGGGGCAGGCTCCTTTGGCCTTCGGTATGGAAAAAACAAAACGCAATTAAAGAATGATCAATATAATAAGGAGATAATTCGATGAGCATGGTTTCCATGAATCCCGCCACTGGCGAAGTGAACGAGACATTCGAAGTATACGATACCGCCAAGATCAGCGAAATTATCGACCGGGTGCACGGCGCCTGGCTGGACTGGCGGCATGTCTGTTTTGAGGAACGCAGCGCGCGGCTTCTTGCCGTGGCGCAACGGTTGCGCACCCGCTCCGAAGAACTGGCGCGTATGATGACGCTGGAGATGGGCAAGCCGGTTGCCGAAGCTCGGGGAGAGATCGAGAAGTGCGCATGGGTCTGCGAATACTATGCGCAGCAGGCACCTGCCATGCTGGCCGATCAGCCTGTAGCCAGTGATGCATCCCGGTCTTTCGTGGCGTTTCGCCCTCTGGGGGTGGTGTTGGCGGTGATGCCCTGGAATTTTCCTTTTTGGCAGGTCTTCCGTTTTGCGGCCCCGGCCTTAATGGCCGGCAACACGGCCTTGCTGAAGCATTCCTCCAACGTGCCGCGCTGCGCGCTGGTCATCGAGGAGCTGTTTGCCGAAGCGGGGTTCCCGCCCGACGTGTTCCGGACTCTGCTGATCGGTTCCGGTGCCGTTGATAAGGTGATCGAGCATGCCCATGTGCGGGCTGTGACCCTTACCGGCAGCGAACCGGCCGGTCGTAAAGTGGCTGCCAAGGCAGGCCAAATGCTCAAAAAAACCGTGCTGGAACTGGGTGGCAGCGACCCCTTTATCGTCACCTCCGGTGCCGGCCTGGAGCAGGCCGCGCAGGTCGGAGCGCGCTCCCGCTGCCTGAATTCCGGCCAGAGCTGTATTGCCGCCAAACGTTTTATCGTATGTGATGAGATTTACGAAGAGTTTTTGGGGTTGTTGAAAGCCGCTATGGACGGTCTGGTTGTCGGCGATCCGCTGGATGACGCTACGCAGGTCGGTCCCCAGGCCCGGGGAGACCTGCGTGACGAATTGCATCAGCAGGTGCAAGCCTCTTTGGCCGCAGGTGCGCGTCTGGTGACCGGCGGCAAGGCTCTGGATCGAGCAGGGTTTTACTATGCGCCCACCATTCTGGCCGATGTCGTGCCAGGGATGCCGGCCTATGACGAGGAATTGTTCGGGCCGGTGGCTTCGGTTATCCGGGTTGCCGACAGCGAGCAGGCCGTCGCGGTGGCGAACGATACCCCGTATGGCCTTGGGGCTTCCGTCTGGGATCGCGATACCACACGGGGCCGGGCCCTGGCGGAACGCATCGAAGCCGGGGCGGTTTTCGTCAATGGCATGGTCAAGAGCGATCCGCGCCTGCCGTTCGGAGGGATCAAGGCGTCGGGCTATGGGCGCGAGCTGTCCCATTACGGTTTGATGGAGTTCGTGAATGTTCAGACCGTGTGGATTGCCTGACCTGCCGCCGGGCTAACGGAATTTTATCGGTTGCCGGGCGGCGAGGTTAAGCAATTTGCGGTACATTTATACTATCCGACGGATGGTCTTTGCTTACCCTCACAGAAAGGTTGTTGGGCATTGAGCTTGGCATGTTTTCGAAACTGGATCGTGGTGTTCGTGCTGGCGCTGTTTTCCCTCGGCTCGGTGGCTTTTGCGCAAAGCCCGGAGGAGGACGCTCAGAAACCCCTTACCGTCGCGAACCAGTTGCGAGAGATGATCGAGCCTTTTGTCAGCAGTGGTGGGGGTGCCGCTCCGGTTCTGCAGATGGAAGGGCTGCAGGTCCAGCTGCATAAAGATCTGATTTCTTTTTATCGCCAGCGTGGTTATCGCCCTGCCTGGTTTCATGACGGACGTGTTACCCCTGTGGCCCAGCAATGGATTGCGCGTGTGCAGGGTGTGGCCGCCGAAGGCTTGCGACCGGCGGATTATCATGTTGCCACCCTGGCTACCTGCCTGGAATTGGCGCATCTTTCCCAGAGCTACGGAGTACAATGCGATCCGACCGGCCTGGCCTTGCTCGACCTGTTGCTTAGCGACAGTTTTTTAAAATTCGTATCCCACCTGATAAACGGAAGGGTCGATCCCGTTCAGCTCTATGCTGCCGAGTGGCAGTCTGCCGTCTCCGCTATCGATGCCGTTGGTGTTTTGCACCAGGTACTGCGGAAGGGCGAGGTGGCCGCGGTTTTGGAGGAGATTCTGCCTTACCGGGCCGGATATCAGAGGCTGGCGGTCTACCTGGCTCATTATCGCCAGTTGGCTCTTGGCGGGGGATGGCCGGTTCTGGCGGATGGACCACCGGTAAGGCCTGGTGATCGCGACGCCCGTCTGCCGGCCTTGAGGCGCTTTCTGGTGCTGGTCGGCGACTTGGAATCATCCAGGCAGTCGTCGGGGTGGCGGATGGACGCGGTGACCGTGGCGGCTTTGAAACGTTTTCAGGTTCGGCACGGTTTGCGTGCGGACGGCGTACTGGGCAAGGATACGCTGGCGCAGATCAATGTTCCGGTTGGCCGGCGGATAGAGCAGCTTGGTCTTAACCTCGAGCGAGAGCGCTGGCCGAAGCAGGATGCGGGCGATCGCTATCTACAGGTCGATATTACCGATTTTACTTTGACGTTGGTCGACGGTGGGCGTGAAATCATGCGCATGCCGGTGGTGGTCGGTACCTCCTTTCGCCGTACTCCGGTGTTTTCTGCACTAATGACCTATCTGGTTTTTGCGCCATACTGGACGGTTCCCCCCACCATACTCGAGCAGGATAAATTGCCGGTAATCAAAGCCAATCCCGATTATCTCGACTCCCATCATTATGAAATCGTGGCTTGGGGGAAGGATCCGAATCGTACTATCGATGCGGCATCCATCGATTGGAAGACGATAACGGCAAAGAGCTTTCCTGGTATGTTAAGGCAGAAACCGGGTCCCTGGAATCCTCTGGGGAAAGTGAAGTTCATGTTCCCCAATGCGTACCATGTCTATCTGCACGATACCCCGGCCCAGTATCTTTTTGCCAAACAGCAGCGCACCTTCAGTTCCGGTTGTATCCGCATAGCCAGACCTCTGGAGCTTGCCATTTATCTGCTTGACGGGCAAAAGGGGTGGGACTCGGAACGCATAAAAAAGGAAATGGCCGCTTCCAAACCCTACACGGTCCGACTCAAAAATCCCATTCCCGTGCACATTCTGTATCGCACAGCCTGGGTCGATGTGCAGGGCCGATTGCAGTTTCGTAACGATGTCTATGAGCGGGATCAGGAGTTGCAGGCAGCCTTGAAGCAGCGCCCGGAGTCCTCCGGGCAGATGGCCGAGGTGACGATGCAGGTGGGCGGCGAAGCCGCGGACAGGCCTTCGGAGTCTGAGTCGGGCCTTGTCAGATAAGATCCTTGAGCCAGTGGAAGGCCATAAAGGTACCGGCAGTCGAGCCCAGATTGGAAAACAAGAAGACCAGCAGAACCCGGGTAAGGCGGTTTCCCCACCAGCCGCGCAGGGTGGCCAGGTCGTCGCCGACGGTTTCCAGGTCCTGTACGGTAGGGGCGGCCAGGCATGCCTGAACAAGGCCGGTGACAAAGCCGGCACCGATGGTCGGATTAAGAGAAGTGAAGGGCGCGGCGATAAAGGCGGTGATCACGGTCAAAGGGTGCCCCAGGGCGATGATGGCCCCCAGGGCGGACAGTACGCCGTTGGCCAGGAACCAGGCTGTTGCCGCATCGGCCAGACGCGCCCGATCTCCGAGAAAGAATCCCGCGACAAACAGCGCCACGACCATGGAAGGTATCAGCCAGGGAATCGATTTGGATAAAAGGGATTTTTCAGGAATCCGGCTGATGTCCTGAATATCTTTTTCGGTCATGGAGCAAGGCAGGTTTTTCCGAATGCCCGGGACATGCGCCGCTCCGACCACCGCAACGATCTTGTGCCCGGGGGTCTGGGCAATATGGTAGGCCATGTAACGATCCCGTTCGTCCACCAGGACCGTTTTTAATTCCGGAAGATTATCCCCCATCTCCTCCAACAGAGCGGAAAGCGTATCCTGCTGGCGCAGCTCCGCGAGTTGTTCTTCATCCATACTGCTGTTGTCAAACATGCCCGCCACCAGAGCCGAAAACAGTTGGAGTTTTTTCCAGAGACCGGTGCGACGCCAGGCGCGCAGCAAGGTGGTGCGGATGTTGCGGTCAATGAGGCTCAGATGCAGATCACGCTGCTCGGCTTCCTCGGCTGCTGCAGCCAGTTCTTCGCCCGGCTTCACACCGGTTCCCATGCCCATGCGCTTCTGGAACGACGACAGCGCCAGGTTGGCCAACAAAAAGGCCCCCTGTCCACGACGCAGTACCTGGATGAGGTTCAAAGAGCGCCAGCGGTGGGGGTCGCGAATCGCTTCGTAACGTTGCTGGTCGAGCTCGACACAGACGGCGTCCGGCTGTTCCGTTTCGATGATGCGACGGACCGTGTCGACGGAATCCCGTGAAATATGGGCGGTGCCGATGAGAACCACCTGTTTGTCGTGAAGCTGGATACGCAAGATATCGGAAGCGGCGGTTTCTTCTTTTGCCGATGGCTGCTGGAGAGTCTGGCTGGAGGACATGACGGAGCGGATTCCTGTAGTAATAACGCTCCTGCCGGAGCATCGATAATGGATATGAAATAGGGGCGTCAGACAGGTCTGCTGCAGAGGGTGAACGATTGCGAAGCGTGGGCTGCAGAGGTGGATTTTTCCGGCTTGAGGTCCCGGCTTGCTTACCTGTCGATAAATTCCGCCCGTAAGCGTTTTAAAACAGAAAGCGCCCGGTTGATATCCGCGCGCTTCCGGTAGAAAACTCTCCACTGCTGCCGTGGGTTTTCAGGCCTCCAAGCGAGTCCTAAATAAGTGGGAATCACAGGCTGCGTATCAGGCGTCCCAATCCAGGTTGGGCTGGCACACAACACATCCTTGTTCAACCCGTTTTGAAAAATATTCCGCTGGGGCAAATAAAACCTCACCTGCAGAGCAGAGAGTCTTTCTGCACGACCACTATAGACAAATCGCAGGTGAGTGACAAGGGGGTTTTTTCTCTAAAATTTGCTATGGCTTTGGCCGATAAGTATGGTCTATAATGGCAAATTATGCTGTGGTAAAACATTGGTTGGTTTTTATTCCCGCGCTTCGTTTATCTGTGCTGCCGATTGAGGTTAGCATGATAGGCGGATATTTCTCCTGAGGTCTTGCAAGGGTTTTTGTGGCGGATCTTCAAGCACGGGACTATTTTGTTATGTCTTTATGAAATTGTTTAGTCCCGCCTCACTAAAACTCAGGTCTATATATGAAGATTCGTACCAAGATTATCGGTATGGGGTTGATGCTGGTATTGATTACGGCATTCACCATCGTCGGGATATCTATCGATCAGGTCCATGTCCTCGATACCGCTATCGATGAGGAAATGGAGAGCTTTATTCATAATGAAACGCGCAAGGTGGCGGAGAGCGTCTATCTCATGTGCCGGTCCGTCCAGCAGCTTCAGGACGAGTCCTTAAAACGCAATCTCGATGTTGCCACCAAGCTGCTTGATAAGCAGGGCGGGCTGTCTTTCAGTCCTGAACGGGTTCGGTGGAGTGCCGAAAATCAGTTCGATAAAAGCGTCAAAGCCATAGAACTGCCCAAGGTGCTGGTCGGCGCCCGCTGGCTTGGTCAGAATGCCGACATCACCCGCGAATCTCCGATTGTCGATCAGGTGCAGAAAACGTTGGGGGTGACTTGCACGCTGTTTCAGCGGATGAACGAGTCCGGCGATATGCTGCGCGTGGCCACCAATGTTCTTAACGATGACGGCACACGGGCTATCGGCACCTATATCCCCCAACGTAATCCGGACGGCAGTCTGAATCCGGTTATCGGCGCGCTGATGAGCGGGAAGCCTTATGTGGGCAGTTCCTTTGTCGTGAACGATTGGTATGTTACCCGTTACGAACCGATCATGGACAACACGGGCAAACACCTTGTCGGTGCCCTGTATGTCGGGTATCGGCAAGAGAGTCTGGAGAGCCTGCGAAGCGGGATTCTCGATCTCGTGGTCGGAAAAACCGGTTATGTGTATATTCTCGGCAGCAAAGGCAGTCAGCGGGGTAAAATGCTTATTTCGCCCCTGACCCGTTACGATGGCAAGTCGGCCATCTTAAACGAGGACCGGCAGATACAGATTGTCGCGCACCGTCTGCTGCAGAAGGCCTCGCAGCTTTCCCGCAGGCCGCACAGCAACGATGAGATCCCCGTTATTTTCGAACAATATCCGTGGCGACATAGAGCGGAGGAGCCCTATCGCGCAAAACTGGTTGCCGTGACCTATTTCGAGCCATGGGATTGGGTTATTGTGGCCGGGGCCTATCGGGACGATTACGCCGATATACAGAACCGTTTCGTCGATTCGCTATCGCGGACAGTCTTATCGATCTCGGCCGCTGCGTTGGGCATAGTGCTGCTTTCCCTGGTGATCGGTTTTTATGTCTCCAGGGGTATTGTGCGTCCTCTGGAAAGGGCTATCGCACTGTTCGAGCGTATCGGAAAAGGTCGTCTCGACCGGCATTTGAATATGACTCAGGGCGATGAAATCGGGCAGTTGGCCCGGGCTTTCGACCGCATGATCGATAATCTCAAGGACGTGACGGCCTCGCGTAACGAACTCAATCGGGAGATTATCGAACGCACCCGCGCTGAATCGGAGCTGCGAGCCACATCCGCGCAACGCCAGGAATTGGAGTCGATTGTCAATCAGAGTCCGGCGGTGGCCTTTTTGTGGCGGCTGAGAGATAAGTGGGCGGCGGAGTTTGTGTCCGACAATATTCGGCAGTTCGGTTACGAGCCCACGGATTTTACTTCCGGCAAGGTCGATTTTTTGTCCATTGTGCACCCGGACGACGTGGAAAAAGCATTATCTGCAGCGATCTCGGCAATAAAGCGGGGACGTGACGAACAGTTATCACTGGAGTTTCGCCTGATCAAATACAACGGCGATATTGCCTGGGTCGATGTGCGGCTTTGGCTTGGCCGCGACCAAGGCGATGCGGTTACCCATTTTCAGGGCGTCATGCTCGATGTCAGCGATCGCAAAAAGGCGCAGGAACAGGTTCGCCAGTTGGCTTTTTACGATGCTCTGACCGGTCTGCCGAATCGTACATTGCTGGCCAATCGACTCGACCAAAGTCTTGCTCAGGCGCAGCGCGATGGCAGGATGCTGGCCCTGCTGTACCTGGATCTCGATCGCTTCAAGGAGATAAACGATACCTATGGGCACGCTGCGGGAGATATGGTGTTGCAGGCTGCGGCCCAACGCCTGAACTCCTGTATCCGCCGCAACGATACCGTGGCGCGTCTTGGCGGCGACGAATTCGTGGTGCTTTTGCCGGGCCTGGAGAACGTCGACCAGCCCACGACCGTGGCGGAGAAGATCCTCAAGGTTATGAAGGTGCCGTTTCAGGTCGAGTCCCAGCAGCTTAATGTGACGCCCAGCATAGGCATGGTGCTTTATCCGGAGCATGGTCAGGAGTTGGGCGTATTGCTGAAGAGGGCGGATATCGCCATGTATGCCGCCAAGAGCCGGGGCCGTAACGGTTACGCCTGTTTTTCCGAGGAGATGGAGAAGGACAGCCAGGTAGTTGGGACCAGTCTTCGGGCTCACCCCTTAAAGCCCCTGGAGTGCATCGCGCGGCCCGAACTTGCTGCGTCACGAAAACCGCAGAAAAAAGACCGCTGAGCCGGATGACAAGCCGTTTACTTAAAGTGTTGGAGAATGTATTGATGTTTCCCTGGAATCCTTTGGTCTCGTGTCACTAGCCGTATGGGGGGCTTTGCCATGGGGGGCCGACAAGGTTGAAGCTGGAAAGTTACATGCCCCCATCTCAGTTTTCAGAGTTTGTGGGATCTTCTGAATAATTTTGACAGCCATTCCGCGATTGCGTTTTTTCCCGGTTTACATCCCCGAACAACAAGAGCATCCAGAATAGTTGATTCCTGGCAAAGCTCTGCGATATCCGCAACGCTTCTCCCGCTGCCACCGCCACCGTGTGTGATAAAAGGAGCAATGGTTTTTCCGGAGAGATCGGCTTGCGACAGAAACGATTGCACCGGCGGGGCTATCGTTTGCAACCAGTTTGGCGACCCGAGGAAAATGACATCGCAGGATTCGATATTTTCGATTTTGGACTTCAGCGGCGGTTTATAACCTGAGTTCAGCTCTGCCTTGGCCTGCTTCACAACCGCATTGTAGTCTTCGGGATACGGGTCGGCCGGTTCAATTTCCACGATGTCCCCGCCCACAATCTGATGGATCCGATGGGCGATTTCCCGAGTGTTGCCGGAGCGGGAGAAATAAATAACCAGAACTTTTTCACTGTCGGTCCAGATTTTTTGTGTCGTCCTTGGCATATCAATCCTTTTTCATCGTTCGTTGTGGATCGGTAAGGATTCAGATTCCGAAATCTTTTCACTCCAAATTACAGCAGTGCTATTTCCTGCTGACCAGCACTGCGTTCAGAACCTTACGAGCACTTTCGGCTTCTTTTTTCCCGACCTTTACATCAAGCACGGAGATAAAATCCTTCATTTGGGCTTCGCTGAATCCGGTATTCATCGCGGCACCGAAATGGAAATGCAGCTGCCCCTCCGTACCCGGCATGGCGGCCAGAGCGCCGATTGTGGCCAGCTCCCTTTCCTGATGGTTGAGGATGGCGCGGACAAAGATGTCGGCAAACAGATGTTCCTTGAGGAAAGTGTCGATGGCGGGGGCGAATTGTTGCCATTTTGCAGAAGAGATATCCGTTTCCAGGCCCGCTAGCTTTGCCCTCACTTCAGCCCCGTATTTATCCTTGTCCAGGTCGGCAGGCGTGGGACCGGCTTCTTTGCCCATCTCATCATCGATACCTTTGGTCTGCCGTTCATCCAGGACGGCCATGAAGGCGTGAATGCCGTTGAGGCTGCGTGGGAAGCCCGCATAAGCATACATCTGCACCAGGATTTCCTTGATTTCATTGACCGTCAAACCGGCATCAAGTCCATCGACCAGGGCTGGTTTTAACTTGTCCAGGTCGCCGTTAGCGGTAAAGGCGGCGATGGGGACGATGGCTTGCTGTCTTGCATTCAGAGTCTGAACTTTTTCCATGTTTTTTGCCTCCGCAATGGCTGGAAAGCTAAACATCAAGGTCATCAGAATGGTTAGAAACGCGGTCCGCTTTTTATTCATGACGAAATCCTTATTTGCCATTGTACTGCTCGTCGGTGACTTTTTCCTTCCAGACCACGTTTTGACCATTGAGGGCGCCGGTAATGACCAGGTGGGTCATGGGAGCGTCGGGCGTGGCACCGTGCCAGTGGTCGATGCCGCGCGGGCACCAGACTGTGTCACCGGCTTTGAAGCGCATCATCCTGCCATCCCGCGTCCCGGTCAGGGCGACACCGGAAGTAACGATCATATGCTGTCCCGCAGGATGCAGGTGCCAGGCGGTTCTGGCACCCGGCTGAAAGGTGACATAGGCGCCGGAGTAATGGGCGGTTTCGTTGGCTGGGAACAGCAGGTCGACCTGCACGTTACCGGTGAACCACTTTTCTGGCCCTTTGAAAGACTGTTGCGACTCGGCCCGGTAGGCTACTTGAGATTTTTTTTCCGGTTCGGGAGTTTTTTCGGAACCGGCATACACAACGGACGCGGCGAGCGTCGTAAGGATGAAAATCAATGTCAGCTTTTTCATGGTTTTACCCCGAAGTGTAGAGATATAGGTGGCGGTTCGGATTTTTGGCATCCGCGTCTTGATCGTTTGGCACCATCGCACGTTCGCATCAATGGACGGTGAATCCGCCATCCACGGCAATCGCCTGACCTATGACGAAAGTCGAGCCGGGCCCGCATAACCAGAGAACGGCGTCCGCGATCTCGTCCGCCCGGCCGAGCCGTCCTAACGATTGCTCGCGCATGATCTCATTCATGGCATCGGCCTGGGTCTTCAGCATGTCGGACACCATGGGGGTATCGATGGTCCCCGGGCAGACCGCATTGATACGGATGCCCCGTGGCGCGTATTCGACTGCCGCACTGCGAGTCAGCCCGATGACGCCGTGCTTGGAGGCATGGTAAGAGGCTCGCCCCGGCAGGCCGATCAGGCCGCCGATCGAGGAGCAATTGACTATGGCGCCGCTCTGCTGCTCGCGCATGTGGCGCAATTCGTGTTTCATGCAGGCCCATATGCCGCGCAAGTTTACCGCGATGACGCGATCGAAGTATTCCGCAGGCTCGTCGGCGGCATCGCTCGGCGGAACCTGGATGCCCGCATTGTTGTATGCGGCATCCAAACGCCCGAAAGTTGCAACCGTTCGATCCACCATGGACGCAACCTGTGCTTCGTCCGTAACATCGCAATGGATCGCCAAGGCCTTGTGCCCTTCGGCAACAAGCTCTTTCGTGACCTTTTGAACCGCCTCTTCACTGATATCGGCCAGCGCCACCGCAGCTCCCGCTTTGGCGAAGGCTTTGGCCGTTGCCAGACCCATGCCCGATGCGGCACCGGTCACCAGGGCGACCTTGTCGTCGTAATACTTGTCCATGAACTCTTTCCTTTCAGCAGTGTCCCGTGCGGTTAATTCATGACTACTCGCAAGGGATACTAGGTTGGTTGGTATTGTTCGTCGCTGACATGTTCCAGCCAGTCTACCGATTTGCCGTCGAGCTCTTCCTGGATCGCGATGTGGGTCACTTTGCGGCTACAAGACTACTCCCCGAAGGAATAATCCGGATAGATTAATCCTTTTGATTTTTTGCCTGATCCTCCAAAACCAATGCGAGATATTGCCTGGGGGAGTAGGGATTGTTATGATCTAGATAACCGAAAGAGGGGGAAAAGAATGAAAAAACAGAATGTTGATGGATCGGTGGTTGCGTTAACCAAGAGCGAGCCGCTCACAGCGTTGGTGGCGGATATTGCCCGATGGACCACAGGTTGTGGTGAGTTCCAAACGCCGGTGCCGGGTTTGACCTTCTATCACCACGATCAACCGACCGAACCGAAACCCGGTCTGACCGAACCCAGTATCTGCCTGATTGCGCAAGGAGCCAAAAGGATCCATCTCGAGGACGAGACATTCGACTACGATGCCCACAGATACCTGCTTGCATCGGTCTATCTGCCGACAACTTATCAGGTCATTTCGGCCAGTCCCGGGGAACCGTACCTGGGGCTGGTGCTGAAATTCGATATGCGCGAGCTGTCTCGCCTGATGATCGACAGCAATCTGCCCGCAACGCGCACCAGGGACATCGACCGATGCATGTCGACCGGCGAGGTCACTCTGCCCCTGCTCAGCGCTTTTCAAAGGCTTGTTGCCCTGGTAAACGAACCGGAGGATATCCCGATACTCGCGCCGATGTTGCACCGGGAAATCCTCTATCGCCTACTGGTGGGCGATCAAGGCGACAGGCTGCGCCAGATCGCCGCAAGCGGCAGCCGCAGCCACCAGGTGGCGCGGGCCATCGAATGGCTGAAAACAAACTTTGCTCAGCAATTGAGAATCGACGAACTGGCCGGAATGGCCAATATGAGCGCATCGAGCTTCCACAGTCACTTTCGCGCCATGACCTCCCTGAGTCCGTTGCAATACCAGAAGCACCTGCGCCTGCAGGAGGCACGGCGACTGATGCTGGCCGAAGACCTGGATGCGACCAGGGCGGCTTTTCAGGTCGGATATGAAAGTTCGTCGCAGTTCAGCCGCGAGTACAGCCGGTTATTCGGGGCGCCACCGTTGCGGGATGTGAATAGCTTGCGGCAGGCAGCGGTTGGTGATGACGGGTGAAAGGAGGGGGGGGAGGGGGGGACGCCCATGCGATTATGCGTTTATCTCCTCTTCCAGATTCCATCCGTTTTTTCTGGCCAATACTTCGCCACGTGGCACCGATCTACTCACTGACGATTGAGATAGTCCCAACCAACCGGCAATTTCTGTGGCTGAACGTCCAAGTCCCTTGACCGCCCAAAAGGAAAGGAGGCTTCGGGCCGCTACCCTCTTTGGCTGTTTGCCTCCTTTCCAGATATCCTCCGGCGTAACTCCAAACTTTTCGGCAACCATCAGTACCATTGTTTCTAAATCGATATCCAGACTCCGGCACTGATTCTGCCTTTTCATAGCTTCGTCGGCGTCTCGTAATACCGACTCGACGAACGCGCTATCTCCGAGAATACGTTCATCGCTTTTTTGGTGGGATCGTTCTTGTCGCAAAGATGCCAAACTTTGCCAGCCGCCCGCACTTCGAACCAAGCCGCCACCGACAAGATCGGGGCGCCTGCCTTGTTCAATTCCCGCCGCAACATAGTGCAGGTAATTTTTTCTGGCTATATTTGTTCGTTTCCCAAAATGCTCCAGAACCTCGTCGGCCGCCTGCCAGCTATGGGCATGTTTTCCCAATACGCAACCATGCCCACAATAGGGAAAATCTGCCAACGCTTCCAACGTTGCTACGATACCGGCACGCAGTGGGTTGAGGTGAAGATAGCGAACCAATTCCAAAAGGTACGGCTCTTCCTGACACAATATGGATTTGTAGCGATTCTGGAACAGGTGCCCATGTCGATTGTGACGGCGGTTGAATTTTACGCTGTAACCTGTCAGCAACCGGCGCATGACATGAGCGATCGGTGTTTTCCCCGTTTGCAACAACAGGTGGAGATGATTGGGAATCAGTGCCCAGGCAAAACATCTTGTGGAGGTCTCTGAAAGAATAGTCGATAGGCGGGATACAAAATCGTCCCGGTCAACATTGTCGCGGAAAATTGCTCGACGCTCTATACCGCGACAAATGATATGGTGGAGGGCCCCAGGGGCATCTATGCGTGCTTGGCGTGGCATAATTAAAAATATGCCATAAAGTTGCCAGGGGAGGCAACTCAATATATGGAGTGCTGCATCTGTCCATATGGAAAGTCTTTAGAAACGCATAATCGCATGGGCGTCCCTACCTCCCACCCTACCTCCCACCTCGGGCCCCCAAACACCAACACATGCAGGATCGGGCAAAAATCGAAGAGTTCCGTGTATTTCTTTCTGCACCCTGCCCCTCTACCATAACCACAGGAAAAAAAGGTCAAACCCAACACCACTTACAAGGAGGCACCATGCGCGACTTTACCTTTTTCAACCCCACCAGAATCGAATTCGGCAAACACAAAGAAAGCCATATTGGGCAATACCTCAAAGAGTTCTGCGTCGACAGCGGACCTGATCCTGTACGGGTCGGAGCGGGTGAAGAAGAACGGGCTGTTCGACCGCGTGGCCGCCTCTCTGCAGGAACAGGGCATCACCTTCGCCGATGTGGGCGGGGTTATCAGTAACCCGCTGATCAGCCGTGTGCGCGACGCCGTCAAAATCGCCAAGGAAAAAGGTCTGCAGGCCGTCGTGGCAGTGGGCGGCGGTTCGGTGCTGGATTCCGCCAAGGCCGTTGCCGCCGGCGCGAAATACGACAGCGACGTGTGGGACTTTTTTGTCGGTAAGGCGGTGGTCGAAGAGGTCCTGCCGGTGTTCTCGATCATGACCCTGGCCGCTACCGGCAGCGAAATGAACATGGCCGGCGTGGTGACCAATGATGAAACCCGCCAGAAATACCCTATCGTCTCGCCCCTGCTGTTTCCCAAGGTGTCGGTCATCAATCCCGAGTTGATGGCCAGCGTTCCCAGGGACTATCTGGCCTACTCGGCGGTAGATATCTTTTCCCACTGTCTCGATCTCTATTTCACCGCTGGCTACCTTCCGGAATTCAGCGCCGAATTGATCGAAAGCATCCTCAAAACCGTCATGCGTACCACCGATGCACTGCTGAAAAATTCCGACGATTACGATGCGCGAGGCGAGTTTGCCTGGGCCGCCACCATGGCGTTGAACGGCAACACCTTCGCCGGCGTCGAGGGAAATACCTACGACACTCACATGATCGAGCATGCCATGTCGGCGCTGTACAACGTGCCGCACGGTGCCGGCTTGGCGGTGGTGCTGCCCGCCTGGATGAAAGACATCAAAAATCAGATGCCGGAACGGTTTGAACGGTTCGCCGACAAGGTATTCGGTGTTTCCGGCGGCGATGCCAGCATCGCCAAGATGACCGAATGGTTCAGCGCTATCGGGGCCCCGGTCACTTTCGCCCAGGCCGGTCTCGCCGCGGATGCTGTCGACCCTATCGCGGAAAATGCCTTCGGCAATGCCAAGCTGTGGCAGATGGATACGCTGTATCCCCAGCAGAGAATCGCAGATATTCTGAAATTGGCGGTAAAGTAACACGCTGAAGGGAGTATGACATGAACCGAAAAAACTTTATCGGTGGTTGCTTCCGAATAATCATCGGCATCACGTTGGGGCTGGGACTGTTCATCCCCGGCGCGGCGTCCGCCTACGATGCTCCCGGCGATGCCGCCAACTTTTACAAGAGCGACAAGGTCACCGTGCACAAGGTGACCTTTCAAAACCAATACCGGATGAAGGTGGTCGGCAATCTTTTTGTCCCTAAGAACCTGGGCAAGGATGCCAAAAATCTTGCCATCGTTGTCGGGCATCCGATGGGGGCGGTGAAGGAACAGAGCGCCAATCTGTATGCCACCAAGATGGCGGAACGGGGATTCGTCACCCTGTCTCTGGATCTGTCTTTCTGGGGAGAGAGCGAGGGGCAGCCGCGCAACGCAGTATTGCCGGACATCTATGCCGAGGATTTCAGCGCAGCGGTGGATTTCCTGGGGACCCGTGCCTTTGTCGACCGGGAGCGGATCGGCGTTATCGGCATCTGCGGCAGCGGCGGTTTCGCCATCAGCGCGGCCAAAATCGATCCGCGTCTGAAGGCCATTGCCACCGTCAGCATGTACGATATGGGTGCTGCCAACCGGCATGCCCTCGGGCAGTCTTTGACTCTGGAGCAGAGAAAGCGGATACTCAAAGAAGCGGCGGAGCAGCGCTACGTGGAGTACGCCGGTGTAACCCCCAAATACACCAGCGGATCGGTACATGAACTGAATGAAAATTCCACTCCGATCGAGCGGGAGTTCTACGAGTTCTACCGCACGCCCAGGGGGGAATACACTCCGCAAGGCTCATCGATGAAGCTGACCACCCATCCGACCCTGACCAGCAACGTCAAATTCATGAATTTCTATCCGTTCAACGACATCGAGACGATTTCACCCCGTCCCATGTTGTTCATTGCCGGCCAAAAGGCTCATTCCATAAAGTTCAGCCAGGACGCCTACAGGCTGGCGGCCGAACCGAAGGAACTCTACATCGTTCCGGGCGCGGGGCATGTGGACCTGTATGATCGGGTCAACCTGATTCCCTGGGATAAGCTGACGGATTTCTTCACAGCGGCACTCAAGTGAGCGGATGGTAAGGGACGGCGGTTTATAAAACGGCCCCGCTCGTATTTCGAGTGGGGCCGTTATTTATGCCTGCTACTGTTTTACAAATTGAAGGTAATGGGGCAGGGTGATTTCATCATATAGCAAAATGAAAGCAACGCCCTGTGCAAAACGAATGAGTTGAAAAGAGCGTATAAAGCACGGATCTGTCTCTGTCACGCCGATTCCGAATTAAGTACACAGAGATTGCCGGCCGGATTGGGGCGGAAGCAGCCGTTGCATGAAATACAGCGGGCTGAACGACGATCGCCGTCCTGCCAGCGTTTTGCAAGCTGCGGTTCCGCCAACAGCGGCCGCGAAACAGAGAAGTACTCTATCTTGCTGGTCTCCAAAAGTTTTTCGATCACCTCGGGAGAGCGTATACCGCCCACCACCAGTATCGGTACGTCCAGTTCCTCGGCGAGTTGCGCAGCATGTCCGGCGTTGTATGCTTCCTTCTCGGGTGCGTCGATGCGAGTCCGGCAGGGCCCGAGCTTGCCTGAGGCGAAAGTGCCGCAACTGACTTCGATGGCATCGATGCCGCGCCCGGCCAGTTCGCGGCAGAGGTAGCGGCAATCCTCGAAAGTTGCACCGTTTTCGGTAAAATCCTCCGCGTTGAGCTTGATCAGCACCGGATAGTTGGCGCCCACCCGGTCGCGAACCTCGTCATAGATTTCAAGAACGATGCGTGCCCGATTCTCGATCGATCCGCCGTATTCATCGGTGCGGCGGTTGTAGTAGGGGCACAGGAACTGGTTGAGCAGGTAGCCGTGGGCTGCGTGTAACTGGACGCCGTCGAAACCGGCAGCCTTGGCTCGATTCGCAGCTTCACCATAGGCTTTTTTCAGGGTTTGGATATCTTCCCGGGACATTTCCCGGGGCTCCACTTTGAAAGCCAGGTCGGCAACCTCCGACGGGCCCCAGATGGTTCGTTCTTCAGGGCGATAATTGGTTTGCGAGCCTCCGTAGGCGATCTGCATGACAATGCGGCTGCCGTGGCTATGCACCATTTCGGTCAAGGGTCGGTAGTCTTCGATGAAACTGTCGTCGTAAATGCCCATCATGCCGGGGTTGGGTTGCTCCTCAGCCAGCGGAAAAGCGTAGCCGGTTATAATCAGGCCGACGCCGCCGAGGGCCAATTCTTTGTAAAGCTTGAACAGCGGCTCGGTCATGTGGCCGCTCTGGTCGGCCATGTTTTCCCAGGTTGCACTGCGAACCAGGCGATTCTTGAGAATCATGGAATTGATCTTTGTCTCGTCGAACAGGGTGCGCATAGTTTCTCTCCCTTGCAATAGATGCTTTTGACTTGGGCAAAACTTCGGGTTGTTCCGCCCATACCCTTTTTGCTAAGATCACACGTACGTTCATATCGATCAATAACGTACTTTTATGGGACATAGGCACTAATTTGTAACCAAGGGGATGATGGGGAACTATGCAGACGAATCTTGAGGTCAAGAAAACGCTGGTCTTTCGCGACAAGGAGTACAAGTGCGGCATCGAAGTGACTTTGGCGGTCATTGGCGGCAAGTGGAAAGCGGCCATTCTTTACCATTTGGCGCAGCAGACCATGCGTTTTTCGGAACTGCAGCGTTACTTCACCAACACTACCCGCAAGATGTTGACCCAGCAATTGCGCGAACTGGAGCGGGACGGGCTGGTTCATCGCGAGGTCTATCCCCAGGTGCCGCCGAAGGTGGAATACTGGCTTACCGATGAGGGACGGAGCATTAAACCTATCCTCGATCTCATGTGCGAGTGGGGGGTAGGGCATGCAGAGAAATAAGGCAAAGTTCCACAAACAGGATCGTCTTGTCAGCATGCCCGGGTCAAATTTAAGAACTGAACGACATTACCCCTCGGGAAGCGACAGGAAAAGGTGGCTTTGGGAAAGCATTTGTTCGACTATGAAGTCAATCGCTTCCCGTACCCGCGCAAGTTTTTTCGAATCCGGGTTAACCTGAAGCCAAAACTCCCTTTCGAGATAATTTTCCGGGAGTACCGGCACCAGGTCTCTCTCCGTGTGGGCCATGAAATACGGGATAACGCCGATACCGGCACCAGCTTTCAAGGCATTCATCTGGGCGATGATTGTTGAACTTCTAAAAGAAGTTTTCAGCGCAGGAGAGTATTCTTCCAGAAATCTCAACTTCTGGTCGTAGAGAAGGTCGTCAATATATCCGACAAAGCGGTGTTCTGCGAGGTCACCGAATTTTTGGATGGGGGGGAAGCCTTCAAGATATTCCCTGGAGGCAAACAACCCGAATCTGTAGTTGGTTATTCTTCTCGCAATAATTCTGTCCACCGTCGGCTTTTTTACGGTTATAAGAATGTCCACTTCCCTTTTGGACAGACTGTAATACATGGGCACAGCTATCAGTTCGATCTCCAACAAGGGATTTTTGCTTTGTAACGCATTGATCCTCGATGCCAGAAAACAATGACCCAGTCCATCCGGAGTTGCAATCCGGATCGTTCCCGAAAGCTGGTTGTCCCTGTCGGGAACATGTTCCTGAAATTTCAGAGCCGCCTTTTCGAGTTCTTCTGCAAGGGGGAGCAACTGTTCTCCCGCCGATGTCAGGCGGCACCCTTTTTCCGTTCTCACGAAAAGCTTCGTTTGCAAAGCGGTTTCCAGGGCTGAAATCCGTCGCGATACGGTGCTGTGCGTCACCTTTAGCTGGGTTGCGGCAGACACGAATGAGGTCGTTCGGCTGAGAGCCAGGAAGAAACGGATATCGTTCCAGTTTTGGTCCATGTCGCCCTCCTTGAGGAGCGGATCTTCAACGATTTGGGCCCCATATATGGTAGGCCTTGTTTCTGGTTGTGCATAATTGCACATCTGGTGAACCATATTCAACGTTTACAGCTCAATTGCGTGCAGCTATTTTGGCCATAGGGCTTGCTTTATGATTATCTCGTTACTTCAGGATGAATAGTATATGGAAAACTTTGTTCTCATAGGTGTTTTTGTCGGGCTTGGGGTTCTGTTTCGATACCTTGAGGCCTTTCCGGAGCAAACGCCGCAGGTGCTGAATATGTTTGCTCTGTATGTTGCGCTGCCAGCCGTCATCCTTCTCAAGGTACCTCACCTCAGTTTTTCAGGGGACATGATCGTTCCTGCGGTTGTTCCCTGGGCGATGCTGATATTGTCTGCCGCCCTGATTTTGCTCGTCGGCAGAAGTCTACAATGGTCACGGGAAACCATCGCCGTCTTGCTTCTGGTTGTGCCGATCGGCAACACTTCTTTTATGGGGGTACCGATGGTCAACGCGTTCTTCGGAGATTCGGGTATTCCCTATTTGATCATTTACGACCAGATCGGAACCATGCTCATCTTTGCCATTTTCGGATCCATCATACTTGCGATGCATAGCTGTAAGGGGAAGGTGAACATAACCGACGTCATTAAACGGGCTGTCCTTTTCCCGCCGACGCTGGCGCTGCTGGTCGGATTGGCGCTGCGTTCCTGGGCTTATCCGGAGGCCCTGATCAGGGGGCTGGAAACCCTGGGGGGGATGTTGACCCCGCTGGTGATGACCGCGATAGGTTTTCAGTTGCGGATAAGGCTCAGCCCAACGGTTTTGCGTCCGTTAGGCTTCGGCCTGGCAGTCAAGTTGGTCATTGCTCCGGTGGTCGCTCTGCTCGGATGCCGGCTGTTGGGGTTGAACGGATTGGGGACGGATATCGCCGTGTTTGAGGCGGGCATGCCGCCGATGGTTACCGCCGGTGCCCTGGCCATTGCCGCGGGCATCCTGCCGGAACTGGCTGCTGCCTTGGTCAGCCTGGGGATGGCCCTGGCATTCGTGTCGTTACCGTTACTTTATTGGATTCTTTGATTCGGAACTCTGGCGGGGGCCGTACTTACGATCCAAGTCGGGGGAAACAAAATGTGTTGGCGGGTGCATGTAAAGGGGGCGCGTCTACAGAGGCCATTTATTGAATTCTGTAGACGCGTCCGTTTTGTTGACATTATCCTCTTTTCCCTCCTGCGACCTGCCGAAGGTTGGTAATGTCGCGCAATGGTGGCGCACCGAACAGACGACTGTACTCCCGACTGAACTGGGAAGGACTTTCGTAGCCGACCTGGAAGCCGGCAGTAGCTGCATCCAGGCGTTCCATGAGCATCAAACGCCTGGCCTCCCGTAAGCGGAGTTGCTTTTGATACTGCAAGGGACTGAGAGCGGTCATCGAACGGAAGTGATGATGAAAGGTCGAGGTGCTCATGCTTGCCTGTTCGGCGAGATCGTCGATGCGCAAGGGTTGCGTGAAGTTGCCCTTTAACCATTCGATCGCCCTGGCTATCTGCTGGCTCTGGCTCCCCGCCGTCGCGATCTGGCGCAACCGTGCGCCCTGATCCCCCACCAGCAGGCGGTAGATGATCTCCCTTTGGATAACCGGTGCCAGGATCGGGATATCCTCATCCTCATTCAACAGATCGATAAGTCTCTGAAAAGCGTTTAGCAGCGGCCGCGTCACCTCGCCGGTCGCCATGCCGCGGCTCGACTCCCGGGTCCGTGGCGGCGGAAGCTGGCTATCCGCCATGAGCTGGGAAACCTCGCGCAGGTCGAAGGTCAGCCGCAGCCCCAGGTAAGGTTTTTCCGGACTGGCTTCGGTGATCTGCACGACCGTCGGCAGGTGCACCGAGGTGATGAGGTAATGCTGGGCGTCGTAGACCAAGCTTTCGTCGCCCAACTTCACGCGTTTGGCTCCCTGCGCAATCAGACAGATACTCGGCTGGTACATGCCTGTGACCGGTTCGGTTGGCTCAGTCCGCCTGAAGAGCGACAGGCCGGGGATGGCAGTTGTGTGCAGCTCGCCCTGTTCAGTCAATCGGGCAATTCTCTGGAGTAAGCATTCCAGCGCATCACTGGTTTTGCCGTTTTCTTTTCTCATCGCATTCCTTTATTTCCCTGTGTTCTTTACAGGATAAAGATTACGCGACCATGCAATGAGCAGACAACTATTTTCTGTTGGTTCAGACGATCGGGCAAGAATCAGACAGGATCAAGCAAACGGTTTCAGTTTGCGGATCGGGGAGGGGGTAGCCAGGGGGAGGTGGGGTGCATAAACAAGGCGCATATGCATATAAAGGGGTCGCGGCTACAAATTTCAAAAGATAAATTCTGTAGACGCGACTCTGCAACTGCTCTTGACAATCAGCGTCTAACCTCGACGCTTCGCCAAATCTATACCAATTACCTTTATAGCCTCAAGATCAGGTCGCCGCTGATTGATTCGATTCGCTTCAATCTGCACCTTGGCGATCAGTTCTTCGAAAGTCAGTCGTCGCCCGGAGACCCAGTATGCCTGACGCCTTCTGGCCAGCAAAAAAACACCATAACGGGAGCGTACGTCCCGTAAATATTGGCCGACGAGTTGCCTTTGTAGGCGTTCGATGTGTTCATTGAAACTCCAGTTGTCAGAAATTTTCAGTTCAATGACACATGGCGCATCAATTTCCTGAGCATGCACACGAATGTCGGGACGCTTGGCATCGGCCAGTTCTTCTTCTGGAGCAATGCTGTATTTCCCGCGTGCCGCTTTTCGGAGCGAATCTGAAAACCAAATACGCAATTCGGTTTCCTGATCGACTCTTTGCAAGGTCGCGGCAACGCTTGTGTCGCCTTCCTCAAGGTCGTATTTGATGTCATCGAGACGGATGCAAACAAGATCAAATAGCTCGCCAGCAGTGGCGGGTCGTTTTTCCCCATCCTCGGCAAAAGCGACAACGTCGGAGGGCTCCCAGGGAGAGAGCTCGGTATCCGCAGCGGCCCTGCGCAGTGCTATGACAAGCATCCTCTCGCGGGAACGTTTGTGAGGCAGAATTTTGGAGAAATTCAGTAAAGTTTCAAATGCATGATGTCCAGGCGTATCACAGACTTTGCCCAACAAATAGCCTCGCATATCCTCCGCATTGTCACGCGCATCCGGAGTAAAAACACCATCATGAATATTGTCATCTTCAATACGGATATGTTGATAGATCAGCGGCACGAACTTTTCCAGAGATTCAATTCGCTCAAAATCTCGGTAATTACTACCAAAGCGACTGAAATGATGATGGCCCATCGCACCGCAAAAGCGGATCATCTTTTCCCGCCGCTTGTCTTTGCCGTTTTCTTTTGATAACCATTGTTGTAAGGCAATCTGTGCTCCCTCGGCGTCGACACACAACCACGCAACTAGCCAGGTTAATAAGCGACTTTCATCCTCAGACTCGATATGCCGCCGTTGTGCCAACTCTGCTAAGGCACGGCCATCCAATCCATCCCCTTGCAAAACGATGGACAGGGCGTTCTCCAGGGTCTGGTCGCGCCTCGGCTCCTTGTTTTGAAGCAGTTGAAAGATGTAAGGTCCATAGCGATCTTTTAGTGGCTTCAGTCTGGAATAACGAAGTTGCGCCAGCATGTGGTGAACCGGCGTCGAGCGCTCTCCATCGTTCAATCCGAACTCCCAAAGAAACTCTTTTTGCAATATTTCATCGATGGCTTGAGGCTGGCTGGCTAGCAAATCCTTGATCCAAGGAGGGAAACCGTTAATCTCATGAATGGCATAGCGAACAGCCAACAGTGCTTCTTCATGGGACAGACACCGTGCCCAGTCGGGTTTCATCCTCGCCTCAATGGCTAAACCAACCATCCCGACAATCAGATCATTAGGAATGCCATTAGCATCCTGCTCAGACTTTAGTTTCGGACAGAAGTGCCTCCAGTAAGCCATCAACCCATCACGTGCAGCTTCTGCGACCTCAAGCCCAAATTCCTCGATCAGCGTTTCCCATCGGTCGCTCCCCCATTTGGAGCCTCCTTGATTCTTCTGTTCGCGAATATTCGCTGCAAGGTCATAAAGGTCGGGAAATTTCGAGGCAATCGTTGAACCTGAAATATCACATATTTGTTGGGGATCGGATTGCAATCTTTGTATCCAAGCTTGCCGGTTTTTTTTCTGCTCTCGCTCTTTGTTATTTTGTTCCTGTCTCCACTCGTTCCTCCGACGATCGCATTCCAATTCTTCAGATGACAAGGATGGTGGGTTAAGATAGCTACCTAACTTTGCCGTCATCTCCACGTTACGGCGGGCAAGGGTTTTCATTTCTTCCAGATGCAATTTGTCACGCCCTGCATTGTGCCACAGGGATAATGCAACGGAATACGCAACCAACTGATCATCTTTGTCCGGCAACAATTCGGCTTGAGCGAGAAAATATGTGAAATCTTCAGGCATCACTTTCCATGGAGCCGGTTCAAATTTAATAAACCACCAGTCATCAAGCCGCTCGTTCTTTTTTTTTCGATTATCTCTAACCCGTCGGACTGCTCTCCAGAAAAAAACGTGTCGTAAATCTGGCATGTTGTCGATGGCAGATTGCAAATCTGCCTTTGAGTCTTCATCATAATGTCGCGATTGGGCATTAAGTTCGGCGGCACGTAGTACGGCGTCATTTAGGCAAAGTGATGGATGCCTGAGAAAGCCATTAGCAATTTCAACTGCATGAGGTAACAGCCAAGCATATCGCTTCGAAATATCGCAGTGAAAATTTTCAACAAATGGCTCAAGTTCAAGCAAACGAATAAGACCGGTCAGCAAAGGAAGAAGAGTTTCTTCGGAGCCTTTCTCGATAGCTTGCTCCAGTGCATACGATATTGGACTTGTCGAAAACCGCTTTGGTTTGGGTATTTTGGCGAGAGTATCCAGTAACGCATCAACGGTGATCAACTCAGGGAAAAATTGCTCACATACGGCGCTGATCAAGTCGACGTCGCCTTTTTCCGTATCGGCAAGTATGGCCAAAACAAGACGCTCTTGCTGCTCTTTAGCTCCGCAGACGCCGATTGCCCGAATTCCCCCGAGTCGCGTGTAACGATCCATTGAGAGATCGAGGGCAAGATTCAGGGCAATCTCTGCGCATTCCTTGATCTCCCCTTGCCAAATTGTTCGCAGGAGGAGATGCCTAACCTCTTCGTTTGATTGATATTTCTTCAGAAGTTCGATGATGGTGTCTGCGAGTCGGGTGTCCGCCAAGCGTCTTATCGCAGCCAGATCGAGAGATTCGTCGTAATATTGGTTGGAGACACATACCTCGGCAAATTGGCGTAGCAATTTTTCCCGCACTGGGATAGGGAGTCTGGATGGGTCTCCGTAACCGATCAGGATTTCCGGAGCAATGTTGCATAGTCGCTGGCATATTTTTTCATCCCAAAGCGCCAGCCAAGCAACGATCGGCTTCATTGACGGTACGACGACATTCAGGCCATACCGTTCAGCGAAAAGCAACTGTTCGATACAGCGTCGGGACTTGCCTTGTTGCAGTAAGTTGTAAAGCCATTGTGCCGTAAGATATTCGCGCACTGAGCGATGATGTATCTTCGCTCGGCCATAGGTCGCCTCGTCAAACAAGGCGCGACGCAACAACGACTCGACGTCGCCGGATGTCCAATCCACCAGAACCTCTTTGGGATCGAGAGCATGGCGTGAAAATATGGAGGGGTCTTTGGGATCGGGCAGAGCAATAAAATTGCAGCGTGAGAGGGTCAGAGCCGCCGCGATGCTCTCGGCACCTGCGCGAGCCTTATCGGGTGAGAGGGGGCTCTTTTTGTCATGTTTCGGATTGGTCTCGGTCAGTTTCTTGCCGATATTGTATTCAGTCATTTCGGCTAGCGAGGCAATTTCCCCAAACTCTTGCCAGAAAGCGATAAGGTCGATCAGATCCCGTGGCCGTTCGGCAAAGATGCCGGCATCCGCCCGCCCAATCGCCTCGATAAAGCGAGCAGGTTCATGGACACCACGATGGCAGGCAAATAATTGAATCTGTTCCCAGGTCAACGGAGCGAGGCGGAATATACTGATCTTTAATTCTGTATCGGTGGATTCGTCCTTATCAGGCAACACAGGAGTTTTATCGCCTTCCGTTTCATTTTCTTTTTGAAAAATTTTTTCTTTGGGGACAGGCAGCCACTCCTCAACCAACGACAGATCGGAGATTGCATCCCAATCACTTCCCCGCCCCGAAATGTATATAAATGCTCTATGGGTCACATCATTGAGAGCTCTCGCGATGCGCTTCAATGCTCGTTTAAAACGATCGTGGCTGACCAGCCGCGCTTCATCGACGGAATCTAGAAAAAACCAACCGGACTGGTCGGTGTCGCGCCAAGCCCTGAACTCAGAGTAGGTCCCAACATCGAAGGCCTCTTCGATACCTATCTCCGCTAACTCTTCAATCGCACAAAAAAAGGCAGCCTTCCCTTCGGCATGAAGCCGGTGCGCTGTTTCTCTGAACTCTTCAGTCTTCCCCGTTCCGGCCTCCGCAAGGATGACAACTCGTGGTAGTTTCAGAAGTTCGGGCCATCCAGGTTGAGAGTCTCTCGACCATAAATGCTGATAACGGAGGGCATCCGGATCGGGATCCTCTTGGTCACTTACTGCCCAGAATTTTCGATTAAGCTCAATGTGAGTCATACGAGATACTCGGGGTAAAATTGGGACATTTTGCTTTTCTCTTATTTTTCAGTGTTAGTTCAAAATAGCAGTTGTCTCCCAAAACGTGTATGCAGCTCAAAAATCGATTATGGCAAAAACAGAAACGTTTCCCCATTTTCCTCATTCCCCATGCCCCTTCTTCTCAATCCTCTTCACCACCCGCTCAAACGCATCCTCCTCTTGAGCCTCTTCCTCCAGTCGGCGTGCATGAAACTTGTCATACTCTGTCTGGGCAAGCTGCTTCGCCACTTCGGCGCGCACATGCCCGGCATGGTCGAGCACATCGCGCTCGTTGAAACTCAAAAAGGCATCCAGTTTGGAGGCCCAGTCGGCCATGTTCATGGGACGCTTGCGTCTGGCCTGGTCCTCGGCGTAATCGAGATACATGGTAACGATGCGGTTGAGACCGTTCAGCTCTTCCGCGGTCATATAATTCTTGGCGACTGCCACATCCGGCTTGCGCACCTTGGCGCCTTTCCAGCTGGTAAGTCCCATGTTCGGCTTCTTTGCATCGGCTCGCTCGGCAATCAGTTCGGCGGCGGTGTGGCCGGTAACGGCCCAGTGGAGTTTGTTCTGGACGGTTTGAAAAAAGGTCTGTGCCGGTTCGCTCCGGGAATCGTAATCCACGGCGGTGGCGTAGATGTCGGTGATTTTGCGGTAAAAGCGTTTCTCGGAGGCGCGGATATCGCGGATGCGTTCGAGCAGTTCGTCGAAATAATCGGCGCCGAACGGGGTGCCGATATTTTTCAACCGCTCGTCGTCCATGACGAAGCCTTTGACCAGATATTCCTTTAGCCGCTCGGTGGCCCAGCGCCGAAACTGGGTGCCGCGATGTGAACGCACCCGGTAGCCGACCGCGATGATGGCATCGAGATTGTAGTGTTTGACGTCTCGATTGACTTGTCGTCTACCTTCGATTTGAACTGTCAAGTATTCCTTGACAGTTGCCTTCTCGTTCAATTCGCCTTCGGCAAAAATATTCTTCAGATGCAGGCTGATATTCTGCTTGGTCACCTGGAACAGTTCCGCCAAAGCAGCTTGCGGCAACCAGACTGTTCCATCCTCGAGACGCACATCGATTTTGGTCTGCCCGTCCTCGGTTTGATACATCAGAATGTCGGAGGTTGCTTCCGGAAGGTATTCATTCATAAGCCAAACTCCTTCAGGCCGGTCGCCATTTCTTCCCGTACCTGCGCCGGTTCCTTTTCGATTCCGTCGATACGTTGGCCAGTTATCCAGAGGGGGCATCTACGGAATTCAGTTTTTTAAATCTGGAGATGCAATTTTTCAGACTTGTCGCCACCTGGCGCCGCGGCAGATGGGTTGCTTCGCAGAATTCCACCAGGTTATAGGGCGTGATCTTATCGGCGACAAACTCGCGGAACTGGGCGGGCCAAGGCTACCGATTGGTCCCGTCATACGGATAGGGACTCCGCCATCACTCCTCCCAGGACTCAACGGTGAGACGCATACCGAGCATACGGCAGACCGTCAGGATGCTCGAAAGCTTGACGTCTCCTTTGGCCGTTTCGATCCGGCTCAGAGTATCGACCGCGACCCCGCAAAATGCTGCCGCCTCGTGGATACCCAGTCCTGACTGTGTCCGGCGGGCACGAACGAACGCTCCCAAGGTTTCGGCATCGAGGGGGCCGCTCTGCACAGGCATTGGCATCGGCTTGATGGTTTTGGGCATTCCGTCCTCCATAAAAATACTGTTTACGCAGTATATATGGCAGATATGGGCCATCGTCAACTAAAATACTGTTTTGACAGTATTTTAGTTGACGTATATATCTTTTTTGCTCCCCCTTGTCTTCGGTCTTCTTACGCCACTCCTCTCAACCACCTTTCATTACTCTTTCGGACGATCAGGCAATGATCCAATAGGATCGGTCTACCGGTTCCGAAGGCACTTTGCGTATGATCGAAGCACATCAAGGGCAATCCGCTTTACGAAGAATTGCTGTCACTCCCGGAGGAAACAACATGGACAATTTTATTTACAGCATTCCGACCACGGCCTATTTCGGCAAGGGACAGATCAAGGTGCTCGGCGAAACCATCAAAACCTATGGCGGTTCCAAAGTGCTGCTGGCTTATGGCGGCGGCAGTATCAAGAAAAACGGCATCTACGATGCGGTTATCGAACAGCTGGACAAGGCCGATCTTGCTCGTGTGGAGTTGAGCGGCATCCAGCCGAACCCGCGCATCGAAAGTGTGGAGGAAGGTATCGATCTGTTTCGGAGAAACGGCTGCGATTTTATTCTGGCTGTGGGCGGCGGATCGACCCTGGATGCCTGCAAAGCCATCGCTGCCGGAGTGGAGTTTGACGGCCCGGCTACCGACCTGTTTGTCAATGAGTCAGGCTTGTCGCCGATTTATGATGCGGCTCCTCTGGCAACGATTCTGACCATGGCAGGGACCGGTTCCGAAATGGACATGGGAGCGGTCATTACCGTCGGCGAAGATCACAAGAAAAAAGTAGTCATGCACCCGCTGCTCAATCCCAGGTTTTCCATCCTGGATCCTGAGTACACCTTTAGCGTGCCGGAATATCATTCCATGGCGGGGGCTGCGGATATCCTCTGCCATTTGATGGAGCAGTATTTCACCAACGATGTTGCCGCGAAGGTTCAGGATCGCATGAACGAGGGCGTCATGAAGGTGGTGCTGGAGGATGCCGTGAAAATCCTGGCCAATCCGCAGGACTATGATGCCCGCGCCAACATCATGTGGGCCAGTTCCATGGCGTTGGCCGGCTTCCAGTTTTTGCTCGGCAAGCCGTCTCCCACCTTTCCGCTGCACGGCATGGGGCACGAACTCTCCAGCATGTACGACATGACCCACGGCGTGACCCTGGCGCTGCTGACCCCCGCCTGGATGCGCCATACCATAAGCGCGGCGCCGGAACACCTGCCGATATTCGCACGATTCGCCCGCAACGTCTTCGACATCCGCGAGGAGGATGATGCCAAAGCCGCGGAACAAGGCGTCGCACGGCTGGTGGAATTCTACGCCGCCATCAAGATGCCCGCGAACCTGCGCGATGCCGGCGTCAGGGAAGAAGACCTGGCAGTGATCGCCGGAAAAGCCGTGGAAAACGGCAAGCTGGGCATCCTGGCTTCTCTTGGCAAGGATGAGGTGCTGCAGATTCTGCGGGCGGCATTTACCGGTTAAAAGAAGACAGGGATGGAAAAGCGAAAATCGGGCAAAAACGGTCCGGAAATTCCGCCTCCAGGTCGGGACAGGCGCCCAGCGGATGGGGCAATTCCGGTATCGGGATAGCCGGGGGAGCCGCTTCCTGAAGGAATATCTGTTCGCGGCCATTTTGCCCGCAACAACATCGACCATCAATGCTGGGAAACGGTAACCATCGCCAGCCCTGCCGGATGGCTGACTTCAGGCAAAACGTTAAGCAATGAAACGAATCATATTCCACATCCTGGTAACGGGAGTTATTGTCCTTATGGCATCCACGCTGCTCAATAACTGTAGCGGTTCCGCCCACCCCCGATCATCTCTGTCGCTGGACAGGGATCTGAAAAAGCCCGTAAAGGTTACAAAGGGTGGACGGCTGGAGCATGCTCGCATCCTGTGGGATTTCTTTTTCAATAAACCTGCGGATACACGTCCCTCGGGAAAAATCCCTGTGCAGGCAATGACAAAAGAGCAGTTGTTGGCTGCCCCGAACAATACGGTGTATCGCCTTGGACACTCAACTGTTCTTATGAAGCTGCATGACGCTTTCTGGATAACCGACCCCATGTTCTCCGATCGCGCTTCTCCTATCCAGTGGGCAGGGCCACAACGGTTTCACAATCCCCCGATAAGCATTGAAGACCTGCCACCGATCAAGGCGGTCATCATCTCTCACGACCATTACGATCACCTGGATCATGACTCAATCATGAAGCTGACCGGAAAGGCAGAGTATTTTCTGACGCCGCTCGGGGTGGGAGATATTCTTATGGGATGGGGGGTGCCGGCATCCAAGGTGAGGCAACTGGATTGGTGGCAGGGCACTGAGGTTGACGGTGTCCGTTTTGTTGCTACGCCTGCGCAACACTTTTCCGGTCGTGGTCTATTCAACAAGAATCGGACTCAATGGGCTTCATGGGTCATCATGGCCGGCGACCGCCGCGTGTTTTTCAGCGGAGATTCAGGCTATTTCGATGGCTTCAAAAAAATCGGCGAAAAATACGGTCCCTTTGATCTGACCTTGTTGGAAACAGGTGCCTACGATGCAAATTGGCCAGAGGTTCATATGCATCCGGAAGAAACCATCCGGGCTCATATCGATCTGCGAGGTAAAAAACTGCTTCCTATTCATAACGGCACTTTTGATTTGTCCATGCACTCCTGGCGCGATCCCTTTGACAGGATAACCGCTCTCGGGAAGATTCAGCGCATACCGATCATTACGCCCGAAATGGGTGAACAGGTCAGTATGCAAAACCCGGGGAGCTGGCATACGTGGTGGGCCTATGTGGATAGAGAGAAAGAGCCTGGCCAGGTACATGTGCAAGGCAAGCAGGTGCAGGACCTCCCCGGAAAGAGCTACTTATGACTCCCGATTAAAAAAAGCGCAACAGACCGTTCGTGCTGCAATTGGTGCCGATGGTCGGGGGATCGTCGTTTTCCTCGGCCTATCGGACAACCTTCCCTAAAAATGTTTCCGGATATGGCCCTCGGCTACGGTTCTAGGAAACCCACCTATATCATTTATTTCAAAAAGATATTTTAAACAGCAACCCGATCGAGCTTTCCGAAGGTCACAACCGTTTTTCGGATAGTCGTACGATCAGGCAATAATCCGGCAGGATTGGTCTACCGGCCATGGCTCTTTTCGAAATACCATAAGATCATCGACCAGAACATATGAACGGGTGAAAGGAGCAAACGATGCAAAAACGAAAATTGGGAAATAACGGCCTGGAAGTTTCGGCCCTGGGTCTTGGCTGCATGGGGATGAGCTTCTCCTACGGCCCGCCGAAAGATCGGCAGGAGATGATCGCGCTGTTGCGTGCTGCTGTCGAGCGCGGCATTACCTTTTTCGATACGGCGGAAATCTACGGACCGTTCATCAACGAGGAACTTGTGGGCGAGGCGCTCGCTCCAATACGGGATCAAGTGGTGATAGCCACCAAATTCGGCTTCAATACGGAATTTGATCCCCGTGTTCCCAAAGAGGGCGTATCGATGCTCAACAGCCGCCCCGAAAACATCAGGAAAGTCGCCGAAGCATCGCTCAAACGACTAAAGACCGATGTGATCGACCTGTTCTACCAGCATCGGGTCGACCCGGACGTTCCGATCGAAGACGTAGCCGGCACGGTGAAGGACCTGATCCGGGAAGGCAAAGTCAAACATTTTGGCCTTTCGGAACCGGGCGTGCAGACGATCCGTCGCGCCCATGCCGTCCAGACCGTGACGGCGGTGCAGAGCGAATATTCGCTGTGGACGCGAACGCCCGAGAAGGAAGTGATACCGACCCTCGAGGAACTCGGTATCGGCCTGGTCCCCTACAGCCCGCTGGGCAAGGGCTTCCTTGCCGGTAAGTTCGATGAAAACGCGACCTTCAAAAGCGATGATTTCCGCAGCACCTTACCGCGCTTCACGCCGGAAGCCCTGAAGGCTAACCGGGCACTGGTCGATCTGCTCGGCGCTATTGCAGAGAAGAAGAAGGCCACACCCGCTCAGATCGCGCTTGCCTGGCTGTTGGCCCAGAAATCGTGGATCGTTCCCATTCCGGGCACGACCAAACTGCACCGCCTGGACGAAAATATCGGGGCGGTCTCGGTCGAGCTCACGGCCGACGATCTCAGGGACATCGATACGGCTGCCTCCAATATCTCCGTGCAGGGGGCCCGCTATCCGGAAAAGCTGGAGAAGATGACCGGTATTTAAACTACAGACACGCAAATCAGATGGATGACCCGGAAAATGATTGAAGAGAACGTTCGCCATATCACAGATATAAGCGAGGTAAGGGATGAAACGCCCGCACGGCGATTCGTTACCATGCCTGCAACAGAACAGCCTATGCCATCGATGTGGCGTCATGGAATTACGCAACAGGGCAGGGCGGTCATGAGAGGGTTGCTTGTAACTCTCATCCTCCTCTTGCCTCTCATGCTTGGAGCATGCGGAAAAGAATCGGAAAAGGCGTCAGCGTCTCCTGCGCCGCCCGAGGTGGATATTGCCAGACCGCTAATGCACAGCATCACCGAATGGGACGAATACATCGGACGCTTTGAAGCCGTGGAGCAAGTCAACGTGCGCACCCGGGTGACCGGCTATCTGGTGAAAAAGAAATTCAAAGATGGCCAGATCGTAAAAAAAGGCGATGTGCTGTTTGTCATCGACCCGCGGCCTTTTAAATACGCCATGCAGCGCGTCGAAGCACAGTACGCGTTGGCGCAAAAAGAATACCGGCGGGCCGAAGAGTTGCGCAAAACCCGGGCCATTTCCCAGGAAGATTTCGACCGGCGCCTGCAGGAGTTGAAAGTTGCGAAGGCAGCACTGAACGACGCCAGGCTCGATGTGGAATTTACCGAGGTTACCGCTCCGATCGATGGAAAAATCAGTGACGGTTTTGTCGATATCGGCAACCTTGTCCGGGAAAATGAAACGATCCTGACCCGGATCGTCTCGGTCGATCCGATTCATTTCACCTTCGATGCCTCCCAGGGAGAATTGTTAAAGAACCTTCGACACGACCGGATCGAAAAGTGGACGGGCGCCGATGCCAGGCCCAAGCCGATTTTCATCAAGCTGCAGGATGAAGACCGTTACCTTCATGAGGGGCAGATGGATTTTGTCGATAACAGGGTGGATCCCGGCACGGGAACCATTCAGGCCCGTGCCCTGGTTGAAAACAGGGATGCGCTCCTGTATCCGGGGATGTTCGGTCGGGCTCGTTTGACCAGCAGAGGGGAGTATCAGGCGGTTCTGCTGCCGGAAAAAGCCATCAATACCGACCAGGACAAGAAGTTCGTTTATGTCGTCGACAGTGCAAACAAGGCAGGCCGAACCTACGTCACCCCCGGTCCTGTTCTCGACAATGGCTTTGTTGTTATCCGGGACGGATTGATCGGTGATGAACTGGTGGTCGTAAATGGCGTACAGCGTATCCGCCGGGCCGACCAGATCATTACACCCGTTGAAACGAAACTGGCGTGGATTGCTCCGGGAACCATGCCGGGCCGCAACACGGTCCCCGATCTGCTGGAGATAGCCGACAGCCAGGCCCAGCCGACACTTGCGGCCGGCGATGCCATAGCGCAGGCGGATTAAGGGAGACCGGACATGAACATTGCCAAATTCTTCATCGACCGGCCTATATTCGCTACGGTTCTTTCGGTTCTCATCGTGATTGTCGGCGGGCTGGCCTATTTCAGCCTGCCGATCGAGCAATATCCGCAGGTGGCGCCGCCGACCATCGAGATCACAGCCACCTATCCCGGCGCCAATGCCGAGACCGTGGCAGCCACCGTGGCCACGCCGATCGAGCAGGAAGTCAACGGTGTCGAGGGGATGCTCTACATGTTCTCCCAGTCGACCTCCGACGGTCGCATGACCCTGACCATCACCTTTGCCCTGGGAACCGACCTGGATACCGCCCAGGTGCTGGTGCAGAACCGTGTTGCCGTGGCCGAACCCCGCCTTCCGGAAGAAGTGCGTCGCTTGGGCATAACCACGAAAAAGAACACGCCGGATCTGATGCTGGTCGTCAACATGTATTCACCGGACGGCACCTATGATCAGACCTATATCGGTAACTACGCGGTTCTGAATATCCTTGACCGCATCCGACGCATCGATGGGGTTGGCAATGTCCGCCTGTTCGGAGCGTCGGAATATGCCATGCGCATCTGGCTCGACCCGGATCGCATTCAATCATTCGGCATGACGCCCGGCGACGTGTTGGATGCGCTGCGGGCACAGAACGTCCAGGTCGCCGGCGGTGCGCTGAATCAAGCGCCGCAACCGAAACAGAACTATTACGAATATGTCGTTCAGACACAGGGCAGGCTGAAAGCACCGGAAGAGTTTGGCGACATCATCGTGAAATCCGGCGAGAACGGCCGGATCGTATATCTGCGGGATATTGCGCGGATCGAGTTGGGTGCGCAGGATTACGCGACCAAGGGTTATCTGGGTAAATACCCGGCCGTGGCCTTGCCCGCCTATCAACGGCCCGGCTCCAATGCATTGGAGACGGCCGATGCGATCATCAAGGAGATGCGCGAAATAGGGAAGGATTTTCCTCCCGGTCTGCAATACGACATCGCCTACAATCCGACCCAATTTATCGAAGAGTCCGTCGTTGCCGTCCAGCACACCGTGTACGAAGCCATTGTTCTGGTGCTCATCGTGATCGTCCTTTTTCTGCAAACCTGGCGGGCGGCGATTATTCCGATTGTCGCCATTCCGGTTTCGCTGATCGGAACTTTTGCCGTCATGGCCGCGCTCGGTTTTTCCCTGAATACTCTTACCTTGTTCGGACTGGTACTGGCCATCGGAATCGTGGTCGATGACGCGATCGTGGTGGTGGAGAACATGGAGCGCAACATGCGCGCCGGGCTATCGCCCAGGGATGCTGCCCGCAAGACGATGACCGAGGTCGGCTCGGCCCTGGTAGCCATTGGGCTGGTGTTGGTCGCCGTGTTCCTGCCCACAATTTTTCTCGGAGGGTTGTCGGGGAAATTCTATCAGGCATTCGGCATTACCATTGCCGTGGCGACCATGATCTCGGTCTTTGTTTCCCTGACCCTTTCGCCTGCTTTGGCAGCCATTCTGATGAAACCGGGCGACCATGATACTCACGGACCCGGACGATGGTATAAGACGCCGCTGAGATTTTTCTTCCATTATTTCAACACCGGAATGGAATGGCTATCGGATCGCTACGGCAGACTGGTTGGCAAACTGGTGTTTCTGGGCGGCCCGGTTCTGCTGCTTTACGCGGGCTTGATGGCGCTGACCGGCTGGCAATTCGACCGCGTTCCATCCGGTTTTATCCCGCCTATGGATCAGGGCTATGCCATTGTTTCGGTAGAGCTTCCCCCCGGTGCGTCCCTGTCGGAAACCGACAAGGTTGTGCAAGTGGCGACCCGCAAACTTCTGGCCATTGATGGCGTGGATGACGTGATAGGTTTTGCCGGCTTTTCAGGGGCGACGCGCGCCAACGCTTCCAACGCGGCTGGGCTGTTTCCAACGCTGAAGCCGTTCAAGGAACGGGAAAAGAAAGGCATTACCTTCGAAAGCCTGTTGCAGAAAATGCGTACCGAGATGGCCACGATCAAGGAGGCCTCCATAGTCGTCATCCCACCGCCGCCGGTGCGCGGCATCGGATCTGCCGGGGGCTACCGGATGATGATTCAGGATCGCGGGGGGCGAGGCGTGGACGCATTGAACAGTGCGGTCTGGGCGATGGCCGAAGCGGCCAACGGGCCAGGAACCCCGGAGACGCGTTCCGTTTTTACCTTCTTTGAAAAAAATACGCCGCAGACTTTTCTGGATATCGACCGCGAAAAGGCCGAACGCCTGCATGTGCCGGTCTCCCGCGCATATGAAGCGCTGGAGGTCTTTATCGGCTCCGCCTTCGTAAACGATTTCAACTACCTGGGACGGACATTCCGGGTTACAGCGCAGGCCGATGCACCCTACCGGTTGAGTGCCGAAGACATGTTGCGCATCAAGGTGCGCAGCGACGATGGGGCCATGGTGCCGCTTGGCTCGATCGCCCGTGTCCATAATGCGGCGGGTCCGTCCCGCATGCCGCGCTACAACCTGTATCCGTCTGCCGCTTTGATCGGCGACACGGCCCCCGGGTACAGTTCTGGGCAGGCCCTGGAAGCCATGGAGCGGTTGGCCGACAAAGTCTTGCCCGAAGGGATCGGCTACGAGTGGACGGAACTCGCTTACCAGCAAAAAGCGACCGGAAATACCGCGGTCATTGCCTTCGTCCTGGCGGTAGTCTTTGTGTTCCTGTTGCTGGCGGCCCAATATGAAAGCTGGACCCTGCCGCTTTCCGTCATTCTGATCGTGCCGATGTGTCTGCTGTCGGCGATCAGCGGCGTGGCCCTGATGGGGATGGACAACAATGTCCTGACCCAGATCGGTTTTGTCGTGCTGGTGGGGCTGGCATGCAAGAACGCCATTCTGATCGTCGAATTCGCCCGCGAACTGGAACGGCAGGGCCGCGACCGCTGGCAAGCTGCTGTCGAGGCGGCACACCTGCGCCTGCGCCCGATTCTTATGACCTCCTTTGCCTTCATTCTCGGCGTGGTGCCGATGGTGCTTGCCCAGGGAGCCGGAGCGGAAATGCGCCGGGCTCTGGGGGTGGCGGTCTTTTCCGGCATGCTGGGCGTAACCTTTTTCGGTCTGGTTTTCACGCCTGTTTTTTACGTGCTGTGCCGCAAGCTGTCCCTGATCAGGGTTAAAGAAGCCCCCGGTAAAGCCGCCCCGGAAGGAACCGAATCATGAAATCGATAACAGCTATTTTCCTATGTACATTGGTTTTAAGCGGCTGTTCGGTGTTCCGTGACTACACACCACCTGAAAACCCGGTCGGTGCGGAGCAGACCGACCTGACGGTGTCCGATGCGGTGCGCTACAAAGCCGCACAAGAGCCTGTCGCTGCATGGTGGCAGAAGTTCGACGATCCGCAATTGGTGGCACTGGTCGAAGAAGCGCTGGATACCAACCTCGATGTCCGTATTGCCCTGGCCAATCTCGGAGAGGCCCGCGCCATGGCCCGGGAGGTCGGTCTCGACCGCTTTCCGACCGTGACCGGCAATGCAGCCTATTTCCGCCTTCTGAACTCCCGGGAAACATCTGCCGGCAACTCTGTTGAGCGCGATGTGAACAGCTATACAGCAGGATTCGACGCCCTTTGGGAGTTGGATCTGTTCGGGCGAGTATCCCAACGGATCGCAGCGCAAAAAGCTCTTACGGACGCAGCACTGAACGATGTGCGGCAGATATACGTGACGGTTAGCGCAGAAGCCGCGCGTACCTATATCGAACTGCGCGGGGCCCAATACCGCCTTAATATTGCCGAACGCAACGCCCGTAACCAGGCCGGCACCTATGAACTGACGCAGAAACTTTTCGATGGCGGACGCGGCACGGCACTGGACGTATCCCGGGCCATAACGCAACGTGATCTGGCCCGCTCCCGCATCCCCCCGTTACAGGCCGAGGTGACAGCCGCCATAAATCGGCTCTCCGTTTTGACCGGTCGTGTTCCGGATGCCTTACTCGAAGCGTTGTCGGGCAGCAAACCGTTGCCGAGCCTGCCCGTGACGGTCGCCGTCGGCGATGCAGAAGGGCTTCTCAAGAGGCGCCCGGATATTCGCACGGCCGAACGGCAACTGGCCGCCAGCGTGGCGCGGTATAACGTGGCGGCAACCGACCTTTTCCCGACTGTCAGCATTCTCGGATCCATCGGTTTCAGTGCCACCGACCTGGGTAGTTTCGGAGCCTCCGCCCTGGCGGGATCCTTGGGGCCTTCCATTCACTGGCGTGCTTTCGACCTGGGTCGGGTGCGTGCGCAGATGGCCCAGGCCGATGCCAGATCCATAGCCGCGTTGGCTGCTTACGAGAAAACGGTGCTAAAGGCGCTGGAGGAAACACAGACGGCTCTGAGCAATTTTTCCCGGGAGGAAGAACGCCGCGGAACATTGCAGCAAGCCGCACGTTCCGCACGGCACTCGGCACAGCTCGCCAAGCAGCGTTATGAACAGGGGATGGATGCTTTTCTGGACGTGTTGGATGCGGAACGCACCCAGTTGCAGACCGAGGACGCCCTTGCCGCCAGCGAAACCACGGCGGCGTTGGATTTAATCGCCATCTATAAAGCCCTTGGCGGCGGGTGGCAGGTGGTGGAGTAACTTTTCCGGCACCGCCTTTATCGACAAAACAGTCTTGGCAGTAAACGGAGGGCAGTATGAAAGCCATAACCATTAACAGAAGCCTTTTCCGTCCTGTCGTGCAGGAAATGTGACTATCAGGAGTTCCCGTATTGACCAAGCTTTTTTCGAAAACACACGAACCTGTTGACGGTTCTTCACCCAATGCTCCCGGTTGGTACATGCTGGCAGTTCTAAGCCTATTGATGGGATTCGCGTCCATTTCGACCGATCTTTATCTGCCGGCCATGCCGACGATGGCCCGTTCGCTCGGTGCGGATGCCGGCATGATCGAATTGACGATCTCCGGCTATCTCGTCGGTTTCAGCCTGGGGCAGCTCCTGTGGGGACCGATAAGCGACCGTTACGGTCGCCGTCCGTCGGTGGCGGTCGGGCTGGTGCTGTTCGTCATCGGTGCGGCCGGTTGCGCCCTTTCGGAAAACGTGCTCATCTTGATCGCCTGGCGCATTGTGCAGGCGCTCGGCGCCTGCGCCAGCGTGGCATTGTCACGTGCTATGGTGCGGGACCTCTATGAAGGCAATCGTGCGGCGCAGATGCTCTCAACGTTGATAACGGTGATGGCGATCGCGCCGCTTGTCGGACCGTTGGTGGGTGGGCAGATCGTCGCTTTCGCCGGATGGCGGGCCCTTTTCTGGACGCTGGTCGGCATCGGTCTGGTGACGCTTGCAGCGCTTTTTACCATTCCGGAAACCTTGCCTGCCGAGCGGCGCAACCGGGAGTCAATCGGTCACGCTCTGATGCGATACGGCGAGCTTTTGCGCTACCGGCGACTTCTGGGGTATGCGGGCACCGGCAGCTTCCTTTATGCCGGCGTATTTGCTTATGTCGCGGGAACACCCTTCGCCTACATCACCATTTACCATGTGCCGGTGCAGCTTTACGGTCTGCTGTTCGGCCTCGGTATCATCGGTATCATGGTCGCCAATCTCGTAAATTTGCGCTTGGTTCCGCGGTTTGGCTATGACCGGATGCTCCTGTTCGGCACGGTCATCACTGCCATCTCGGCCATTGTGACGGCCGTGGCCACTCATACCGGCTGGGGCGGACTTTGGGGATTGGTTGCGCCGCTGTTCGTGTTCGTCTCCATGACCGGTTTCGTTGTCGCCAATTCGATCACGGGGGCAATGGCCGATTTCCCGGAACGCGCCGGTGCCGTATCTGCGCTGGTCGGTGCCCTTCAGTACGGCCTCGGTATGGTCGGCTCCGGTCTGGTCGGTGCCTTCGCCGACGGGACGCCCTGGCCCATGGGCTGGGTGATCGCGATTACCGGGGTCGGAAGCTTACTTTGTATGGGGCTGCTGGCTCCAGAGCGCATCCGGAAAACCGCAGACGCAGGATATGAAAAAATCGCTTGAAGGCAAAACTGCTGTGGAGGTCTCCGCCGAAAAAAGTTCGACAACATGGCTAAATCCCGTATCATACGAAGACTAAAGGGCATCCCAATAACGGGTATAGGATTTTTTCACATAAAAGATGAACTGCAAAGGTTGTTTTTGATGAATCTTTTTTCCCAAGCGTCTTCGTTCTCCTCAGAACCTCTGGCATCCAGAATGCGCCCCCGCACTCTGGAAGAGTACGTGGGACAAGACCATATTCTCGGAGAAGGTCGGCTTTTGCGCCGTGCCATTCGGGCAGATCAGCTTTCATCCTTGATCTTTTACGGCCCTCCCGGTACCGGGAAAACTACGCTGGCCCAGGTGATTGCCAATAGCACCGCCAGCCGTTTTGTGTCGATGAATGCTGTTCTCAGCGGTGTGAAAGATTTGCGGGAAGCCATTGAAGATGCTCGGCAATCTCAGGAATATTACGACAAACGCACCATCTTGTTTGTCGATGAAGTTCATCGGTGGAATAAATCCCAGCAGGATGCACTGCTGCCCTGGGTGGAAAAGGGCACCATTATTCTGATCGGAGCCACGACGGAAAACCCCTATTTTGAAGTGAATAAAGCACTGGTCAGTCGCAGCCGGGTTTTCCAGCTTCTGGGACTGACCGAAGAAAATCTCCGGCAGATCGTTACACAGACCCTGCAGGATAAACAACGGGGTTACGGGAAATGGCAGGTGGAGTTCGAGCCCGATGCGCTGGACCACTTGGTACGGGTAGCCTCGGGAGATGCCCGGTCACTCCTGAATGCTTTACAGTTGGCCGTGGAAACGACCCCTGAAAGTTTCCCCCCTCCGGCAAACAGCCGGATACATATCACCCTTTCGGCTGCCGAAGAGAGTATCCAGCAGAAAGCCGTTCTCTACGATAAAGAAGGGGATTACCATTTCGATACCATCAGTGCCTTTATAAAATCCCTTAGGGGATCCGATCCCGACGCAGCCCTCTACTGGATGGCGCGTATGGTAAGGGCCGGCGAAGATCCCCGGTATATTTTCAGAAGGATGCTGATATCGGCCAGCGAAGATGTCGGTATGGCCGATCCCTACGCATTAGGGGTCGTGGAAGCGGCCGCATCAGCTTTTGACCGGGTAGGTCTGCCGGAAGGGCAATTTCATCTTACCCAGGCAACCTTGTATCTGGCGACCTGTCCCAAATCCAACTCATCTCTGGCTTTTTTCGACGCCCTGGAGGCGGTAGCAAAAGAAGAGGCTGAGGTTCCCAATCATCTCCGGGATTCCAGCCGGGACGAACATAGCTTCGGCCATGGCAAAGGTTACAAATATCCCCATGCCTTCCGGGATCACTGGGTCGCCCAGCAATACCTGCCCGGAACCCTGAAGGGCCGGATTTTCTATCAGCCCACGGGTCAGGGATATGAGGGGAGCATTCAGACTCAGGTTATCCGGCACCGTGAAGAACAACTGGACCGGATGTTGGAGGAGACCCCGGAAACCCTAAGCTTCTCACCGGGAGATAAAGAGCGGGACCGGTGGATTCGCCGTGTACAGGGAACGTCATCTTCCCGCAAAAAGCTGCTGAAAGCCTTGGTCGAACCGATGCAGATAGGGCGTTCCGACCGCATATTCCTGGCCCCACTCCGATGGAACCAGCTCTTCTGGGAACTGTTCCGCAAGGTACCGGAAGGAGGACTCACTGCTTTAGCCGACCAGGAGGACTACCGTAATCTCGTGGAGTTCTCCATGGAAAGTCTCCCTGAATCGGAACGGCCCCTCCTGGTTGACCGCTCTCTTAAAGATCCTCGATGGCTGGAGCATCCGGATCTTCAACCGCTGACATGGGAGCACATTGTTCTGGACGGGGTACTGGATCAGCAGGACGAACTTTTTCCTCAGATTCTGGAAGAAAAATTAGCGCCCAAAGGGTGGTTTACCGGCTGTCTGCCCCTTCCCGGAGCTGGCAGCCGATTAAGCGAATTACTAAAAGGCCGGGTAGAAGACAAACTCTTATCTCGGATAGAAGAAGGGGAGGAACTATTTTATACCGAAAGAGCACCTTACCCCCAAAAAGAACGTATGGAAAACCTGGCTGATTTGACATTGGTTGAGTGGACTCAGTTGCCCATCGAAGAATCCCTGGTGCCCAATGCCCAGTGGCTTGCCCCCTGGTTCAAAGATCTACCCGGTAGTTGGTTTAATTATGTCAGTCGCAACCTGGGTGAAGATGAGATCAGGAGAATTCGAGCCCTTTTACAACCGGAAAAACTTCCCTCCTCCTTTCCGTGGACCCGCAATTGGCTTATTTACCGCCTTCGGAAATCCGCAACATAAAGAGAACATTGCATTTGCGGGGGAGGCCCCGTCGCTGATCCTCAATAATCAGTTAACGCAATAACACTTTATTATCCATGCAAAGGAAAAACCATGAAAGCCTTGGCCATAAACGGAAGTCCCAGAAAGGGCGGTAATACGGAAATTTTGCTCAAGCAGGTGCTCGAGCCTCTGGAAACAGATGGCTGGGAAACCGAGTATCTGCAGATCGGCGGCAAGCCGGTGCGGGGTTGCACGGCCTGCATGAAATGCGTCGAAAACCGGAACGGTCGCTGCGTTATCGAAGGCGATTTTGTGAACGACTGCCTGGAAAAGATGTTCGAGGCCGATGCCATCCTCCTCGGCTCGCCGACCTACTTCGGCGATGTCACCGCCGAGCTGAAGGCCCTGATCGACCGGGCCGGTTTTGTCGCGCTGGCCAACGGCGGCGCTTTCAGCGGCAAGATCGGGGCCGCAGTAGTAGCGGTCCGGCGTGGGGGCGGGACCCATGTTTTCGACTCCATCAACCATATGTTTCAAATCTCCTCCATGATTGTTCCAGGCTCCCTCTATTGGAACCTGGGCATGGGGCTCGACAAAGGAGACGTTCTCAAGGACGATGAGGCCCTGCGGAACATGAACCATCTTGGGCAAACCATCGCCTGGCTCGGCAAGGCCATGACCTCGATCTCCGAAACGACCCCTTTTCCCAAAGTTGCGGTGGAACTCGGTTAGATGGGGCAGGGGAAGTCGATATCGCGGCACCGCTTGCCATGAACTTGATCCGGTTGAAAACTGATCGCCTACTTTCGCTTGGCGGAGGTTCAGGTAAGTAAGCGGCTTGGCCGGATGATTGCGGGAGTGTTATGCCCTATCGGGAGGATTGTCGGGGCGGATGACGGGGTAAAGTCGCTGTGTCGTTTCCTCAGTCCATGCGTTGGTTGACGCGATAGACAAAAGCCAGGATTTCCGCCACCGCCTGATAGAGTTCCTCGGGGATTTCCTGCCCCAGGGGAACCTTGTCCAGTATCTCCACCAGGTCGGGATCCCGAACGACTTCAACCCCCGCTTCGCCCGCCGTTGCCAGGATTTTTTCAGCAACGGCGCCTTTGCCGCTGGCTACCACAACCGGCGCTTTACCGCTGGCTTTTTGGTAGGTCAGGGCAACGGCTTTATTCTGTCTGTTCTTCTCTGTCATGATAATCTCTGTTGCTCGTACCTCAGGATGGAAAGGTTCGGGAATAGGGCATCCTTTTCGGTCAAATCCGGGTGTTGACGAAACCGTGCGTATCGTTGCCAAGGTGTGCCATAAAGTCTTCTTCGGGGCGCGTCTTGCCGGTGGTGAAAAGGATTTCCGGTGACGGTCCGAAATGCAGAGCCTGGCAGAGTTCCTCACTGAAAGCGGACAGCATTCGACTGGTTTTCGGTTTGTCGCAAGTGAATTTGATGCGCAGCTTGTCCGCATCCCATAGCATGTCTATCCGTAATTCTCCCAATCTCTCAAGGCTGAGAAAGATGCTCAGCTTTTTTGATGCATTTGACTCAGCTTCCGGTCGTTCGCCACAATCCTCCACGAGAAGAAAGCCCTGCTCGATAAACGGCAAAGGCAACGGCAGCAGCGCAATACCTTCCGCTTCGCGCTGCAGATTGAAATGCCGGATCATATCGAGCCCCTGTAATGCATCGGTTGCCCGTTCGGTAGCAGCATCTTTGCCGTCGATGCCTTCTTCGAACAACAAAGTCAAGGTCTGGCTAAGGTTGGCAGGGGGTTGGTCGTGTTTAAGTCTGATAACTCCAAGACTTTCCAGAAGGGTCGTCAGAATGTTCCCATCCACCTTGCCTGTTGAACCTTCCACCCCCTCCATGAACATTTTTAAAGCCTTGCCGAAAGGATCAAGCAATGGATTTTTTTCGCGATGGTCCCGGCTTTGCAGGTGACGGGCCAGAGCCGGCAGTTTCCATCCGGCGTCAAGTAGTTGCAATAGTGCCTTGTGCTGGTTTTCCGGATTCAACCCCAACGGTTGCAATTGGACTTCTCCGGCACTGCTTGTAACGTGCAGCAGCAGTTGTTGCCCTTCGCGTAATCCAAGGGTAGAGCGCGCCGCGACCGTGCGACCGCTCATCTGCAAGGTAACTTGTCCGTCTTTCAACGCCATAACCGTTGCCCGGAGAATCTGCCCCGGTCGCCAGACACTGGTGTCATCCGGTTGTGGCTTGGCCTGGCCGGTTCCCGATACGGGGAGTACGGTAAAGGTTGCATCATTGATTTTCATGGCATCTCTTCGACAGGAGGGTCCTGTTTCTTTACTGGTTGCAGGATCTTTTTTTTTTGCGCCAAAGGAATGAAAGACCTAAAGATCGCCGTTTGTTGTGTCGATAATAAGAGCAACGAGTCGTTTTATGTGACGGGAGAGATTTTATGTTGAACACGGCACTGATATTGGGCAGCACGGCGGCAACGCGCGGCGAAGTTGCCGATTGCCTGGATAAAACCGGTCTGGTTCATCGCAAACTTTATTGCAAGGACGCCCGCCGGGCCATTCGCTGGTTGAGTGAACACAATGTCGATATCGTGTGTTGCGATTGGCGTTGGTCCGCTGTCGATGACGTCACCGATCTGATGGGTGTTCTGCGGCGTCGCACAGAATGGCAGGATCTTCCCGTATTGCTGTTCAGTTCGGGTGATGAGCGCGATCTGTGGATGGCCGGTATGGAGATCGGTGTCAGCGAATGTCTGCCGATGGGGTTGCCCATGGAGGAGCATCGCATAAAAATTCGATGGCACTTGAAAAACCGCGAACGCATCCATGCCTTGCATCAGGCCCAGAGTCAGTTGGCGCGCATCGCTCTTACCGACAGCCTGACAGGGCTGTATAACAGAGCTTACTTTGATGCCACCATCACTCAGGAAGTGGCGCGTTGCTCCAGGCGCGGTTTGCCCTTGTCGTTGCTGATGGTCGACCTGGATCATTTTAAAAAAATCAACGATACCTACGGTCATCTTGCAGGTGATCAGGCCCTTGCCGCGGTTGCCCTGGTGTTGAAGGAGCAGAGTCGCATCAGCGATACTGTCTGCCGGTTCGGCGGAGAGGAATTTGCCGTTATTCTGCCGGAAACGACCAATGCCAATGCCGCTACGGTGGCGGAGCGTATCCGTAAAAAGATATCTCAATTGGACCTGGCGTTTCCCGTAACAGCCAGTATCGGCGTTGGTTCCGCCAAGGTTACCAATCAGTTGCTTCCGGACCATCTGATCGCTGAAGCGGATGGTGCTCTCTACGAGGCCAAAAGCCAGGGGCGTAACAGGGTCCAGTCTTCCGTACTTGGTGCTGGTGTAGTTTCGGATCTGAGTCTGTTTCGGAAATTTAGAACAGCGATGGCATCGGCTTGAAGGGGAAGGCGGTGATTAGTGATTGGTGATTAGTTTGTCACTTGTCACCAGTCACCAGTCACCAGTCACCAGTCACCAGTCACCAGTCACCGAGCATCAAGCCCATAAGTCGGGTTTTGGACTGCATGTTTCTGAAGTGTTCGGCGAGGCAGAATAGAGAAATTTTTTCCGTGTCTTCGGGCAGGATGTGTACGATTTTAAGGGCCGTTTGATGGCCCTTTTTTGTTGTCGGGCCAACCCTCAAAACCTTTGCTTCGCATTGCAGGTGTTCAAGTGTCGTTCCAGGCAGGATCAATTGCAGGGTCACTATATCGTCAGGATTCAGCGGTTCGGCGGTGCAGAGGCTGAGGCCCCGACAACTGAGATTGACGTGGGTACGTTGTGGTTGCGGATGCGGGGGATGGTTGGTTCGAGCGTGCCACCAGGCCAGGTAAATATCGGTTTCGACCCGCAGATTTTCCCGCATGTGGTCATGGGTTCGGTGGCCTTCGATCCTGAACCGCATGTGGCGGGGATGTTCCAGGTTTTCCGGGTAGGCCGTGATCTGAATGAAGTGTATTCCCCGCTCACAATGGAAATCCCAGCATCGGTGGGCATCGAGTGATGAAAACGGCCAATGGGAAGGGAGTATCTGTACATCCAGCTGAGTCGGTCCATGCATTCGTGCAACACCCTCGCACCTCAGCCAATCACCTTGCAAGGTCGGAACGCTGATTTCGACCATGTGCCATTCGTGCAAAACGTTCAACAACTCGTCGGTCGGTGTCATGGCATTGACTTTTCATGTATGGTCAGAAGAGATCCCGGGTTCGTACCTTGGTGCGCAGGATCTCGCGTTCCTTGGCCAGACAGAACGCGACGATTTTGTCGCGGTCCTGATTGTCGATTTCTGCGAATTGTACAGCCACGGCCATGTCGCCGTTGGGTAATGTGCAAAAGCGAACCACCTGGGCCAGGCACTCAATGCATTCAGGCGTCTTCCCGTCCAGCCACAATACCATAGCGACCAGATCGCCGATATCGAGGTTTTTCTGCGCGGGCAGTCGAAGCCCGCTGGCACTGAGATTAACCTTGGTATTCAGGGGATAAGGCGTGCGGGGTTGATCGTCGCCGAGACAGTAATAGGCGAATCTGATCCTGGCATCGATACGGAAAAATTCACGCTCCTGAAGGGCAATGGCCGGCGGCTTGGGTTTGACCAGCAGGTTCGAGGTTCCAAGAATGGTCTGTATGCGGGTGAGCAGACGGTATTCCCGGCCCTGCAGAGAAAAAAAGATCTGGCATATTTCCCGAGGATTGATGAGGGTACTGAAATCGCGATCGTAGGGCAGGGCTATGTCCAGGGCGTGGTCTGAATGCGTGCGCACGGAACCATCTACGGCAATGGTACGTTGTCCATGGGTAGGTAACAGTATTTTGGCATTCCGGCCATTTCTGAAATGGTCCAGCAGCGTATTCAGCATTTCGTTCCAAATGACCTTGCCGGCAAAATCGGTGTGCTGTTTTTTTGCCGGGATATCGGTGGCGCAACAGGTCGGAGGTGCCATGATCAACAACTCCCGAGGGTCGAATGCTCCCCCCCCTGATTCGATGATCGATACCCCCCGATGGCAGTACGGCCTTTTTTGAGGCGATGAAGTTCGTCAGTCGTCAAGGCTTGCAAGGTGCGCGCCTGTTGCTGAAGCTTTTCACATTGCCGCTTGATTTGCAACATGGTTTGCTTCTTTTTTTCCAACTGGGCAAGCACTTCGTCGGATGGCTGGCAGCTCTGCAGCATGGTATGGATCTGCCGGTCGGTATCCTGCGCCTCGGCATTCAGTGCGTTCCATTCCTGTTGAACTCGTACCAAAGCGGCTGTATGCCCCCCATGCAGCAATGCAGCCATTTGGGACAGTTTTTCCTGAACGGCAAGGTATTGCCGTGTCGACTTCTCTACGAGTTTTTCCATGGTCGTGTCAACCTTGTTTAAGTGTACGCGCTCGGGTGGTTCGCCGCTCTGGCCTGTCGGGCGCCCTTTTGAGTCATGCCCAAAGGGTTTTTGCCGTCACGGGGCTGCGCTAAGGACGTTTGTTCTATCCGTTTTCGGATTATGGCTCCCGAGATGGCGGGTTACATACTGGCCTTAAGCGGCTGGTAACCGGCATTGGCCACGGCCTTGGCCTGGGATTCGCTGCGTGCGATGACAATGGCCTCTTTCCAGGTGTCGCGCAGGTCCGAGAGCATGGTATGGACCGCTTCCAGTTTGCTCCGATCCAGATTGATATTGGCCTGAATCATTTCCCGAATCATATAGTCGTAAAGCGAGTCGAGGTCGGCTGCGATTTTGCCACCGATGTTATGATCCAGGGTATTGCGGAATTCCATCACGATGGCCATGGCCTTCTGGATACCATGGTTTTTCAGTTCGATATTACCGTCTTCAATGCCTTGCATGGCCTGGGTGAGAAAGCGAATCGCACCGTCGTAGAGCATGATCATGATCTGCTCGGGGGAAGCACTGGAGATCTGGTTGTTTTTATACTGGTTGAGATAAGGGTTCATGGGTCATTCCTTCCGCAGCTTGCAGTTCTATGAATTGAAAAGACTAAGCTGTTGAGTCAGGTAAGAGCCGGTGCTGTTGAGATTGCTGATCAGCAGTTCCATGGCGTCGAACTGCGCTCGTAGCATTTCTTCGCGCTTCTCCAGACGTGTTTCCATTTTGGATATATTGGCATTGATGGTTTTCAATGTTCGATCGGTGCTGGTTTGCCGCGTGGCCGCCAGGCCGTCGACCCGATCGGTGGTCGAATCCAGGTATTCCGTAAACAGGCTGGATATTCCGTCGAACCCCTCGCCGCCCGCCAACAATTTATCCATGATGTTCATATCGGTCGTGATGGCTTCTTCCAATAGGGTATTGTCGATGGTAATGGTGCCGTCGCGTTGCGTTTCCAGGCCCAGCTGCGAGAGTGTGGTCAGATCCCCGCCGGTCGCGATCTGCGAAGTCAACATTTTTTGCAGATTGCGTTTAACCGCCATCATGCCGCTGTCCCGGCCCCAGTCGCTGTCCTTTTGATCCGAGATGTAATTGATGACCGCATTATAGGCTGTCACCATATCCTTGACCTTGGTTTTGACGGCATCGACGTCTTCGGAGACATTCATGACCGTCGTGTCGCCTGCGTTAGGGTGCACCTTGTTAAGGGTAATACTCACTCCCGGGATGGCCTCTTCGAATGTATTGCTGCCGCCCGTGATGGTGACGCCGTCGACGACGATACTGGCCTGGGATTGGGTCTGGGTGGTGCTGAAGGTCAGGGCGGCATAGCCGTTGGCAGTGGTGCCCCCGGAAACCGATGCGCTAAAAGTGCTCGAGGCATCCTCGCCGGTCAGGATCATGCGATAACCACTGCCATCCTGAATGATGCTGGCCGCAACACCGGTGGCGCTGTCACCGGTGTTGGCCGCGTTGATTTTATCTACCAGGCTGTCCAGAGAATCGTTGTCGATGGTGATGTCGGTGGTGCCGATAGTCAGGGTGCCGGTGGTAAAATTGGCTTCGCTGCGGCTTTCATAACTGCCGTCACTGACATCTTTCTGTTGCCGGGCAAGGCTTTGGACCTCGATATTATAGCTGCCGCCCAAAGCGCTTCCGGAGGCGGACACCGAAAAATACTCGTCGCTCACGGCGCTTGCAGAGTAGGCCCGTACCTCGCCGCTGGAGTCGAGGTCCTCGAATTTTCCCAGGAGGGTTTTCAGCTTGGTTTCCAGGGTGTCAAAGGCATCCTGGCGGCTGGTGAAATACTCTTTGTCCGATTCGAGACGTTCCAGCGGCTGTTTTTCGATCTCCATCAGGGCATCGACAATACTGCCCGTATCCATGCCGCTTGCGAGACCACCGAAATTGATTGTAGACATAGCCCGTTCCTTCAGAGTCAGGTTGTGGTGTCGAGCAGCGAACCGCGCAGGTCGCTCAGCTTATCCGAAACCCCAAGCACTTCTTCCGGCGGGATCTGCCTGATGACCTCTCCGGAGTCGGAATCGATCAGGCTGATTACCAACTCTTTGTTTTGTTCGTCGTTTTCAAACCGCACGCTGTAGATGCCGTCATCCGTCAGGGCCTTGATCTTGGTCAGGACTTCTTCCGGCGCTATGAGTTTTTCCGAGTCGGCAAGTTCCGGTTCGGAAGCGACTTTTTGACGATTGCGATCGATATTTTCCGTGGGGGAAGATGCCGGCGTCGGAGCGGCTCCGCCCACGGATGTCATTTCTACTTTCATGATATCCTCCCTTGGCTTCTTGCGTGCCATCGGGGAAAGGGGGCGGCATGGCCGCCCCCTTTACGTTGAATGCCCCGGCGTTTAGCCGATCAGCGACAGGGCCAGCTGCGGGGTCTGGTTGGCCTGCGCCAGGATCGATACACCGGCCTGCTGCAGGATGTTCATTTTGGTCATCTGGGAGGTCTCCGTGGCGATATCCGCATCGACGATACGGGAGCGCGCGGCGGAGAGGTTCTCCGAGACGTTGTTCAGGTTGGCGATGGTCGATTCGAAACGGTTCTGCTTGGCACCGAGGTTGCCGCGCAGGGAGTCGACCTGGTTCAGGGCGCCGTCAATGGACGCGATAGCGGTGGAGGCCCCACCTGCGGAGGCTATGGTAGCTCCATTAACGGTAGTTCCGCCGCCGCTGAGGGCGTTGGTGTCCATATTGCCAATGGCAACGGAGATCTTCTCGCCGGCGTTGGCGCCGACCTGGAAGACGGCAGCATCCGAAGCGGAATAGGTACCGTCGAGCAGGTTCTGACCGTTGAACTTGGTGGTATCGACGATACGGTCGAGTTCATTTTTCAATTCGCCGAATTCGCTGTTAAGTGCGGTACGGTCATCGGTGCTGTTGGTACCGTTGGCGGACTGTACGGACAGTTCGCGCATGCGCTGCAGGATGTTAGTCATCTCGCCCAATGCGCCTTCCGCCGTCTGGGCGAAAGAGATGGCATCGTTGGAGTTACGTACCGCCTGGTTCATGCCCTTGATCTGGGCACTCATACGGTCGGAGATGGCGAGGCCTGCGGCGTCGTCTTTGGCGCTGTTGATGCGCAGGCCCGAAGACAGGCGCTGCATCGAGTTGGACAGCGACGACTGCGATTTCGACAGGTTGCGCTGTGCGTTCAACGACTGAACGTTGGTATTGATTGTTAATGCCATGGTTTTCCTCCATGAAAATTAGTTTTCCGGGCTTCCGTGCCCGATTTTTTCGAACTACTCCTTACCGATAAAAAGTTAAAAATACTTTGGTCGGTTTCACCCCCCTTCCATGGCAATTAAGGGGGCTCGATATGTGCTTTATCGATCATCCGGGCCGGCGACGAGGATAATGTCTCCCGCCCGGCAGTAACCCGAGATAGATTTATATCTTTTGTTTTGTGAATGTTCTCCCGGGCCAGCCCCCGAAACCGTCGTTTACGGGTTAATGGTAAAGCCCTGTGAGTCGGCGTGGTCCATGGGGGACCACGCCTTTACTCAGTCTTGCCTTTTACCCCCCGATGAGGGACAGGGCCAGCTGGGAGCTTTGATTGGCCTGCGCCAGGATCGAGACGCCGGCCTGCTGCAGGATGTTCATCTTGGTCATTTCGGACGTTTCCGTGGCGATGTCCGCATCGACGATACGGGAGCGCGCGGCGGAGAGGTTTTCCGAAACGTTGTTCAGGTTGGCGATGGTCGACTCGAAGCGGTTCTGCTTGGCGCCGAGGGTGCCGCGCAGGGAGTCAACGCTGTTCAGCGCGCCGTCGATAGCGGTGATGGAGGTCGAGGCGTTTCCGGCCGTCGTGATGGCCGCCGCATCAAGGCCGAGGGCACTGACGTCCACGTTACCGATAGCGACCGAGATTTTCTCGCCGGCATTGGCGCCGACCTGGAATACGGCCGCATTGGAACTGGCGTAGGTGCCATCGAGCAGCTTCTGACCGTTGAACTTGGTGGTGTCGACGATGCGGTCAAGTTCCGAGCTCAGTTCGGAGAATTCGCTGTTGAGCGCGGTACGGTCGTCGGTGCTGTTGGTGGCATTGGCGGACTGTACGGACAGTTCGCGCATGCGTTGCAGGATATTGGTCATCTCGCCCAACGCGCCTTCCGCCGTCTGGGAGAAGGAAATAGCGTCGTTGGCATTGCGCACCGCCTGGTTCATACCCTTGATCTGGGAGCTCATGCGGTCGGAGATGGCCAGACCTGCGGCATCGTCCTTGGCGCTGTTGATGCGCAGTCCCGAAGACAGGCGCTGCATCGATTTTCCGAGCGCATTCTGGGATTTGGAAAGGCTGCGCTGGGTGTTGAGGGATTGTACGTTGGTGTTGATAGTGATAGCCATGATTTTTCCTCCGTGAAAGTTGAGTCAGGGCATCCATGCCCTGCTTAGCCGAATAGTGTTTTCTGTTTCCGTTCAAATGAAACTGATGTACCTGCAATCCTATGCTGGCTGTATTTCATTATCCCCAGGGTTCAATATTCATATCGGCAAGGTCGGCACAAACTTTAGGTTTTTTTTTATGTGGAGGAATTTTTTCTATGGCGGGGAGAAGGCGCGATTTGCGGTGCCCGGGCGGGCATGGCCATTCCCGTGAGATTGAAACACCGGAGAGCGGAGACGGGAGCGGTTCAGTTTCCTGAGGTGATGGTAAGGCAAATCCGTCGATCATGAAAACAATGGCGTTCCCGTACGCGACAGGCGGTATCGTCCATTTCCATGGCGGACAGGGCAAGACGATACAGATAGTGATGGTTCACGGGAGCATGGACGATATGACCGGTCAGGGCCGCCGAGGTTTTGTCGCTTTGGACCCGGATCCACTTCAGGCGGTCGCCGAGTTCGGCCAGACCCGAGGTCATACCGAGGGCATTGTTGGCCGACACCAGAGTCGACACCGGGGTCAGGTGGTTGATCGGTTCGCCGTGTAACAAAAAGGTCTCGGGCGTGTAGCCGCCGTTATGGCTCCGGAAAAACAGGGAGGATCCATCAAAGGCATCCGGATTAAGGGTGACGTGCCCCAATCGCAAAGTGCCAAGGGGGCATGCAGGCCAGTGAAAATGATGACCGATTTCTATGCGGGGTTCGATGGCATCAACACGGATGGTTTTGATCACCGGCCCGACGGGAGTCGGGATCTCTGCCGTCAGGATCATGTTCTTCTTTCCGTATTCTATCCGGGGCTCTACCGCAACGAGATCGGTGATTTTGTGTCGGCCCGCGACTTCCAGAACAAAATGGCCGGTGTAATAGTCCATGCCGAACTGGATGTCATCGAAATAACCGTGGGGCAGGGTTCCGATGAGGGGGGCGGAGGATAGTTGTTTGTTCCACCAACCGTCGATGGCCATGCCGCGCCGCAGGTTAAGGCGGAGTTTTTGCGTCGCGGTTTCGATGATGAAAAAGGAACCTTCCTGCCCTGTTGTGAATGGTTGCGGTTTTTTCCCGGAGGGAATACGGACATGTGCCGGGCATGGCGGTACCAGGCGCTGTTGCAGGGCGGTCAAGCGGGATTGCATATTCTGCCAGCGCTCGGCAGTGATGTGCGTACGGAAATCGCTGCTCCAGAGGTAGCAGAGTTCCCGCCGGTCGGCATCGGTACAGGCGGGGTTGTCGGCGATGGCCTGATAGAGACGCCAGCAAGCGGTATTGAGGGCCATGTCGTCGCGACCGGTGAGCCCCCAGCGCACGACGTTGTATTTGGCCTGTTTTTTTACCGGAACCGGTTGCGCCGCTGTTTCAAGCCGCAGTCGGTTGCCTGCGCCGGGGCATTCCAGAAAATCCAGGACCTTGTGCGGTCCGATCAGGGAAAACCGGTTATCGGAGAGCAGCGCTTTGTATAGTTGGGCTATGCGCAGCCATTCGCTTTTTTCTCCGATTTCGGCCTCGGTGTCAAAGCGCCCGGGGCGAAAATCGAAAATTTCGGCATCGTTGCCGTAAAGGGCAAAGGTCCGCGGGTCGTCATTGCGATGGGACGACAGGAAATCGAGATATTCCGGCAACTCGATTTCTCCGTGGGTGTAGCGCTGAAATTTCTGAAACGGGATCGATTTATTCCAGATCACCGGCAAGGCGGTGCCGTCCGGCCCGAGGGCGTGCTGGGGGAGGTAGCGCCAATCAGGGTCCCAGTCGGGGTGGTTGCTGCCGGGGTTGTCCCACTCCATAACGATGGCGCGATACCCTGCCTGACGGTAAATCGGGATCAGACCGGCGGCGTAGGCCTGTTCGTTGACCAGCGCCAATTGCGGCTGGAAGCCCAGGATTTTTTTATAGGTTTGCAGCCCCAACCGCTGATTGTCCCGATTGACGTCGGCCGGTACCAGGGGGCCGATGATCTGGGCATAACCGCTGCCGATAAATTCCGCGGGCCCGTTTTCGCAAAGATCGCGCAGTTCGGCGACCCATGCCGGATCGATGGCATGGATCGCTTCGAGGGTGTAGCCCGAAGCCTCGATGCCGAGGGGCAGCTCGTACCGGCGAATCAGGCGCAGCAGGGGCCAGTAGCACCGCCGTACGACCTCTGGGCGCTGTTCTTCCGCAATGGAAGAAAACATCAGGTTAAGGTGATATATGGAGAAAAGGCAAAGCCTGTTCATGGCAGGGCTCCCAGAATTTGACCCGGAACGATAGACGTATCTCCGGTTGCAAAGGCGGCTCCGGTTTCCCATTGCAGGTCGGAAAGCAGTACATTTCCTTCTCCACATGCCACCAGTATGCCCCCGGGCAAAAGGGCGATGACGGTACCTGGGGCAGCTTTGCGCTCATCCAGGGATTCGCGGCAACTCCAGATGAAAAGTTTTCGATCTCCGGCGTAGGTGAAAGCGCCTGGGTACGGCCGGGTTAACGCCCGTACCCAGTCGTAGATCCGGCGTTTGGGCCAGGCCCAGTCGATAATGCCATCCTCCGGCCGGCGGCGCGGCCAGACTGTTGCTTTGGCGTCATCCTGCGGGATACGCGGCGGTTGCCCCGAAGCCAGCAATGGCAAGCTTTTCACCAGTAGCTGTGCAGCTACATCATCGGTTCGCGCCCCGAGGACACCGGCCGTGTCTTCGTAGTAAACGGGCAGGGATTCCTGCAGCAATATGTCGCCCGTGTCGGCTCCTGGGTCGCACCAGAATAAACTGACCCCGGTTTGCTGCAGCCCCTTGATCAATGTCCAGGGGATGGGTGCGCGTCCCCGTCCTCCGGGAAGGAGGGTCGGGTGCATGCCGATGAACCCCTGTCGCGGGGTGGCCAGCAAAGCTTCCCCTACCAGTTGGGACACGCCGACGACCATGCCGACGTCGGGCCGGCAGGCCCGCATCCAAACGAGAATATCCGGATCGTGCAGCGAGGTGAAAGGGCGCGCGTTGAGCCGGTAGTCGCGGATAAGGTCGTCGAAGGAACAGTGCGCTACGGTAACGCCGGATTTCGACTCATCAAGGTACAGGACTCCGGCGATATGGGCACCAGCCTCCAGCAAGGCTTTGAGACAGTGGTGCCCGACGATCCTCGCGCCGATATAGACGATGCGCAGCCCGCTTATATCCGGTTTCATGGCAGGATCTCACGCAGTAAAACGAAGGGTTCGGCGGCTTCGAGACCGACCTGGCTGCCATGGGCTTTTGCCCGGGCCTCCATAGAGGGCAGCGAGCGGGCATGGGGGAAGGGGCGAAGTTCGCCTGCGTAGGCCTCCATGGCGGCCAGCTTTTTGTCCAGTACCGCGGCGATGTCCAGAAAGACGGTCGGGGCAAAAGGCCGGGAAGGGTCTCCCCAGCCGGTGGCCGAGGGGACTTCCATGGCCAAAATACGCCGTACGGTACTGCCCGGTAGCGGACGGAATGCGGTAAGGGTGGCCATGGCCGTGCGCCGGTGGTCGACGTTGAGATCGTCGGGATGATGGGTATAGACCACTTCCGGCATGATTTCTTCGGCGACGGTTTCGATGGCTTTGACGATATCGAGGAGGTCCACGCGGTCAAAGCGATTGTCGGGAAAATCGCGCAAACGCAGGTCGGTAACGCCGAGAATTGCGGCGGCCCGTGAAGCTTCGGTGCGCAGGGCGGATAATGCCTGCGGGTCCAGTTGTCCGGGGGCGTCGAGACGCGAAGACAGACCGCTGCCGAGGATCAGGATGCTGACGCTGTCACCGTCTTCCACATGGCGGGCGATGGCCCCGCCGGCGCCGAGAACCTCGTCGTCGGGATGGGCGGCAATCATCAACACCTTCATACGGCCTCCGTCGTTACGTTGATGGCGTTCACCGCCTGTTCGGCGCGGAGAATCGCCTCCTCACGGTCTTTTGCTACGGCGATAACCAATCCTGCCGAAGCGTTGGAATCTGTCGGGGGACGTAGGATGTCACCCGGAGAGGCGGTCAGGCGTACCATGGATATGCCCGGCAAGGCCCGGGCCGTATCCTCGCCCTCGATGGATAGGACGCGCCCCGGTTCCGGGAAAATCAACCGCAGGGCCACCCCCTGCTCGAATCGCGGCTGCAGGGCGTTTCCGTCTACCGGTAGCCCCAAAGACAGGCGGATCATGGCGAGGACCAGATCGACGCCGACGTTGAGGGGGATCTCATGGGTACAGAACCATCCGCCGGAAAGCCGTGCCGCCAGTTCGATAACGTAAGGTTTTCCGTCGCTGACCACGATGTCGCCCTTGACCACGCCCCGGGTTACACCGAGACTGGCCGCCGCTTTTTGTACCAGGTCGCGTACAGCTGTACGCGTTTCGCTCGGTAAAAAACTCGGCATGGTACCGCCGTTTTCAATGAAATGGGGCGCATAGCGATCAATAAATTCGTAGTTGCGATCGGCAAAACCCGGCGTATGACAGCTGCCCTCCAGTACAATACTTTCGGTACTGATCTGCGGTCCCGGAAGGTACCGCTCGACCATGACCCGACCGCCGGGCGATTGCACGATGGCGCGTTCATAGGCGGAAACCAGATTCACCTCCGGGGTCAAACGCTGCACTCCGCGCCCGCCGCGGCTGTCAACCGGTTTGAGTACCAGCGGCAAGCCCTGTTCCTTCACCAGGGTTTGCAGGTGTTCTACCGATTCCACCGCACTGAACCAGGGGATAGCCACGCCATCGGCGGCAAATTTTTCTTTCATGGCCAATTTGTCCATGGCGCGGGCCGCAACTTCGACGGGGATGCCGGGCAAACCGAGGTCGGCGGCGACCGCGGCGACGGTCAACGGCACATCGGTGGCCAGACACATGACACCGTCGATGGGCCGGACTTCCCGGTGATAGCGCCGGACTTCGGTAAGAGTGGCCTCTACGTCGTAGGTGCTGGCGATCAAACGCCCGTCGGCCGCCTGCAGCCCCGGTGCTTGCGGATTCATGTCGCTGACCACCACGTGCAGACCGAGGTCGCGGGCTTTTTCGATGCCCGGCAGAGCTTCTATGCCGCCGCCGACAAACATCAGGGTTTTTCCGGCATATTCAGTCAAAATACATTCCCCCGTTTAGGTTGAGTGTCTGGCCCGTAACGTAGGCCGCTTCATCGGAAGCCAGCCAGCTTACGGCGGCGGCGATTTCTCCGGTGGTGCCGAGGCGTCCCGAGGGGATGCTGTCGACCTTGTCCCGACCTGCTTCCGAAGCGAGTTCGGCAGCCGTCATGTCGGTGGCTACCAGGCCGGGAGACACGGCATTGCTGGTAATCCCTTTGCGGGAATACAATTTGGCCAGCGAGCGGGTGAGATTGATTAAACCGGCCTTGGCCACGGCGTAGTGGACCTGGTTCATGCCGCCCCATTGCCCCCCGATGGAGACCAGGTTGATGATCCGGCCCCAGCCGGCGTCGAGCATATCCGGCAGGACCTCCTGGGCCAGGGCGAAAGGACCGCGCAGATTGATGCCCAGCATGCGATCCCAGTCTTCGTCCATCAGGTCCAAAAAGGGTTTTTCCTGAGCGATGGCGCCGTTGTTGACCAGGATCGCCACCGGGCCACCGAAATGCCCCGTACAGTTGTACAATGCCCGGCGGATCGATTGCCGGTCCCCGGTGTCGACCTGCACGGGCAGAGCCGCGGGGAATTCAGCCGCCAGTTCGTGCGCCCCTTCCGGGTGGGAACAGTAACATGCTGCAACGGGGTAACCGTCGCGCAAAAAGCGGCGGGCAATCGCTTTGCCGATACCGCGGCTGGCCCCGGTTACGAAAACGATCCGATCGGATGGCGTTTTGTTTGTCATGCGGGATGCATCCCTTTACTACGGCGGCCCTTTCGGTATTCCGGGGCCAACCGGCCAAAAGTATTGTTGATCATTGATACCACATGCCGTCCAGGGTCTGTCCGCCCAGCAACATGGGGGAGACGGGCGCATCATGCTGAACCCGGGCATGGAGCAGAGTCGGTCCGTCGGTCTGCAAAAAGGCATCGACCACGGCCGGGTCGAAGGTCTCCAGGTCGAAGGCCCGGACGCCGTAGGCTTCGGCAATGGCACGGAAGTCCGGATTGCAAAAATCCCCGGTGACCGGGTCGTCGGCGAAGGTGATGCGCTGGAACTGGGAAACGATGCCGAGTCGACTGTTGTCCAATAGCACGATTTTGATGGGCAGGTTCAGTTCCGCCGACAGGGCCAATTCCTGGATGTTCAGTTGAAAAGAACCGTCGCCGTCCACGCACAATACCAGTCGGTCGGGATCAGCCTTGGCTGCGCCGAGGGCTACCGGCAGGGCATATCCCATGGTGCCGTGGCCCGCGGAGGTCAGCAGGCACTTGCGGGGGTAGTCGAAGGAAAAATACCGTGCTGCCCACTGCTGATGGGAACCGACCCCGGTCACGACTGTCGTAACCTTCTCTTTGGTGGCCCGATCGATATAGCTTAAGAGCTCGTCCGGGGCCACTCCCTGTTGCTTGCCGTGGTCGCACAGTGGCATGGTTGCCCGGTAGTTTCGGATGTGCTGCAACCATTCTTCGCGGTCGCAGGGGGGCGGCACGAGGGGCAAAAAGGCCTCCAAAAACGCTTCTGCTGAACAGTGCACGCCGGTCACATTGTCGAGCCGTGCATTTTGCAATTCCGCGACGTCGAGATCGACCTGGAAAATCTTCTTGTCGGCAAAGGCCGCCAGTTGATTGCCGGTTTGTCTTATATCCAGCCGGCTGCCGATGACCAGCAGACAGTCGGCTTCGAACAGGGCCCGGTTGGCCCAGGGCATGCCGGTATGGCCGATCCATCCGGCATTCAGCGGATGGTCGGTGGGCAAAACCCCGATGCCGCGCATACTCGAAACGACCGGCAGATTCCATGATTCGGCCAACCGGCGCAGTTGCGGGGCAGCGCCGGGAGCACCGCCGCCGACCAGCAGCAACGGGCGCCGGGCGGTGGAAAGGGCCGATGTTACCGCCGCCGGGAAAGCTTCCGGACAGGGACTAATCGGTTCCGGGGCGGCAAAAAAGTCCGCCAGCCGGGCGGCAAAGGCATGGCGGTCGGCTTCTTCCAGGGCACTCATTTGCAGGTTCATGGGCAGATCGATCACCACCGGTCCCGGTCGGCCATCGAGGGCCAGACGGGTCCCCTCCAGCAGGGCATCGCCGAGTTCCTCAGGGGTTCCGGGTTGCCAGACACCCTTGGTGATCGGTTCGACCATGCGGGGGGTGGGGACTTCCTGAAAACCGCGCTGTCGCAGGTCCGGTGCCCGCCCCAGGTCGGCGGTGCCGACCTGACCGGTAAAGACCACCAGGGGAATGCTGTCGTAAAAGGCATCCGCAACACAGGTGATCAGGTTGGTGGCGCCGGGCCCGCTGGTCACGGCAACGAAACCGGGGCCGTCAGCGGTGATCGCGTCGGCGATGGCCATGTAACCGGCTCCCTGCTCGGCCTTGGTGCAGATCAATTCGACCCCGGCGGCCTTGCATTCATGGAAAATAGGGGCGATGGTGCCGCCGGGATAGACGTACAGGCTTTTGTCAAAGTGCTTTATGAGTGTGGCGATCAGAGCGGAAGCGTACAAGGTTTTATCCTTTGCTGCGTCGAAAAGGGATTTCGGTTGTTAAATGCCTTATGGCATCGGCGGAATGATAGCATCGACCGGTGCCTGTCGGGAGATGTTTTTTGCCGTAAAGGGCCGCGATCCCTCCGGAAGCGGATACGGGGGTGCTGTTCCCGGCGTGGGGGGGGCGATGGCGGACCATGCTTTATTCAAGGCCTCCGGCGTCCAGTCGCATTTCAGGCAAGCTTTTTCGAGGAATTGATAGAGAGGGTTGTCGCAGACTCCCTCCCAGAAGCCCCGGGCGAGGTGCATGTATTCGCGACACAGACTGTTTTCGTTGCGACCCAACACGTCCATGCAATAAGCCTTGAGGCAGGCCATGGCCGTGTTTTTCTTGATTTCCGGTTTAAGTTCCTCGAGCCGTTCTGTCCCGGGGGGGAGGAACAGGTTCAAGGCCATCATTTTGGTCAGATACAGCACCTGGATCAAGGTTTTATCCTTGATGCTGATCGATGAGGCTGAAGCTTCGTGCCTCCTGTATTGAACCAGTATTTCTTTTCTGTATCCGACATCCCAACCGAAATTGAGTAAGAGGACCGGGAGACAATCGGAAAACTCATATCCTCCGACCTCGCGCATGCATTCCGTCCTGATCAACATTTGGACGGGTGCGGTGTGCCAACCCAGGAGATTGACCCTGGCTTCTTCCATGCCGGGTATGATTCCACTGTCTTTATAAAAAACATGGCTGGGATAGACGTTGCCTTGGTCGTCGATATACTCCTTTTCGGCGAAGACATAACCTAAGTCCGGATTTGAATCGAAAACTTCAAGGTTTAGTTTTAAAAAATCCGGTTTTAGTATGTCGTCTGCATGTAAAAATACTATATATTTGCCACGGGCAATATCGAGGCATTTATTCCAGTTTTTTATCGGCAGAGGTATATGTCTATCCAGGTTTACGGCAACAATCCTGCTATCCATTTTTTTATAGTGTTTGATAATGTCCCAGGAATTATCGGTTGAAACGTTGTTTACAATAAGTAATTCAAAATCGGTAAAGGTTTGTGATAGTGCACTTTCAATAGCCCCACCAATATATTTCCCCATGTTGTAGTTAGGTATGGCAATGGTAACCAATGGGGTGTTTTTTTTGTGTAACATGGATGCTCCTTGCGCAATTGTTGCATTTTATTAAATTGGATAAACGCTAAATAAATGGTGTGCTATCATCATTTGCAATTTCTGAAAGGCGATGTGACCATCGCATCAATTTTTTATTGTCGGGAAAATACTTATGGAAATGGTGTGCCGTTCCCTTGGTCTTTTCGATGAGACCGTGGACCGACAGGTCCGTTAACATGGATTCGCCGATGGTATCTTCTGCGAAGATTTGAGGTGTTTTTTGACACGACAGGAACCAATCGGGCGGTTCTTTGCCGAAAATATCGATAAAGGAAACGGTTTCTTTGTCGGTGCCCAATAGTTCCTGATAGTGGTCGGTCAGCAAGGACTCCATTTTTTTTCCGGAAAACCGCTCTCGGGTCGTGATGGCAGCCCGCTTGCCCATTTCTTTAAATTGCGCGGGGTTATTTTTTATCCAATCGATGGCGTCGGCAAGTTCCTGCGGAGATTCGATGATGAATCCCGTTTTCATGGGGGCGACGATATGACGTTCCGCGGGATTGTTGAGAACGATCGGGACGATACCCATGGCCATCGTTTCCAACAATGCATTTTCGGTGGTGCCGTAATGTTCGGGGTTGAGCAGGTAGATGAGGGTATTGATCGACATCAATTCGCCGACGACATTTTCTTTAAATCCGCAAAAATCCAATAGTCCCCTGCGTCCCGCTCGATCGCACTGTTGTTGCAGGATGTCCTTATTCAGTTCGTCGCCGATCATTTTTACGGTGAAATGAGGCTCCCTGATGGCCACCAGGAAATCGACGTAACGGGGGTGGAGTTTGGAGAAATTCAAACTGCCGATATATCCCGCCTTTATATCGCACCCCTCCGGTTCCTCCTTTACGGGGAAACCGGAGAACCCCCCGCAGCTATTCACCACGCCGAGGCGGTTCCTTACTTCCTCCGGTAGATTTTTTACCGGGCCGGCTTCGTAGGAACAGGGCGAGGTAAACAGGAACCTGTGCGCCGCGCGATATAATTCCGGGGGCGTAACCGGCGTATGCAGACCGGACACGTGGCTCCAGACGAGTAACCGCATCGGCGGAAACGGTTGGCTGCACAGGCTCCGGAGGGTGGCAGGATGATTCCACCATTCGAGTTGTACGATGTCGGCCGCGGAAACCATTGTGGCCAACTCCCTTTTGGCCGGCGCGATGACCACATCGCATCCGGTGGCCTTTGCCCTGTCGACAAAAATCCTTTTTTCCGGTTCTTCCAGACAGGCGATGGTATGATGCACCGGTGATTTCACCTGGGCCGCTTGCTCCACGAGGCCACTGAGGGCTTTACCGACTCCGCCACCGAGATGGGGGGTAATATGGAGGACTTGGATCAGGTTTTTCATGGTCGCGACGCCCGGAGTTTGTTCAGGAGCATTTCGGCATACGGATCGATATTGTCCGGCAAACAGTGGGTGAGTTGTCCGCAATCGGCGCAAATTGGCTGCTCTTTTCGTTTTCCCAGAAGATGGAGACTCCGCTGTTCGAATAATTTTTCGCCGGTCCAGATACTCTTCAGACTTTCGGTCCGGATGTCGCCTACGATTAATTTTCTTGCCCAATCGAGAAAGCACAGGCTGACCGTGCCATCGGAGTTGACCGACAGCGAGTAGAAAATATAGGGGCAGGTAGAGACTTCGCTTATCGGCTGATCGTAGATGCCTTTGCTGATCGACAGGTCGAGGCGGTCCTTCACATCGAAATCGGGCCAACAGGGGGCGATGTTTTCGATGAATATTTTGTCGGCAATATCCCCGAAAGTCTTGAAAAAACGTTCCTTTTCCTCCACGGAAAGATAGTCGCCGACGATTTTAATATAGATTTCGCAGTCGCCCTTGATTTCGTAGATCCGCCGGATGTTGTTTACGTAGGTGTCGAAGTCGACGCGGGTGCCGGTGAATTCGAGAAATTGCGCATCGGATAATCCGTCGACGGAGATATTGATCCGGTCGATGCCGGCATCCAGCACCGGTTTAATGGTTTCGAGATTTAGCAACGATCCATTGGTCGTGGTATCGACCGAACGGGCAACGCCGCGTTTTTTGGCATAGGCGACCATGTCGGCAAGGTGTTTGTTTAAAAACGGTTCCCCTTCCTTGTAAAGACGCAGGACTTTCAGGGGGGAGTCGAATTCACCGAGGTCGTCAACGAGTTTATGGAACAGCTCGGGATCCATCGTCCCTTGCCATCTTCCCGTTTCTCGTATCAGTTTTTTATCGCCGTTCGGACAGAACTTACAGCGAAAATTGCAGATATTCGAAGGGTCCACAAAAAGGACAAAGGGGGTCTCCAGGGGGATGGCCTCTTCAAGCCGGGTCCGTTCTTCCCGGTTGATCCGCGGTTTGATTTCTGCTTTCATGGCGTCTGCTATTCTCTTCCCATCTAGTCTGTTAATGGCCCCTGCCACGGGCGCGCAAGGACCACCGGTCTGTCCTGACACAATCGGTATCGGGGTCTGCTGTCTGCCTTATTCCCCGGTAACCGGCACCGACCGGGGTAGCCCGAAATGCGCAATATGCTCCGACCAGTCGGGATCTTGCGCGACGATATCGTTGTATATCTGTCGGTGGTGTCGGATGCGTTGCACGTCATGCCCCTGAGCATCGAACGCCCGAGCAAGATAGTAATGGGCCAGTGGATGGCGGGGATGGCGCCGTATGACTTCTTCAAAACAACGCGCGGCGGTGTCAAAATCGCCGATACGCATCCTGTAATTATTGACGAAATTAACCTCGAGATTCATCCGATAGGTTTGCATTTCAATATGTAAAGGATCGATACCCGGGGCACGGATGACGTATTCGGTCATGTCGAGATCCCCGATTTTTTGGAATCGTTGCTCGATCCAACCGTTCTCCTTGCAAATTCTATACAACTCGCTCCCCCGCAGGGGGGAGGCGAAATTGAAAAGGCTCCAGTCGATACCAACCTGTTTAATAAATGTGAGCGTCTTTTGACGGTCCTGTTCCGTTTCCCCGGGAAACCCGTTGATGAAGAATGCCTGCACGAAAATTTCCGCGTCGTGAAGGGATTTAACGATGGGTTGAATTTTGTCCAGACGGATCGGCTTTTTTATAATGTTTTTGAGGACGGACTCCGAGCCGGATTCAATGGCGAGGTAGATGCTGTCCACCCCGGCATTTTTCATCAAGCCGGCCAGTTCTTCATCGATCAGGATGGCTGTAACGCCGTTCGGTATTTCGATGCGTAATTTGTAGGGAGCCAATCTCCGGAACAATTCTTTCGCCCGGCGCTTGTCCAGTAGCAACTGGTCATCGTAGATGGTCAATACATTCATCCCGTAACGGGATGCCAGCATGTCGATGTGGCCGATGATGGCGTCAACATCGGCATACCGCACCGATTTTCCGTGAAAAGACGGTTCTGCACAGAACACGCATTTAAACGGGCAACCCCGCGAGGTAATGAGAAAAAATTGCTGAACTTTTGCGTTTTCCGGTGCCGACACAAAAGGTGAAAAAGCTTCCTTCATACTGTAGGCCTGGATATCGATAAGTCCGTAGTCGACATCGATAACCTCATTCAGGTTGTCGACGGTGCGGGACGAGGGCTTTTTACCCTTATGCAGACTCTCCCGCGTAACCCATGGATCTTTTTCGATTTCACGCCATGGATCGGCGGCATCTACCAGGGTCGTTATGGCCAACTCACCTTCGCCATAGCAAATCGCGTCGATATCCGGCTGTTCTTCCAGAATTTCGTTGTAGGAGGCAGTCGCGCTGGCACCGCCGAGAATCAGAAGGATGGAGGGATCGAAGGTCTTGATAACTCGCGCGGTATGTTCGACATGCTTGTAGGAAACGTCAAACATCAGGGACATGCCGACGATATCCGGGCGGTGGCGGTCGAGGGCTTCCCGGAGGGTGGCCGGTGCATCGCACAGGGGAACGGTATTGAGATCGAGAATATGAATATCGACGGGGTGGCTCGCGTGCGAACGGATATAGGAGGCAAGGGTCAACACCCCGTAGGGGAATGCCAAAAAACTCCGTACCCCTTTCTGGGCGGTTTTGGCGGTGCTTTCCACCGTGTAGGGAAATATGACCAACAATAGGGACGTCGGTCGGGATCCCCCGGATGCGGGGGCGATAGCTTTCCCGGTTTGGTCTGTCATATCCAATGTCTCCCGGTTTGATAGCGTCCGATCACAGCAGGGCGGATAACATGTGGCGTTGTTCGAAAAGGAGATTTTCGATACTGGAGCAAAGGTTGCAGTGCCGGCATGCCGGCAAGTTCGTAAAATCGCCTTCGAGGTGCATTTTCCGCCATGTTTTAAGACGGTCCGATTTCAATACGGTGGCGAGGCGGTCAACCGTTGTGATGTTGTCCAACAACAATTCTTTTTTGGAATCGACGCAGCACATGGAGATATCGCCATCGCTGTGGATCATCATCATGTAAAAGGGCTGTTCACATGGCATGGACCTTTTGAAAGAGGTCGAACCGTCGCCGTTGGCCTGCTCGATCCAGTTATGTTCTTTGGTGCACCGCACGGAAATGTTGGGATAGCCGGCGATCATCGGGCCGAAATGCGCGGAAATCAACTGCGGCTCAACGTTGTCCTTATCGTCGATCCATTCTTTGCAATCGATGCTCAGGATAATGTCAGGTGCATTTTCCCCGAGGTACTCAATGCACGCTTCGATGTTTTTTATGACCTTGTCGACACAGTCAACTCCTTTATGTTCTTTATATTTTTCGGGAGTGATGTAATCGAGTGAAACACGGAAAATATCGACTCCGGCTCCGATCAGGGATTGCAGGCGGCCGGCTGTCAACAAGGTGCCGTTGGTAACGACGGTCATTTTTTCCGCCACGTTTGCTGCCTTGGCCTCTCCGATCATGTCGGCGAGCCGGGGATTCAGAAGGGGTTCTCCATTGCCGTGGAAGAATAGCATTTTCAGTTTCGGTAACCCTTCCAGCTTATGGACGATGTCGGAGAAGGTCGCAGGCGTCATGTGCCCCATCTGCTTTTTATTATCCGTATCCGGGTGGAACACATTTTGGCGGACTTTCCGGCTGTGGGCGGCACAGAAGGAGCACTGCAGATCGCAATGGGAACTCGGCTCGACGACCAGGGCAATCTGGCTGGCGTTACCGAGGGCATTGACAATGCTTTCGAGCCGGGCATCGACCTTGGCCGGATTTTTAAAGTCCGGAATTTCAATTTCGGGTGTTTTCGACATCATGAGTATTTAAATCCTGAAAGAGTGTCTGGGTCACGAACAGGTTTTTATCCGGGGCGTCGCGGGAGCACTTTCCCTTTCTTTATAATTCCCCGGGTACCGCATACAGGATGCAGCCTATGCCGCAGTAAGCGTGCAGGCGTATATAAAAACGGTAGTTGTCGAGGTTCCGGAAAAGAAATTCCTGGATTTTCCACAAACCGTCCGTGTTGTGGTAAATGGTCAGGGCCATCGCCGGCCTGCAGCGCTGGAAGGTTTCGATCCCCCCGCACACCGCCGGGTATTCGGAGCCTTCGATATGCAGCTTGATCAGGTCCAACCGCCGGAGGTTAAGCGAGTCTATGGATATTTGCCGGACCTCTATGTCGCCGTCGCCGGTAACGCACGATGCAAGGTCGCGGCGGGGCGCAAACCGGACGGTCGCATTATTTTCGCCCAGAGCCAGGCGATGGATTTCGATGTGATCTTTTCGGCCGCCCGGTAACTCCGTGATGCCACGTCGCAGGGCATCGAAATTATCCGGGTCCGGTTCGAAGGCGAGTATTTTTTCCAGCCGGGTGCCGACCTTCTCGATGTGCCGGAGCAGAATGCTGCCGTCGTGGGTGCCGCCATCGAGCATGACCTCCGGGGTGAAGCCCTGCGGGATGATGTCCGGAGGGTACCATTTCGTCCCCGGGTCGGGGCGATAATCGCAGAAGACTTTCTCTTCCCGTTTTAAACGCCAATAGAGCATTTGCAGATAGGCGCAGCGGGATCGATCATCCGCCAGTCGATGAAAGACGCGGGGGATTTTCTCCCTGTCTTCCGGTGTCGGGTCGCCGTAAAACCATCCATTTGAAATAAGGTTTCCTTCACGATATGCCTCGGTAACGTCATAAAAATACCGGATGTTTCTATAGCCGAGGCTTTTCAGGTATGCAGCGATCGGGGCCACCGGGTTGTTGACGACACTGATCACGACGGTCAATGGCTCTTTATCCGCGGCCGGGAGATCTTCCGGGTGCCGGACGGGAATTCCATAAAGCTGCGATGATTCGCGATTCATATCCAGAAAACAGGTCGGTTTTATGCCGATTTTCTCGAATAATTGATACCCCAACTTCCCCAGTCCGCCGGCGCCGTAGAAGGCAAAGGCTCCCGCAAGAGGATGGAAGGGGGTCTTTTTTTCGAAAGAGGGGGTGAAAAGCTCCTCCAGGGCGTTCTGAAGGTCGCTGTGCTTGGCGGCGTCTGGCATCAGAGATCCTGTCTTTTGCGGCAAAGGAACATAGTGTCCGTGGGTCTAAAGTTATGCGCTTTTTACCGGTTCGCACCCCGTGAGCCATTGGCGCAACCGGGTGTCATCCCCCCAGAAGGCCATCGGCTCGTAATCCGGATAGGGGTAATATCCGGCATTCAGTTTCATCCGGGAGTCGCGGTGGGCGATATGATCCTCGACCAGGCGTCGTACCGAAACCGGTTGGCCGCTGCAGATATTCACAATACCGTCCAGTCCGGGGTTTTCCACAAGCTCCACGAGGATGTCGGCCATACGTTCTACCGGCAGATAGTCTCGCAACTGCTCGCCGCCGGACATGTTAAACACGGTGTCGCCCCGATTGAGGGCGCTGTTTAACTGGGCCAGAAGGCTGCCGGGGTTTTGCCCCTCGCCGTAGGTGTAAAACAGCCGCGCCCATTTCATGGCAAAGGGATGCCTGGTCCGGAGCATTTGCAGGAATTTCCGCAGGCTGTCTTTTGCCAATCCATAGGGCGTTGCCGGAAAGGTTGGCATATTTTCGTCGAGCATGCCGTTTTGCATTCCGTACTCAAAACAGGTGCCGGTAACGACCAGGTTTTTTATACCGCTGCAGATCATTTTTTTCAGAAATCGGTAGTCGGCCGGCAGTGTCTCTTCCATGTGAACGAGGGATTTGTAATCGGGTAACCCCGGCCATGCCAAATGCATGACCGCATCCTGGATTCCGAAAAGATCCGGGTCGGTGTCCGGACGGTGAATGTCACAGGCCTTGAAATGCACCCGGTCGAACCATGGCATTTCCATGGCCCGGGTCGCATCACGCGCCACGGCCGTGACCCGGTGCCCCTTTTGCAGGAGGCGGGTTACGGTATGTCGGCCGATAAAGCCGGTGGCTCCGGTTACCAGTACATTCATGCGGGTAGTCCTGTCAGGAAAAAGGTGATTCAAAATCGCAAAAAGCCTCAAATGCGGCGTCTCTGGGGGAGATGAGCGGATTGTCGTCGGGCCATGGTATGCCGGCGGAGTTCCAGAGGATGCCCCTGTCGTGTCCGGGGCTGTAAACCGTCGAAACTTTATACATCATGGTCGCCGGGCCGCGGAGGACATAAAACCCGTGTGCCATGCCTGCCGGGATGTACAGCATGTTGGCCTTGTCCGGATTCAGTTCAATGGTCGCATGTTGGCCGTAGTCGGGCGATTCCCTGCGCAAATCGACGACCGCATCCAGCACCGCACCCCCGACACAGTAGACCAGCTTGGCGTGATCATGGGGCGGGGTTTGAAAATGCAATCCCCGCAGTACGCCCTGTTGCGATACGGAAAAATATTCTTCCCGCCAATCCGTGCAGAGGCCGTGCCGGGAAAAGGCGGGGGCATGAAATGTTTTGATAAAGGAGCCGCGTTCATCGCCCAGGACCGCCGGCAGGATTTCGTAGCAGCCTTTGAGCGGCGTTTCTCTGACGGTTACTTGCATAGGGATTCCCCGGATTTCTGGATGACATGGATCATATGCCCGAGCATCCGGTCGTCGAGCCCGGGGTAGACACCGAGCCAGAACGTGTCATGCATGATTTGGTCGGTAACAGCGAGATCCCCGATGATGCGGAATCCGGAACCGGAACGGCGCATGTCGTCAAAACAGGGATGTTTGACCAGGTTCCCGGCGAACAGCATGCGGGTTTGAATACCGTTTTCTTCGAGCTTTGCGACGATTTGATCCCTTGTAAAAGGGGCTCCGGATTTAACCGTGATGGGGAATCCGAACCAGGCGGGATCCGAATTTTGTGTGGTTTCGGGCAGGATAAACCATTTCTGCATGGCGACAAGCCCGGCTTTCAGGGTGCGCCAATTGTTCTTTCGCGCAACGATGAAGGAAGGCAACTTCTCCAACTGGGAACAGCCTATGGCTGCCTGCATGTCCGTAAGTTTCAGGTTGTACCCAAAATGCGAATAAACATACTTGTGGTCGTATCCGTAGGGAAGTTCGCCGAACTGCCGGGAAAAGCGCTTTTCGCAGGAATTGTCATGCCCGGAGGCGCACCAGCAGTCGCGGCCCCAGTCGCGGAAGGAATTGACCAGCTTTTTTAACCGCAGATCGTTGGTGTAGACCGCGCCACCTTCACCGGTGGTCATGTGGTGCGGCGGGTAAAAGCTGGATGTGCCTAAGTGGCCGACGGTGCCGGTATAATGCCAGGTGTCGCCGATCCGGTAACGGGATCCCAGGGCGTCGCAATTGTCTTCGATCAGCCACAAATCGTTATTTTCGCAGAAGGCTTTTACGGCCTGAAGATCAAAGGGGTTGCCCAGGGTATGGGCCACCATGACGGCCCTGGTTCGGCCGGAGAGGGCAGCATCCAACCGGGTGACGTCGATATTGTACGTCGGCAGGGAAACGTCGACGAAGACGGGGACGGCACCGTATTGAAGGATGGGTGTGACCGTGGTGGGGAATCCGGCGGCTACGGTGATAACTTCATCGCCGGGTTTGATCCTCCGTTCTCCCAGAGTCGGAGAAGTCAGGGCCATGAAGGCCAGCAGGTTCGCCGAAGATCCCGAATTCGTCAGGGAGCAATAGTCAACGCCCAGAAAATCGGCCAATGCCGCCTCAAAACGGTCGGCATAACGGCCGGCGGTCAGCCAGAAATCGAGGGAGGCATCGACCAGATGGGCCATGTCCTGTTCGTCGAAAATGCGACCACCGTAAGGAATGCGGTCCCCGGGGGCAAACGGTTTTTTTGGCGCAGTGTGGACATGTCGGCAATAGTCGATAGCCGCTTCAATGGCTTTCTGTCGCAATTGCTGCTCTCGTTTATCAGGCACAACAGGCTCCCATTCCGTATGTATCACATCCCGGGCCGGATACGGCCAAGGCTTCGTACGAGGTGATCTGATCTTCGGTAAAGGCTCGCATATCGATTGTGCCTTCCGCGTGGCAGCGGTACCAATCAAGGGTCCAGGCGAGAGCCCGATCCAGGGATATGGATGGTGTCCAGTGCAGGTGATCCCTGGCCCCGGAACAGTCGAGATACAGGTAGCGGGATTCGGCGGGAGAGGCAGCCGAGTCGGCGGTCCAACGTGCGCCATCTCCCCAGATACGGGCCGCCGTGCGAACCACATCGACTACGGGGCGGGCATCTTCACACCGCGGACCGAAATTCCATCCCCTGTCGAGACCGTCCGGTTTATGCCACAGGCGTTCGGCAAGCTTCAGGTAGCCACGTAAAGGTTCCAGCACATGTTGCCACGGACGAACCGCCTGCGGAAAACGCAGAGCTAAAGGACGGTTTTGGGTAAACGCTCTGACCAGATCGGGAATCAACCGATCCGCGGCCCAATCGCCTCCGCCGATCACGTTTCCGGCCCGGACGGTGGCAATCGCAACCCGGTCGTTGTTGAAAAACGACGAGCGGTACGAGGCGGTCGCCAGTTCCGCACAGCCTTTGCTGCCGGAGTAGGGGTCCTTGCCTCCCATCGGGTCCGTTTCGCGGAAACCCCTTTGGGTTTCGGGGTTGTCGTAACACTTGTCGCTGGTAACGACGATGGCAACCCGGACCGACGGCGTATGTCGGACGGCTTCGAGAAAATGAACCGTCCCCATGACGTTGGTGGCAAAGGTTTCGGCGGGGGTGCTGTAGGAGGCACGGACCAAGGGTTGTGCCGCAAGGTGAAATGCGATTTCAGGCCGGGCCTTTTGCATGGCCTGTTGAAGATCCGACAGATGGCGGATGTCACCCAGGACGGATTGCATCCCTTCCTTTACACGGGCCGTTTCAAACAGGCTGGGGGTGGTCGGAGGCTCCAGGGCGTAGCCGTGGACCTTCGCCTCCAATCGCTGCAGCCAGAGCGAGAGCCAGGACCCCTTGAATCCCGTATGCCCGGTCACGAATACCGATTTATTGCACCAAAAACCCGGCATCAGTCCCATATTTTCCACTGTGCTTTGCCCGATTTCCATAATTGTTCAAGAATTTCCTTATCCCGCAATGCATCCATGCATTGCCAAAAACCGTGGTGTTTGTAGGCCATCAGTTGCGCGTCGTCGGCCAATTCTTCAAGGGAGTCCTCCCACATGACATGGTCGGCATTCTCCGGCAGGTAGGAAAAAATTTCCGGTTTAAGAACGAAGAATCCACCGTTTATCCAACCTCCGTCGCCGGGGAGCTTTTCCTTGAAATTGGATACCAGATTGTCGTTTTCGAGACCGAGTAAACCGAAGCGGCCGGCCGGTTGTACAGAGGTGACGGTTGCCAGTCTCCCGTGTTGCCGGTGAAAGTCGATAAGTTGCCCGAGATCGATATCGGCCAGACCGTCTCCATACGTCAAAAGAAACTCCGAATTGCCGACATAGTGCTGTACCCGTTTGAGTCTGCCGGCGGTTAATGTCTGTAGTCCTGTATCCACCAGGGTTACTCTGAATTTTTCTGAGTTGGTTCGGTGAACCTCAAAACTATTTGTTTGCAGGTTAATAGTTACATCGGAGTTATAGACGTAATAGTTAAGAAAATATTCTTTTATGCTGTGGCCTTTGTAGCCGAGGCAGATGATAAAATCGTTAAAACCCTGGGTTTCAAAGATTTTCATGATATGCCAGAGCATGGGTTTTTCACCGATTTCAATCATGGGCTTGGGCCGGAGATGAGATTCTTCGGCAATGCGTGTACCCATCCCGCCGGCAAAAATGACAACCTTCATAACAAGACCTTTTTGTATGATGTGAATAATTTCATGGTTAAACAACTAAATGTCCAAAACGTCGACATTCACGTTCATGCTTTTCAGGTTGTTAAGGATGTCTTTTTCATAGCCGACTGCTCCTATGATCAGGTAATCGAAATCCAAATCGACTAGCTTGGTTGGAGGAAAGACATCGAATTTATTCATAACTTTTTTGTTTTTTATTTCATAATCTCTGTCAACAACACAAACAACATGGTCCCTGAGGGCTTTGGACCCAAGTAATAAGGCCAATGACTTTTCCGTTACTCCCCAGATAGCAACTTTTTTGCCGCCGGATAATTTGTCTGAAAAATATTTTTCCAAACACGAGTCTAATAGGTGTTTGTAGGTATTTTTCGAAATGATTTTAGAAGGCTGTGCGTTGATTTTTTGAAAACATGTTTTGCAGCAAAAAGAATTGGCGGAATTGACATTTCTGTACTCAAAGGCAACATTCGGAAACTGGTTCTTAGACCCACAGGCCATGCACTCTACCGAGATGGCATGGGAACCATCGTCGTTCATGGATTCCAGTTCTATGCCGGATGTCAGACCGAGAAATTCCGAATTAAGATAGGTGATTTTTTTATCAATCCGGCAAACTCTTGATCGGTAAGTTTCGATATATTGATGAGCGGACATCCGTTCTCGATATATTGCATTTGATCGGTGATGATCGATTGCTCTATGGCATGTTGGTATAAATAACTCCCTGGGAAAATCCTGATCATCGCCAAATTTATGCCGTACTCCAGGTGTTTCATCCACCACCTGATCGTGGTGTTGACCGTCCCCATGGTCTCTTCGATGTCGCCAAATATGAAATACCCCTGAATAAAAAAACCGATTTTCCTGGTTAAGGACAGGGCCTTTTCGATTTGGGAGATATCGGTGCCTTTTTTCATGCTTTTTAGGATGGAGTTGTCGGCACTCTCGAGACCGTAACTTATCGAAGTGCATCCGGCATTTTTTAATTTAAGCAATAGATTTTCATCGATGCCATCAACGCGCAGTTGCACTGAAAAGGTAACATCGTATTTTGCAATTGCTTCGCAAAACTCCGAAACCCGGTTTTCGTCAATGGCAAATAGTTCATCTATGATGAGAAGGTGCTCGATGTCATATTTTGATAATAAGAAATCGATTTCCCTGAAAATATTCTCAATGCTTCTCTGTCGGTAAGTCGTGCCACTCGGGTGATAGCAAAAAGTACAATTGTACGGGCACGATCGGCTGGCCGTTATATTGACGGTGCGTTTGAAGTCACCATTGATATTTATCGGATCATTGGGCACCTGGGTATAGGGGAAAATGTCATAATCCGGATTGGTTACCGTGTCCAGTTCCCGGATTTCAGGGCGATTTTCATTGCAGACAAGTGCTTGGTTTTCAAAATACACGATCCCGGCAACATCGCGGATCGGTTTTTTGCCTTCAAGGGCCTCCGCGAGTTCGCAAATAGTGATCTCCCCCTGGCCGACAATGGCGTAGTCGGCACCGATGTTTTCCATTATCAAGGTCGGTTGTGCCGTAATTAAACCACCTCCGACGACAATAATTAGATCGGGTTTTATTTGTTTAGAGAGATCAATGGTGCGTTTAATCTCGTTATATTGATCGGACAGTCCTCCGATGCACAAAACATCGATATTGTTGTCGATGATCTTTTTTTTGAGTGATTCCTTTGTGTCGGATTCGTAGTTTAAGTGAATGCCGTAAACATTCCTTCCGGTTTCTTTTAAACTTGTTGCAACATATACTACTCCGGGTGGTATCGTTAAAAAACCGAAGCAGTTGTCGCGTGGTACAACAAAAAGGTAATTCATAAAATAGATCCGGAGTTATCGGTGCCTTTTTTCAAAAATCAGTAAATTCTTATTGTGTCATAAAGTTCAATGACCTTACCCTGCCATTGCCATTCGTCGGAGGCTTCCCTGTGGATACTTTCCTGGTGTGCATAACTGGAAATGACCAGGGATGTTTCTGCATCGTTGATATCCCGGAGAATTTCCGGAGCATGGATAGGGATACCCCGCCAGGTTTTGCCCTGTTTGAGAGGGTCCTTGTCAACGATGAGAAAGTTTCGGTCGGAGGCTTTGAATAGGTCGGTGCAATGGTAGAGGAACTCGGTATGCAGGCCTCCCCCCCAGATCACGACATATCCTTCCCGGGGCAAGGAAGATAATTTTGCGCATGCCGCTCTTACCGTATTCCGGTAATGTGCGAGATAGTCGCCGAGTGTCGTGCAGTCGGCTGCCACCGGGGCGATTTCTGCCTCCGGTGCCGTCGGGCGGCAGAGTACGCGACATCCGTTGTAGCCGGGCTGCTCCAATTGCTCTTCGATAACCCATCCGGAGCGCTTGAGTACGTTTTTCAGGCTGGCCCGGCTAAAGTGCGTCATATGCTGGACCGAGAAAAAACCGTTGATGTCATTGGTGAAGCCGTTTTCGAGTATGGGAACTTCAACGACCAAGCGGGTTTCCGGTCCCGACTGGTTCCTGAGATTCATCAGGGTGGCGAAGGGGTCGGGTAAATGTTCCAAAACATGGAACATGGTAATCGTATCTGGGGTCGCCGGGAGATGGACCCGGTTGAAATCCCCATGGATCAACACCACCCCTTTGTCCGCCAGTTTTCGGCGACCTCTTTCGATGGCCGGGGCATCGATGTCCACACCGATGCGGTTGACGGTGTCGGGCATCAGGGCCAGGAAATTGCCTTCGTAGCAGCCGACATCCAAAAGGCTGCGGTTTTCACTTAAAAGGTTATGTTTGTTGAGCCATTCCAATTGTTCCATGGGGCGGCCTTCCGTGGCCCCGTAGGAACAGCCTGCCTCGGCGAAAAGGATTTCGAAGCCCCGCGGGGAATAGGCCGGGTCGAGATGCAGTGCAAAACACTCCAGACACTGGACCTGGCGTACGTCGACATGTTTGGGCCGATCGGCGTCGTCGGTGAAAAATTGAAAACCCGGCATGGCCAGGATCTCTTTTTTCTTGCCGCCGCCGCAAACCGGACAGGGTCTGGGCCGTGTTAAATCGGCGGCCGTGTGATTGCCGGGAAAACTGTCGATGCAACTCCACTGGATCATGGCTTCTCCTGCATGGTTGTTTCTGGTGCCGCATTTCTATGCATTGCATGAGCCATCGCGTTGTTTATCCGCCCGGCTATGCGTTGTGCGCCTTTGCCGTCCACGATGGTACAGGCATTGCGCATGGTTTGCCGCAGTGAGGGGGTGGCCAATAACTCCGTAACCGCTTCCGCCAGGCGCGTCTCCGGGACCTGGCGATAATCACCGAGCGAGATAGACATTCCGGCATCGTCAAGTGCACGGGCCGAGGTGGCATGGTCCTCGGTCAGTCCCAACAGGACCGCCGGGATATTAAGTGCAGCCAGTTCGTAAGCGGTGCCGCCGAAAGCCGCAACGGCCAGATCGGAATCGGCCATTAACGCAGGCATATCGCTCACATCACGTAGAAACTCGAATTTGTCCGGCAACCCGGGACGCAGTTCTTCCAGGGCTTGGTCGTGCAAAAAAGCACGCCCCAGTACCACCCGGGCACGGAAGGGTTCCGTGACGTCGCAGAGGGCCTTCAGTGCCAACAGGGTCAAGCCTCCGGGGTCGCTTCCGCCCATGGTTACCAGGATCGAAGGAACCGGGTTATGAGGCTGCGTTCGTTTCACGCTGAATTCGCGTCGCAGCAACAGATAATCCCAACCGATAAAGGCGCGGCCGGTAAAGCGGCTCCAATCCGCCTTGGCCATCTGGGGCACGGGCGGGTAGAAGGCAAGGTCTGCTGCTTGCCGACGGTCGCCGGGGTCGTCAATAACCGCGACCGTAATTCCGGCGTCGCGCCAGCGATACAGTTCCGTGGCGGGAAGTTGCGTGCGAATATCCAAAATCAACCCCTTGGGCCGATGCTCGTTAAGCAGAGAGTCGATCCATTGAATTTCCTCAAACGCCTCCGGTTTTATGAAGACCGGGAATTGTTCCCGGGCAACCAGGGTTTCCGCAACCCCTTTGTCCATCATGGCGAATCCCGGATGCATGCCGTAGGTATCGCGTAGCTCGCATGCCAGCGCTAAACAGCGAACGACATGGCCTAATCCCAGTTGAGGGGATCCGTCGCACCGGATGAAAATTTCCGGACTATGCGGGGACGCCGGAATGTCCATCAGTCCGCCATCGCCGGTTTTGATTTTTTGATAAATTGTACGGCTTCTTCCAGGGATATGATCTGTCCGGGTTTGTATAAATGCGCATAAAGGTTGCGGAAGAATTCAAGATCGTGCGGAGTGTCGATGGATAATTTATATTCCCCTTGAAAGGCTGGAGCGATATCAAAAGGCACGGTTTTCAGTCGGTCCATGTGATCGTAAGCGTAAGCCGTGACATGTTCGTAGGTGCGGGGATCGTCCGGTGCAACCTCACGCGACCATTCCAGTGCCCGGCGCGAGATGGGGCCCGCACCCTGGTAGGCCGAGGGACCATTGCAGATCGGGCGGATGCAGTCCGCCTCCCGGTCCACCATCGCAGCCGTGCTTTGATCCATGAACTCCGGATCGAACAGGGGCGCGTCGCCGCAGATGCGAATAATGTAATCGGCGTTGGCATCTTCAATGGCGAGGAAGAATCTCTGCATGACGTTGTCTTCGGAGCCGCGTACCACTTTCAACCCCATTTTCTGTGCTAACTCGACCAGCGGGTCATCGATCGGTTGGTCGGTGGTGGCGAGGTAGACCGCTTGGGCGCAGCGGATCTGCAAAGCGCGGGCAATAATGTGATACATCAGCGGTTGCCCCATAATCGGCTCCATCATTTTTCCGGGAAGCCGACTTGACCCCATGCGGGCCTGAATGATGGCGATAACTTTTTTCGATGTCCTGTTTTGTGATTCCGTCATGAATCTATCCCCCAGAAGCGTGGGTCGATAAGTTTTTCATCGGCGATGGCCAACCCGCATGCTTCGGCACGTTGCCTGGCCGGTAAGGGACCCCGGCCGGCTATGGAGAGGGCCGTATGCAACTCCTGCAACGATGAAACACCGATGAGAACAGAGTTTAGGGTATCGTTCGCCAGACAAAACCGCAGGGCTGCCTCGGGTAACGTGAGAGCATGGCCTTCCGCCCATGCGGCCGCTTTTTCGGCAAAATTTTTGAGCTTATTCAGATGCTCCGGGAGATATCGGCGGCGCGGGGTAAGGGCCCCTTTTAAAAAGACAGAGCGGCCCATCACGGCAATGCCACGCTCTTTGGCGGATGGCAAAACCTTGTCGGCCATGCGTCGATCCAAAAGATTGTAGGCGATCTGCAGGGTGGCGATGTCCGGATGCCTCAACGATGCCAGGGCCGCTTCTTCACCGTAAACCGAAGCGCCGATGGCGCCGATGTCTCCCCGTTCCCGGGCGCGGACCAGGGTTTCCATCAGCGGTGAATGATAGAGTTGAGCGGCGGTTGCGTTGTGAATCTGCACCAGATCCAGACGGTCGCGCTGCAGGTTGCACAGGCTGCGTTCCAGGCTCTGGCGCACTGCATCGGTGGAGATGGCGGCGTCGCCGAAAGGGCCGACTTTGGTAGCAATGCGGAGCTCCCCGTGGCCGATACCGGCCAGAATCGTGCCGAGGAAGATTTCGCTCTCGCCGTAAGCGGGGGCCGTATCGAACAGGTTGATGCCGTGATCTATCGCGGTTTGTATAACCGTTTCGGCTTCGGCCGCGGTCGGTCGGAGGGACGAGCCGGGCTTGCCGATGCCGTATTCCATCCCGAACTCAACGGTACCGAGGGTGAGCCGGGAAACACGGAACCCGGCACGGGGAATGTCGCGATATTCCATGGCGCCTACCATGCTGTCCATCCACCATCGACGACCAGGTTTTGTCCGGTGACCCAGGCCGAAGCATCGGAGGCCAGAAACAGGACCGCTCCTTTCAGGTCGTCGGGGCCGGCCATACGTCCCAGAGGGGTTTTGGCCACGTATTGATCGATGAATTGTTCGTCCTGGTTGTTGAACAGGCCGCCCGGCGTCAGGCAGTTGACGCGGATGTTTGGTGCCCAGAAGGTCGCCAGGTAACGGGTCATCTGGATCAGGGCCGCTTTTGTCATGCCGTAGATCAAGGGGCTGTTGGTGCCGGTGGAGCCGTAGATGCGTTGATCGGGAGCCACCACGCCGTAAATGCTGGAGAGGTTGATCATGACGCCCCCGTCGTTTTGCAGCATATGTGGGGCGGTTGCACGGGAGATCAGCATGGTGCCGGTAATGTTGACCGCGAGAACCTGATTCCAGTCTTTGAGCGAAACCGTTTCGAACGATTCAAAGTGGTTGCTGCAAGCGTTGTTGACCAGAATGTCTAGGCGACCCGTCTTGGAGATAATGGTGTCGATAACATGCGCGATGCTCTGTTCGCTTTCCAGATCGAGGCCCAGGCCTTGAACCTCCAGGCCACTTTCCCGCAGATCCTTGGCGGTTTGCTGCGCTCTGTCCGGGTCGCGGGAGGTGATGAAAACCGTCGCTCCCGCTTCCGCCAGCGCCCGGACGGCCTGGGAGCCGTAGCCGTTTCCGGTGCCACCGGTAACCAGTGCGACCCGTCCTTTGAGGCAGAACAGGTCTTTGGTGTTTCTGGCTTGCCGAATGTCAGTCATTGCCAAATCCTTTGCGCATGTGTTTGAAAGGCCGCAGCCCATCCGAGGGATCCGCCCGCCATTCGCGGTCCGGCAATTCGCTGGCAACCGGTTTTTTGTCCCCGTCGCCATCGGCGCACAGGCCCTGTTCCATGTCCCGGATGACCTTTTCCATCGGTTCGGGTAGCCAGCAGTGGCCGGCGGCAAATTCCTCCCCTTGACCGTCCAGGTCGAGATGAAACTCGATCATGGAAGCCTGCCAGCGATTTACGGCCCGGTTGATCACTGCCGGCGATACGCTGTGGTCCGACCAGCCGACCTTGCAGTCGAATGCCCTGCGCAGAGTGTCCAGGGCCGCCAGGTTGCATTCGGCGGCAGGGGAGGGATAGCTCGATACGCAGTGCAGTAATGTAAGATCGCTGCAGCCTGCATCACGCAGGGTTTTTACCGCACCGGTAATTTCATCCATGGTGGCCATGCCGGTCGAAAGAATCACCGGTTTGCCCGTGGCGGCACAGCTCTGTAGCAGTTCCGTCCACAGCAGTTCGTAAGATGCGATTTTGAAAAAATCGACATGCGGCGCCAGTACGTCAACCGCTTGCAAGTGAAACGGCGTGCAACCGAAGGCGATGCCGCGCTGCCGGCAGTGTCGGGCCAGTTGAGGGATATACTCTTCCGGTAATTCCCAGTCCCGTCGCCGGCGATGGAGTTCGCTTTTGGCAAGGATCTCCGGTGCGAATAGCTCGTCAATGTGAAAGAGTTGAAACTTTACCCCCCAGCATCCTATATCGGCCGAACGATCGATAAAGTTAAAGCATCTCTGCAAATCACGGTGATGATTGCTCGAAACCTCGGAAATAAATAGCGGTCTGGTCATGGTTTCTCCTTGCCGACAGCTTCGTGCAATGTGTCTATGACGCGGTTTTGATCCGCGACGCTTAAGCCGGGGAAAATCGGTAATGACAGGATTTCGGCATAGGCCGCTTCGGCGATGGGGCATAACCCTTCACCGGTACCGAAACGTTGACGGTAGTAGGGATGCAAATGCACCGGAATGTAATGGACGTTGGCGCCGATGGCGGCCTGCCTCAGGGCACCGAAAATCCTGTCACGTTCGGGTACGCGTACCACGTAAAGATGATATCCGTGCCGGGCTTCCGGGTGCACACCGAGGGGCTGAATCCGGGGGGAAGGGGCAAAAGCTTCATCGTAATTGCGGGCTATACGGCGGCGGTGTCCGATGAACTCCGGCAGTTTTGCCAGTTGCGAAATACCGAGGGCGCATTGGATGTCGGTGAGCCGGTAATTGAATCCCAGTTCCACCATGTCGTAATGCCAGCTGCCCGTTTTGGCCCTTTGGCCGTGATCGGTGGTGATGCCATGGTTGCGGAAGGTTCGCATGCGACGGGCGAGAACCTCATCGCCGGTAACGATGGCCCCCCCTTCACCGGAGGTGATCGGTTTTACCGGATGAAAGCTGAACACCGTCAGGTCAGCCAAGGAACCGCACGGTTTGCCACGCCATGCGGCTCCGAGGGAATGGCAGGCATCGCTGATGAGATAAAGTCCATGGTGCGAAGCGATTTGGCGCAATGTATCGTAGTCGCAGGGCTGTCCGGCATAGTCGACGGCAACGATGGCTCTGGTACGGGCCGTAATGCGGGATTCCACCGAGGCGGGGTCGATAAGCAGGGTCTGCGGATCCACATCGGCAAACACGGGGGTACCACCCTGGTAGAGCACCGCATTGACCGTTGCGGCAAACGTCAGGGGCGGGACGATGATTTCATCCCCCTCGCCGATACCGATGGCATGCATCGCCGTATGCAGCGCGGCGGTACCGTTGCTTACGGACACGGCGTAATCCGTGCCCGCTGTTTCCGCCAGCATGGCTTCGAAGCGTTCGACTTGCGGTCCCGTCGTCAGCCAGTCGGAACGCAACACATCGATAACGGCTTCGATATCGTCCGGTTCTAGTTGCTGGCGGCCATAGGGGATGAATTTTGGGTCCACGACAGAGATACTCCCTGGTTTTCAGAAGGCTTGGAATGCACATGGGTGTCGATCAGGTCGCGCAGTTGTTCCACGGAAAGCCAATCGGTATTGGTCCCGCTGTTATACTTAAAGCCGGGGTGACAACGGCGACCATCGTACTTCCGTATAAATGCATCCACATCCCATAGCCGCATAGATGGCAGGATCACGAAATAGTTATCGAACTCGATGGTGTTGTACGCATCGGTTTCGGTGATCATCTCCTCGTGCAGCTTTTCTCCAGGCCGAATCCCCACGATTTCGGTGGATAGTTCAGGAGCGATGGCCGCTGCGACATCGGTAATCCGGTAACTCGGGATTTTCGGCACGAAGATCTCTCCACCCCACATGCGTTCAAGAGCGTCCAAAACCATGTCGACCCCTTTTTTCAGGCTGATATTGAAGCGGGTCATGCGTTCATCGGTGATCGGAAGGGACTCTCCGGCGTGTTTTTTCTTCAGAAAGAAGGGGATGACACTCCCCCGACTCCCCATAACGTTGCCGTAGCGCACTACCGAGAGGCGGATATCACGGGATCCGCGCATGTTGTTGGCGGCGACGAACAATTTGTCGGAACAAAGCTTGGTCGCCCCGTAAAGGTTGATGGGGCCGGCTGCTTTGTCGGTGGAGAGTGCTACGACCTGTTTGACCTTATTGTCAAAACAGGCATCGATCACATTCTGTGCGCCGAGCACGTTGGTCTGGATACATTCAAAAGGGTTGTATTCAGCGGCCGGAACCTGTTTCATCGCGGCGGCATGAACCACGATATCGACGCCTTCCAGTGCCCGTTGAAGCCGGTGTATGTCGCGCACATCACCGATAAAAAAGCGCAGTTGAGGATATTTCTCCCGGGGGAAATCTTCCGCCATTTCGAACTGTTTGAGTTCGTCACGGGAAAGAATGACAAGCCGTTTTATGTCAGGGTAGCGTGTCAGGACTGTTCTGGTAAAGGCACGACCAAAGGACCCGGTACCGCCTGTAACCAGAATCGATTTGCCTGTAAGCATGGGGGTCACCTCCAACAAGAGAAGAACACTCATTTATCGGGTTTTATTGCATTATTGGCAATATGGAGGGGATCCTTTGCAAAAAAAAGGCCAGTGGTTGTTCGGGGAGGGGCTTATCCGGGATATTGATGTGTTGATGGAGGGGAACGATGCTTATTTCTAGAATGAAAAGGCCGTATGGATGAAATGTGGTGCTTGTAATTCTATGATCGGCAGGAAAAGGGGTAGATAAGCGCCGGTTAAACGGGGCCGGATTGCCATCGGAAAGTGCGTCCCGGCGGGTGGGAACGGTGTTCGGTCAAAATTTTGGCCATTGATTAGAAGACGGGGAGGAAATCGTCCTGAATTTCATTGCTTATCAACCTGTCATTTTAACCGTCCCCAAAGGGGAGTTCAATCCCTCCTGCACGGCGGTTGGTGTTTCAGGATCGCATCCCCAGTAGAAAGGTTGTGGAAGTTACATATAGTGATGTGGCCCGTCAAAACTACGACATGGGGGTTTTGGAAAAATAATGTGATGCATTTTATCCGGCCGTCAGGTTTGCAGACCGCATCCGTTGGTTATTCCCGGATGCGGAGTTATCGATGATTTTTTTACGATCCTGAGCGGAGAAAATTGTCCGAGATTTCGAAAGATTTTTTGGCCGCTTCGTTTTCAGGCTCCAGATTAAGAATGTGCTTAAAAACCGTTTGGGCAAATTCATGTTGTCCCTGCTGCTGGTAAAGTTGACCGACTTTAAGCAGCACCATTAAATCATCCGGGAATCGCTCCAGATAATCGGCGTAGGCATCGAGCGCGGTTTTGGTTTGACCCAGGAGTTTTGCAAGATCTGCGTATTGTGCAAGGTAGACAGGGGAATAACCCGCCAGGCATTCCAGTGCCAAAAGGGCATTTTCGGGGTTATCAAGTTCCAGGGAAAGTGAGGCAACGCGACGTAAGGCGTCTTCTGCCACGCTCTGTGAAGCCGATTCCAGGACGTTTTGATATGCCTCAAAAGCCCCGGCGAAATCACCTCCAAGTTCGGCAAGATAAGCGGCCGCCAGATGATAGATCGGTGTGTTGTTGTCGTCGGTTGAGGCGGCCAATCCCTGCAGTATGCCGGACAGGGCTGTCCGGTCCCTGTTTTTGAAAAGAATTCTTATGCGCTGGCGGGCCATTTCCGGGTCGGCACCGACCTTGGTTCCCTGTACAAGATAATCGGGATTATGGGCAATGGAGGCATAGAAATCAGCGATGCATTCTGTGAGACGGTGGTTTATGCTATCCGGACGGTTATCGTTGTCCTTGTTATGGCGATGGTTCCATATCAAGGCACGTCCCGTTTCGGCATTTTCCCGCCAGGTTTCGATAAGGCGGGTTAAATCGGCATCGCGATTCTCTTCCTCCATCCGTAATTTAATGCGCCCGATGGCTTTTTGAATGTATTGAAGCATCTGCGCAGCACTGTCTCTATAGGCTTCATAATAGAGACGGCCGGTTTCTTCAACCTGTTCATCACTCCATTCCCCACCTTCGTCAATAGGGGAAAGCTTGAGAAATTGGCGTAATCCGATTTCTTTAATAAGATTGGCGTAGGTTGCCACGGGGGGCCTATTCATCGCTTTTTCAACCTTGTCCATGCGGATTTTGTATTTGAAATCCGCTTGCATGCCATTGCGTCCGAACAGACCATCGTTGCATTTGAGCCCTTCGGCGGCCAACTTTTGGACTTTAATCGTATGTCTTTCGGCCGTCTGCAGTTTATCCAAAACGGTTTTGAAATAGGCCTTCCGGGTTTGATCGTTTTCCTTTGGAAAAGTATGTATGATCTTTTCCCATGCGGGTTCGGTTAGGGGCGTAAAGTCCAGAGTGTCCAGGGGGATGTGTTCAACATGGGAGATTTTGGCCGCCAAAGCGGTCGGATTGATGGTTTTGCAACCCTTTGCCAAAGCCAATTTGGCCAGATCTCCCAGAGAGGTTATGGCTTCGGCCATGGCCCTGGTGGTAAACGTCCGGATTCCCCGGTTGGTTTCGACCTGTGTGTCAAACTGGTGGAATTGCGGACCGGCTTGCCGCTCGTAGCTGCCCTTGGCATGAGAGTAGCCTTCCGGGCTGAAGCAGAGATCGACGCCGGCAAGGATAATTTGAGAAAACCCCATTTGCATGGCGGTTGCAAAGGCGGCGTTCGTGACCGTGGGACCCGGTGCGTTAAGAAAGGTTTCGGTGGATGTCTCCGGCCATGGGAAACGTTTGCCGATAAAAGCGGCTGGACCCTGCCATTGACTAATAAGCTGGGGTACAACATGAAAACTGTTGACGAACAGGGTCCTTTCGCCGAAATGCAGCATTTCCTTGCTGACATCGAAACAGGCCTGTTGGGGGTCGACGGAAAAGAAGATGTCGGGAGCCAGGTCCACTTCTTTGAGACGACGGGCGATACGTGAGACCGCCAACACCACCAATTTGTCCCGATGTTGCTGAACCCACGGCAGAAGGTCGTCCAGCGATGGCCCTGCTGCTAAAAGTACCGCGGTTTTGCCGGGGAAAAGATTTTGCAGAAAAGCCGCAGAAATTCGATTTTCCGTCAGGTTTTCCAGTTGGCGTGAAAGGAAGATATGATTGCCCAGTTGGACTTTTATTTTCCAGGCAAATGTATCGATATAGTCCCTCGTGGCCCAATACAATTCGGCGTATTCGGGCAAAAATGCATCGACCGCCGCGAGGGATTTCCAAATGATAATTTTTTCCGTGTACAGATAGTTTTGGAATTGAAATCGATCAGCTATCTTTTTGAGTTGATCGATCGGAGCGCAGGTAATGTTTTCGGGGAGCTTTTCCAACAGTCCTTCCTGTGTCAAGCGAGCAATGACGTGGGGGAGTTCAATGCAGACATATCTGGAGCCTTCCGGGAGATCGGCTTGAAGCAGGTACTTGAGCAAAATGCCGGAGTCGGTTCCGACCAGAATATGCAGTGTCTTTCCGTTAAAGAGTCCGCCGTCGAAGTGCTTTTTGTAGAGGACATTGGCGCTGGTGCGGTGGAACGTTTCACGATTAACCGGATACAGATAACGGTCCCCGAAGTCGTTGGCGATAAACGGCCCGAGATCGTAGGTAGCAAAATTCTCCACAAGTGCCTCTTTCTGTGCAGTTAGTCGATCAACAAACCGGCTGTTTGAAGTTTATGTAAAAGTTCGTATTCCAAAAGATCGGCAACGCCGATATGGTCCTGACGTTTTTGTGCATCGAAGGTTACCTGCATAAGGGTTGCAAAGTCAGCAAGGGTTTCACGGGGAATAGCAACCAGCAGTTTTCCCAGTTTATCGATTATCGCTATAAGGTCTTCATTGGCTCCGGCTTCATGCCCGAGACGAAAAGCTGCGGCCGTTTGCAAAATCGTTGTTGTGAAAAGACCGTCTTCCGATTTCATGGTAACTCCGTCAGCAGTTCGGTATGCAATATTGCCGCACCTTCAGGACTCGCATTGAAAAATTTCAACTCGTTTTTCCCGGCGATAAATCCCTCCAGATCCCTTAAATAGGCGCGCAGGTTGGGGATGGAAGAAATGCGCTCACCATGGCTATTAAGTACCCAGTGACTACCCTGGACGGGTTGTGCCTGGGCACAGCCTGCGACATGGCTTTGTCCGTTGGGATAGCCGAAATCGGCGCCGGCCAAAATGATATTTTCTCCGGTTAGGCGTGTAGCGAGGTCAACGGCCGGGTGAATGACGCTGCCGGAAGAGAACAGGGCTGATCGCGGATATCGCTTTGTCAGGTCGGCAAATATCGGGGCTTTTGACCATGCTGCATAGCGACGCCCGGGCCAGTGCTGCAAAGTTTGATTTTGCACTACCGGGAAATAGACCAGGGCCGACTCCCGTAGCAGGGCAAGGTCGACATCGGCAAAAAACAGGTCGTAGACATCGGCATGACCGTCGATGGTCACCACCACCTCGGGAACGATGCCGGCCTGCAACAGTGGCTTGAGAGCGGCATCGACGGCGATAATCGGCCCGGGTTTATGGTCTTTCATCCAGGCATAATGGTCGCTCAGAGTCGGACCGGCGGCGGCTACGACCACGGTTCGATACCGTGAGGATGCGGTTAATTCCGTAAAAGAGGGATCGTTGGCGACAAACTCCGAATTCTCGGTCAGGCGTTTTTGCAGATGGGGATTGTCCGGCCGGTGCCGCTTGCGGATAAAGGGGGTGGCCAACTCCAGGCACACCAGGTCCCGCAGGCGGGATGCCTGATCACAGGCCAGTTGCAGGGGCCCCGGGGCAACGGCAAAGGGCTCTTTTATCCGGTCGGTCGGAGCGGCGGCTACCAGGGTGAGTCGCGGATCGTCAAGCCAGTCGCGATGGTCGAAAAAGTACAGACTCAACGCGGCAACGGCGCAGTTCATGACCACAACGGTAAGTTCTCTGATGCTATCTCGCTTCAGAAGGATGCGCGGAAGATCCCCGATGGCCATGCCATAGACGTGAGCGCATGGGCTGCCGTCGGGCACCATCGAGGCCTGAAGCTGCGCTTCGGCTTGCCGATTATATGCACTCGCGAGATGAATGCCGTCGATGAACAGGGTACGGTCGGTTTTTTCGACCAGAGTAAAAGGCGGCAGATTGTCGGCCGCCTTTTCGATATGCCGTGCAAGTTCCGGCCATCTGCGGGATAAGATCGCGAAATTCTCCGCCATGAAATCTAGCCGTTGAGGTTCCGGCGGATTTGCCATGGACTCGGGTTTGTTGTCAGGGGAGGATACCAACAGGGGACCTCCCGGCTAAGCCGGCAACGGGTGCCGGGTTTTGTACTGGCTTTTTTCCAGAACGACCTGGATGGCGCGGTTGGTGGCCGGGGCGAACAGGACAGGCGCCATCAGGTTAAGGGTGACCTTACGGTCAGGCGGCACTGTGACGACGGCCAGGGCATGGCAATCATCATCTGTGCCGATGCCGAGTTTGGCACGTTCCCGAGCATCCGGTACAACTTTGTAGTCGAGGAAAAAGTTGGTCGGATCGGTCAATACGAAAGCGAGATCCGGTTCTTCGACGCTTTGGATCCAGAACAGCGGCCCGTTTTTGCGGTTGGGCATAACGATGAAGTCGCGCAGGTTCTCGAAACCGATCAGCCCATCGACGAACAGCACGGTGTTTTCCGGATCGAACTCGACCTCGCCAAAGCGTGTCATGATGGTTTTTTTCATAGCGACTCCTTCTTCCCCATGGCTGAAGTCAGCATATCGAGATCGGCAAGGTTCCACTGGCTGGCCTCCCTGTTTTCAAGGCAGATGCGGTCGTAGATTTCCTGGCGGTAGATTTTTTTGCCGGAGGGGGCTTCGATGCCGATACGGATGCCGGCCCCCTTGGTTTCTATGAAGGTAATTTTGATGTCGTCCCCGATGACGATACCTTCACCGGGTTTTCTGGTCAGAACCAGCATGTCGCCCTCCATGGCTTCGCTGGACCCTTCTCCAAGGGTCGTGTATGAGGGGTCGGCGGGGTTAAGTAATGCCCGCGACTGTGTGGCCGGATGTTTCCTTCACGGTGGCTGCGGATCGCTTAGAGGTAGTCGAGAATGGACAATTGGCTGATCTTGGCAGTCACACTCAGGGCTGCTTGCAAGGCCTGTTCCTGTTGAGCCAGATCGGAGTACGCTTCAATGATGTCGGCGTCCCGGTAGCCGGAAAGTTTAACTTCCATGCTGTCGGTGAATTCCTGCATGCGTACCCCGGCTTCTTCGACGCGTACCGCGGTGGTGCCCATTTTACTACGGTATCCGCGGACCTGATCGGCACCGGTTTCCAGATCATCCAGCCGGGTAAGGGCCTGCTGTGTATCCAGGGCGCCGAGGTTCTGTTCAAGGTCGGAAAGCAATGCAAGAATGTTGAGGCCACCGTCGCTGCCCCCGAAAAGTTCCGCGCCCGTGAGATTGGTGACGACTTTTTGACCGGGACCGATCTGCAGTTCCGTATGGTTGCCGTCCCCCTGATAGTCGGTGGGGTCCATCGGATCGGGGAAGGGTTGGGTATCCGTCTTGAAGCCTGCAAACAGATATTTGCCTTCGACCTGGGTGTTGGCCAGGGCGAAGGCTTCTTCCCTCAGGCTGGTCATCTGCTGTCCATAGGCCGCGATTTCCCCATCGCCGAGGGAGCCATTGCCGGCGGCCAGGACCAGTTCCTTGGCTTGCACCATCAGGTTTTCCAGCTGATCCAGGGTCGAATCCTGATTGTCGAGATAGTTGGTGGCCGCAACAACGGTGCTTTGAAACCGTTCGCCGCTACGGATCTGGCTCTGTGCATTGATGACCGGGGCCACGGCGGACGGATCGTCCGAAGAGGTGTTCAGTTTGATGCCGCTGGCGGCCGTCTCCTGATATTGCTGCATCTTGGCGGTCGAACGACTTATCTGCGACTGGAGCGTCCGGTATGTGGCGGTCAAGGTGGTTTTCATGGCCTGCCTCGTTGGTTATTACGGAAGTTGGCTTGACGCGAAGGAGGTTATCCCTGGCTGCTGTAGCTAGTGTGCATCCGGAAACTCAGGATGCACACTGCGTAGTTTTCATAAGGGAAACGAGTGATTTTTCCCAAGGTCAAGAAAATCGAGCACTTGCGCGGAGGCGTAGTTTTTACGCCGCACAAGCAAGTGAGAAGATTGACGCAGAGATTGGGGAAAAGGCCCGTTTCCGGACGAAAACTAGCTAACGTTTGAGGCTCAGGACCGTATCCATCATCTCATCAACGGTGGTCAATAATTTGGCCGAAGCCTCGAATCCCCGCTGGTATTGGATCAGGTTGATCATCTCTTCTTCCAGGGAGACCCCGACCTTGCTGTCGCGGAGGTTCTCCAGTTGCAGCATGGTATCTTCCAGGCCGGTCACGGAGAGTTGGTTCTGCGCGCTTTCCAGGCCGATATCGGAGGCGATCTTGGCGTAAAAGGTGCCGAAACTGTGCGCGCCATCCATGGTCTTGGCGTTTTTAAGTTCCGTCATAAGCAGGGCATTGGTGTTGTCGCCCACGGCTGACGATTGCCCCGCGGCCACCTGGTTGCTTGCCGTCAGGGCGACTTCGATACCGGCTGCTGCTCCGGACCAGGGATCGGCACCTCCGCTGATCGAAAGGCTGAAAAAGTCCTGGCCGGTAGAGCCGTCGAGACCGGTGCCGCCGGCATGAAGGGTGTTGACTTCCGTAGACAGGGTATAGGCCAGCCGGTCGAGATTGTCCTGTACCTGGGGAATAAACTGATCCCGCAGGTTCAGCAGGCCTTTGAATTCCCCTCCGAGGCCATTGGCGTCGACCGGTCGGGTGGTGGTGCCGAGGTTCAATTGCAGTTCGGAGCCCGTGGCGGTTGCTGTCGCTTCCAGGGAAAACGCCCGATTGCCGCTGATCAGTGGCAAGCCGGTCGGCAGTTGCACGCTGACGTTGCCGTCGTTGTTCTCGTAGGATTGAGTGCCGAGGCTGAAAGACAGTTCTTCGAGCAGTGCATCTCGTCCGTCACGATCGGCATTGGCGTTGATGCCGGTGCTTTCGAGGGTGGTGATGCGCTGATTGTAGTCGGCGACCTGTGCCAGCTTTTGATTGATTTCAGCCAATTTGGAAGTCAGGGCTTCATCCACTTGAGATGACAGATCGGCCAGATCCTGTGACATGCTGTGAAAGCTGTCGGCGAGAAGCGTTCCGTATTGCAGTACCGTATCGCGTTCAACACTGCCGTCGGGAGTAACGGAGAGCTGTTCCCAGCCGTCGAAGAACTGATCGATTTTAGCGGTCAGATTGTCGTTACCGAGATTGAAGATGGTTTCCATTTCGGCAAGCGGCGTGGTTTGGGCCGACTGCTCGCCGAGGCCGCTGTTTTTATCGAGGATCTGGCGGTTTAAAAACGTATCTTCGGCCCGTTGAATGTTGTTGGCAGTAACCCCGCGGCCGATTTGAAAGCCGCGGAAGTTGAGGGCCGGGACCGTTCCTAAATCGACGCTCTGGCGGGAGTAGCCATCCGTGTTGACGTTGGCGATATTGTTGCCGGTTACGTCAAGCAGGGTCTGATGCGTGGCGAGGCTGGTTTTCCCGAGATTCAGGGCATCGGTAAGGCCGCTCATGTCAGATCCTTCCTGAGAGCAGGGCGCCGCCGTAGGTCACCTGGCGGGGTGCCGCACTAGAACCGTAAAGAGTATCGGAGGTCTGCTGTCCGAAAAAGCCCATGAGGTCCCTGACCCAGCGCAGCGCAGCCCAGAAAAGGTAGGCGTTGCGGCGGTTTTCTTCGCGCACGGTTTTGGCCAGTTCCTGCACCTGCGGATCGTCCAGGTTTTCCTGCTGCAGGTCGATGCCGGCGAGGAGTTGCTCTTTTTCCCGTACCGTGGCAAGCATCTCCTCGATGCGCAAGGCCTTGGCGTGCTCGCGTTCCTGAAGGATCAGGGCATGCAGCTGCAGCAGCTGCTCGATGACATTCCGGTGCATCATTTGGACGGATTTTCGGCCAGGAATTTAAGCAGGCTGGCGGCTACTTTGGTGGAATCCGGGCTGTAGCTGCCGTCGGCGATCTGCTCTTTCAGCGACTGTAATTTTTCGGCGCGCGCCGTTTCGCTCGTGGCAGAGGTTTCACGGGTACGCATGGTTTCGGCGATCACCGAGGAAAACTGCACCCGGTCGATGCTGTTTTGCGCGGCCTTGTCGCCTTTTTGGGCCTTGTCGGTTTTTTTGACCCGGTCGATGGGGCCAATGTTGTTAAAGCCGTTGCCGTTGATTTTTATGGTCATGGTTCTACCCTCCCTGTGAGCCGGTCGGTCGAGGCTGTAAGGGGCGTTGGTGGAAAATATCCGTCGGTATCCCGTTTCAGGGGTTTCCTATACAACATATCGGCGGCGGTGTGTAAAAACTTTAGGCTTTATTTTATAAAAAGTGAAAAAAGTCAGGAAATTTATTGCAGGTCAGTCTTCATCTTTTCCCGATACCTTGATTGCCAGCTGTTTGTAAAGGCTTTCGGCGATACCGATGCCTTGGGTACGCGACATCTGCATGGCCACTTCCTGATCCATCAGGTCGCGGAACATCTCCTGGTCGTTGCCTTCACCCAGCAGTCCGTCCTTGGGGATTGTGCTGCGCATCTCTTTGAGCATGCTTTTCAGCATGATGGCTTCAAAGTCCTGGCAGCTTTTGCGCAAGCTTTCGGCTTCGTTGCGCGGACCGGTGGAAACGGTGCGCATCTGACCGCCGCTTGCGGCCAGCGCGACTGCAGGATTGATGATGTTCGACATGCTTTTGCCTCCCGTTAAGGTACTGGATACGAAATGTTTCCGTATCTTGCTATCTCTTCGGCATAAGGCAGGCAAAGGTTTAGCGGAAAGGTGCGAGGGGAAAGGTCACTGGTCACTGGTCACTGGTCACTGGTCACTGGTCACTGGTCACTGGTCACTGGTCACTGGTCACTGGTCACTGGTCACTGGTCACTGGTCACTGGTCACTGGTCACTGGTCACTGGTCACTGGTCACTGGTCACTGGTCACTGGTCACTGGTCACTGGTCACTGGTCACTGGTCACTGGTCACTGGTCACTGGTCACTGGTCACTGGTCACTGGTCACTGGTCACTGGACACTGGACACTGGACACTGGACACTGGACACTGGACACTGGACACTGGACACTGGACACTGGACACTGGACACTGGACACTGGACAAATGACAAATGACAAATGACAAATGACAAATGACAAATGACAAATGACAAATGACAAATGACAAATGACAAATGACAAATGACAAATGACAAATGACAAATGACAAATGACACCGCATTAGCGGCTGACGCCTTACAGAACCACCAACTCCGCATGCAGCGCGCCGGCTGCCTTGATGGCTTGAAAGATGGCGATAAGGTCGCGGGGCGTGGCGCCGATGGCATTAAGGGCGCGGGCCACATCGCCGATACTGACGCCCATTTCCATCACCACCAGGTTGCCGTTATCCTCACTGACTTCCATGGAGGTATCTGGGACGACGACGGTTTCCCCCTCGGAAAAGGGCAGGGGCTGGGATACCTGGTCGTTTTCGCTGATGATGAGATTGAGGTTGCCGTGGGATACGGCAACGGTGGCGATGCGCACATCTTCACCCATGACGATGGTACCGGTTTTTTCGTTGACGACGATGCGGGCCATGCTGTCGGGACGAATGTTGAGGCTCTCAAGATCGGCGATAAAATGGATCGGCTCGTTTTGCTGGTCTTCAGGGATGGTGATTTTAAGGCTGCCGCTGTCTTCGGCACGGGCCAGCGTCTTTTGGAAATGCTTGTTGATGGCTTGGGCCATGCGGGTGACGGTGGTGAAATCCGGGTTGGTCAGCTGGTAGTGCAGTTCGGCGCCCGGAGTCAGACGAAAGGGCACTTCCCGTTCGACCAGAGCGCCGCCGGGGATCCGGCCCACGGTGGGGTGGTTTTTCTGCACGGTGGCGGCTTTGCCACCGAAAGCCAGGGCGCCTACCGCCAGCGGTCCCTGGGCGACGGCGTAGATTTTGCCGTCAGCGCCCTTCAGGGGGGTCATGAGCAGACTGCCGCCCACCAGACTGTCGGCATCGCCGATGGAGGAAACCAGCACGTCGATGGTCGATCCGGTTTTGGAAAAAGCGGGCAATTCCGCCGTAACGATCACGGCGGCGACATTGTCGACCTTGACGTCGTTGACGTCCACCGTGACGCCGAGACGTTCCATCATATTCACCAGCGAGCGGACGGTAAATGCGGTGCTGTCGCTGTCGCCGCTGCCGTTGAGTCCGACCACCAGGCCGTAGCCGACCAGTTGGTTGCTGCGCACCCCCTGCAGGCGTGCAATGTCCTTGATGCGCGTGGCGCCGGCAGGTCCGGCGGCGGTGCACAGCATCAGGGTGAGACAGAGCAGGGTGATGATAGGTCGCAGCATATGCTTGAATCCTTTAAAAAACCTGTGATTCGTGATTAGTGACTGGTGATTGCTGAAATTACTGAAAAACTCGTGATCCGTGATGAGATACCGGTAGCCAATGCCTGGTGTTAAGGATTTTCACTAATCACGAATAACTAATCACCAATCACCAATCACCAATCACTGGTTTACAGCCTTTAAAACGGCCAGATATGGTCGAGTACCCGGGTCATCCAGCCTGGGCGTTGTTTGTCGCTGATGACGCCTTTGCCGGTGTAGGCGATTTTGGCGTCCAGGATATGTTTGGAGCTGACGACATTACGCGCGGAAATATCCTCGGGGCGGATGATGCCTTCTAGCAGAATGATCTGATCTTCCCGATTGACGGTCACCGTTTTGCCGCCGGCAATACAAAGGTTGCCGTTGGGTAACTCTTCGATCACCTGCGCGGTGAGGGTGGCGACCAGATCCTCTTTGCGCGAGGTGCTGCCGGAGCCGTCGAATGCGTTCTCGTAACTGGTATCGATCAGGCTGGTCGGGTCGATGAATTTGTTGAGATTGCCGATGTTCCCTTCGATGCCGAACAGGTTGGTAAGGCCGGCGGACATGCTGCTGGAGCGTCCGGTGGCGGTGCTGGCTTGCTTGCTGGCACTGGCCTGTTCGTAAATGGCGACGGTCACGATATCTCCGACACGCCGCGCTTTGTTGTCGCGGAACAGGCTTCCGCGGCCCTCGGTCCACAGCGAGCCGGGCGCCTGGGGCTGTTCCGGTTGTACCTGGCGGGCCGCAATAGGCGCGCTGTGCGGTTGCGGTTCAACGATACGCTGTGTCACGCAGCCGACCAGCATCAGCAGTATCGGCAGGACAGCCCAGGTACGCATAGAGCGTTTCATCTTATAACTCCACTTCCACAGCCGAGGGTGCGGTGACGCGACAGAAAATTTCTTTTTTGGAACGGATATTTTTAACGCGGATGGTTTCGTCTGCGATACCGCTTTCTTGTGCCAGACCGCGGGTCGTGACGGTCAGGGCTCCCACGCTGGCTGTGATGGTGACCATGTCGCCTCGTTTGATCAGGGGCGGTGTCTCCAGACCGGTTTGAGTAAACGGGGCTCCCATGCGTACCGGACGGCGTAATTTTTTGCCGACCATCTGCTGCGCATCGAGGCAGGGCGCACGCAGCCCGGCGAGGTCCATCGTTACCATGGACAGGTCTTCGGCCTGGAGAATGGTGCCTCGGGGCAGGTCGGCGGCGGCCACGGCCACCGGTGCCAAAGCCTCCAGGTCGGCAAACAGGGTCATGTTCTTGACCACGGTACCGTTCGAACGCAGGATGAGGTTGAAACGGCGGCTGTCGAACAAACGCCTGCTGGAGGGCGTGACCTCCCAGCGCAGACGCCCGGCGGGGATCGCGAAGGGGGTTATCCTCTGTATCTCGCGCAGCCGGATCTGTGCCTGGGGATAGCGCTTCTGCTGGGTTTGCAGGTAGCTGGTCAGAACCTTGCGGATGTTTTCCTGTTCGATCTTAACGGTTTGTGAAGCGGCAAATACCGAAGGCACCGCCGTCACAAGCAGCAGGAAAACAGTCAGCAAACCGGTTCGTTGCGCAAAAGCCATCCCGATGATTCCTTATACGAGGTTGTTGGTCATCTGCAGCATTTCATCGGCGGTCTTGATGGCTTTGGAATTGATTTCATAAGCGCGCTGACCGGCGATCATGTTGACCATCTCTTCCATAATGCTGACGTTGGAGCCTTCCAGAAAACCCTGGGATAGGCTACCGAAACCGTCTTCGCCGGGGTTGCCGGTAACCGGCGTTCCGGTGGTCGGGGTTTCGGTGAAAAGGTTGTGGCCGATGGAGTTGAGACCGGCCGGATTGCTGAAGCGGGTCAAGGTGATGGTGCCGATCTGGGTTGGGGTGTTTTGCCCGTCCAGCAAAACCTCCACCGCGCCGTAGTTGCCTATGGATACCTGGGTGGCGTTTTCCGGGATGATGATTTCCGGTGACAGGGGGTATCCATCGGAGGTTACTATGCGGCCGGTGCCGTCTTTTTTAAAGGCGCCGGCGCGGGTGTAGGCCGTATCGCCGTTGGCGAGGGTGATTTCGAAAAACCCGGAACCTTCGATAGCGATATCGAGATCGTTTCCCGTCTGCTGGAAGTCGCCGGTGGTAAAGACTTTCTGAATGGCGGCAACGCGCGAGCCGAGACCGACCTGGATGCTGGTGGGCTGCTCGACTCCCGAACTGCCGTCCGATCCGGCCACTTTGACGGTCTGGTAAAGGATGTCCTGGAAGTCGGCGCGGCTTTTTTTGAAACCGGCACTGTTGACGTTGGCCAGGTTGTGGGCGATCACATCCATGTTGACCTGTTGGGCTTCCATACCGGTTGCCGATGTCCATAACGCCCTGATCATGTTGCAAACTCCTTTGCGCCGCAGCGCTTTGAAACGAAAGGTTGCCTTGCGCAAACCCGAAGATTCAATCCTTAGGCAAAAAAACCCAAACCCCTGATTTGCCTATCCCAGCGTGCCGAGTTTGTTGGCCTCCGCCGCTATCGAATGGTATGTCTTGAGCATTTTCTGGCAGGCTTCGAAAACCCGTGTCGATTCGACCATGTGACTCATTTCCTGCATCAGATTGACGTTGGAGCGTTCCAGTTGGCCCTGGTAAATATGTGAATCCTTAACCAGGATTTCCAGGTCCCGCTCCTGACCCTTCGGCACACTGAACTGGCCTCCGCCCTGGCGGGTGAGTACAGAGTAATCATCGAAGGTGTACAGGGGGATCTTGATCTTCTGGCCGTCTTCCAGCGTGATGGTGCCATCGTCGTCGACGGTGAAATCGGGACTCGTCAAGGTGATGGGACGCCTGTCTTCGCCGAGCAGGGCCATGCCCTGGTTATTGATCAGGTGTCCCTCGTAATCCAGCCGCAGGTTGCCTTGCCGGGTATAGTAGATGTTGCCGGCTTCATCCTCGACCTTGAAAAAGCCTTCGCCTTGTATAGCCATATGGGTCTGGATGCCGGACGGTGACAGCGTCCCCTGGGAAAAATCGGTAAAGCCTTCCTCGATTTCGGCCAGGTTGACGCGCTCCAGAATTTCGCCGGTCTGCACTCTTTCCAGCATGGTTTTGAATACCGACTGACCTTTTTTAAAACCCACCGTTTCATTGTTGGACAGGTTATGGCTTATGGTATCCATCAATTGCTGGCGTACCAGGGCTCCCGACAGGGCGACGTAGGTTCCTCGATTCATAGTGTCCTCATTCCGTTCTGTGTGCCGATGATTACCTATCGACCTTGCCGCGCCGATTCTTTAACTCTTTATGACGGCCGGCTTGCAGATTTTAAATATCGCGACATCGGGATCAGGCATCGGGTTCGAGGACCGGCCGGTCATGTCGCGGCCGCATCGAGCGTCCCGGCGGGCAGGGTTTTGGAACGGCCGGCGCGGCTGAGGCTGACAAGCTGTCGGACCTCGGCGGGGGGCAGCATCAAAAGGTCGGCGATCTGTTGGGCCGTCATGCCCTGGGAGGCCATCTCCGCCGCCAGTCTGTACTTGTCGGGTGCGGGGCGTTGGGGTTGATTCTGTTGCAGGCGCTGCAGCAGAGTCGCTTGCCGGAGAGGAGTCTGGAAGTCCGCGGCCTTATCGTGCGAAGCGCCTTCCTCGGCAGGCGGCGGGTTGTCGTTTCGCAGCTGCTTTTGCAGACGTTTCAGCCGCAGCGCCAGCACAAGGGCGGCGCAAACGGCAGCCAGTCCGATAACGGCGGTCAGCATGAGTATGATCAACAATGAAGACATAGGCATCAGCGGGCAGGGAAAGCCTGCCCGGCTCCTGTGCGTTGTGACCGTTTGATGGAGGTCTTGAGTTTGATCAGGGCCTGACTGTGCAATTGGGACACGCGGCCCTCCGACAGTTCCAGTACTTCGGCAATCTCCTTCTGGCTTAATTCCTCATAGTAGTAGAGGGAGACCACCAGACGTTCCTTATCCGTCAGTCGGTCGATCTGGCGGGCCAGCTCCTGCGTCAGTTCGCTGTTTTCGAGCATTTCGACGGCACTGGGACTGTTCTGGTCCTCGATATTGTCCAGCATGGTCGGTCCGTCGGGGGTGTCCTCGATGGTTTCGTGCAGGCTGACGCAACCGAGGTAACTGACCTCCCCAAGTGCCTGGCGGTAACTTTCCAGATCCATTTCGAGTTCCGCGGCCATCTCGTGTTCTTCCGGTGGGCGGCCGAGGCGTTTTTCCAGCGCCTCCATGGTCTTGGCGATGCGGGATTGTTTCTGGCGCAGACTGCGGGAAAACCAGTCCATGCGGCGTACCTCGTCCAGAACCGCGCCGCGCATGCGCTTTTCGGCAAAGGTCTTGAACAATACGCCCATGCTGGGCTTGAAGCGGTTGGCGGCATCGACCAGACCTACCATGGCGGCACTGGAAATGTCCTCACGGGTCATAAAGGCCGGCACCTGACTCACCATGCGCTCGGCAAGAAAACTGACCATGTGCAGATGGCTCTTGATCAGGCGATCTTTTTCGTCTGCTCTGATAGGGGCGTAAGCGGGACCAGGATTCATGGCGTCTCCCCTCGATTGGCCGTAAGCAGGCGTTTCCAGAAAAACTGCAGGGTTCCTTTGGGGTGAATCTCTGTCGCCACGTCCATAATGTGCCTGGCGAAGTTCGTAAAGGCGTTACTGGTTTTGCTGCCCGGGTAGAGTTCGACCATGGGGCTTTGGCGGCGGATCGATTCCCGCAGGCGTTTATCGAAGGGAATGCAGCCCAGATAGCCGATACTGATGGATAAATACCGATTGGCCACGGTGGTCAGCTTCTGGTATACGTCCAGGCCTTCGCCGGTGCCGCTCACCGAGTTGACGATCAGGTTGAATTCCTTCTGGTGATAGCGGGTGGAGAGCAGTTTCATCAAGGCGTAGGCATCGGTAATGGCTGTCGGCTCGGGACTGGTTACGATGAAAATATCCTGGGCTGCCACCGTGAAGTAGGTGACGTTTTCGGAAATGCCCGCCTCGGTGTCGATCAGTACCACATCGAAATCTTCCTGCAGGGCATCGAGATCTTCGATCAGTCGCATGCGCTGATGGGAGTCGAGCCGGGTGAATTGTTGTACCCCGGAACCGGCCGGCAGGATCTTGATCCCCCAGGGGCCCTCGACCATGATGTCTTCAAGGGATTTGAGTCCCTCGAAAAAATGGTTGAGGTTATAGCGGGGATTGAGGCCGAAGACGACATCGATATTGGCCAGACCCAGGTCGGCATCGATGATCAGGACTCTTTTTCCCAATTGCGCCAGGGCATAAGCCGTGTTGGCGACCACCGCGGTTTTGCCTACCCCGCCTTTGCCGCTGGCCACGGCGATGACGCGCGTGGCCGGACGTTCGGTGGTTGCTTCTTCGTCCCGTTCGCTTTGAAAGTCGTTCATCGCTCGCAATGTCTCTGCCTGGTCGGTTTGCTCGTAAAGGGTGTTCATACGGCCTTCTCTCGATAACTGCCGGTAATAAAGCCGGTAATAGCTTCGGTGTCAGCTTCCACTAAGTCTTCCGGCACCCGTTGTCCATTGGTGAGGAAAGACAACGGCAGCTGCTGAGTCAGCGAAATGTTAAGCAGGGTGCCACACTGTTCACACTCGTCCAGTTTGGTGAAAACCAGGCTGTGCAGCGGGATGCGGCTGAAGCGCTGCACGGCTTCGGTCAGCTCCCGGTCGCGGGTGGTGGCGGACAGAACCAGGAGGTTCTCCGTTTCGGCTTTTCCCAGGAACGCCGCCAGCTCGGCAATGCTCATGTCGTCCCGGGGACTGCGGCCGGCGGTGTCGATGAGGATCAGTTCCTTGTCCTGGTGGCGTGCCAGGGCCTGATGCAACTGCTCCGGCGTGGTGACCACTTCGACCGGCAGATTCATGATTTCCCCATACACCTTGAGTTGCTCCACGGCGGCGATGCGATAGGTGTCAATGGTGACCAGAGCGACCCGTCCGGTTCCGTTCAGCAACTGTTTGGCCGCCATTTTGGCGATAGTGGTGGTCTTGCCCACCCCGGTGGGGCCAACCAGGGCAATACGTTTTTGCCGCCGGGGTTCCGTCTGCAACGGACCATAGACGGTAATCAGCCTGGCAATGGCATCGACAAGAAATTCCCGGATACCTTGCGGATCCCCGAGTTGCCGGGGGGAGAGCTTGTCCCAGGCATATTGTTCCAGGCTGGCTGCCGCTTCGCCACAGATGCCGAGGCGATCAAGTTCGTTGTGCAGCAGGGCCATTTCCTGGACTTCCGCACCTTGCTGTACTTTTCGGGGCGGCGCGGCGACAATTGGCGGAGGCGACGCCGGTTCGGCGGGTTTGGCCAGTTGTTTGACCAGGGCCTTGAGCTCGTCGATTTCGTTGCGGACATCCTTGAGATCATCCTTGGGCCGCTCGGTTCCGTAAATATGCGGTTGATAAGCGGCTTCGGCGCCTGGCCGGGTTTTTTGCCAGAGGTCCTGATACGTCAGTTCGTCCTGCTCCTCCGTCTTGCCGGCGTTGGGTGGGGGCGTTTGGGGGGCTGCTGTGTCCGCTTCCGGCTCGACGGTGTCGATAGCGGCCGTTACTTCGCAAATCGGTTTGCGAAAGACCCCCAGACCGCTTTTGCGCACCGTCCGGGTGGACAGGATCAGCGCGTCCGGGCCCAGAGCCTCCTTGACCTTTTTCAGGGCCAGGGGCATGGTTTCGGCTTCAAAAACTCTAACCAGCATGGGCAGTCACCGTTCCTACCGATTGCACCCTCAGGTGAGGGGAAATTTCATTATGGGACAGGCACACCAGGTTGGGCAGGTAACGCTCGGTCAAGCGCTTGACATGGGGTCGAATTGTTGGCGTGCATAGCAGGATGGGTGTGGCCCCGCCGTTCAACGACTGCATGGCATTCGCCAGGTTTTCCAGGAAGGTCTGGGCCGTACCCGGATCGAGCGCCAGGTAGCTGCCTTCGTTGGTGCGATGCACCGCCTGCTCGATGGTTTCCTCCAGTTGGTGATCCAACGTCATCAACTCCAGCAGTTCATCGTCCTGCGCATGTCGGCCGCTGATGGCGCGGGCCATGGCCTGGCGGACCTGTTCGGTCAGCAGGTCCGGATCCTTGGTGGCGCCGCCCCAGTCGGCCAGGGTCTCCAGAATAGTTCGCAGGTCCCGTATGGACACCTGTTCACGAAGCAGATTCTGTAGAACTTTCATAATAGATCCAAGAGGTAAGAGATTTGGCGTCAGCTCCTCGACCAGTTTCGGGAAGCTCTTGCCAAGGTTATCTAGCAAGTTCTGTACCTCTTGGCGTCCAATGAGTTCATGAGCGTGCTTTTTTATGATTTCGGTAATGTGGGTCGTGATCACCGTGGTGCCGTCGACCACGGTGTAACCGGCAATCTGAGCCCGTTCCTTGAGGTCTTCGCCAATCCATGTGGCGGGCAGACCGAAAGCCGGCTCGGTGGTGGCTACCCCTTTGAGGGGTTCCGTGGCGATACCGGGATTCATGGCCAGATGATGGTTGGGCAGAATCTCGCCGCTGGCAATGCGCATGCCTTTGAGCAGTACGGCATATTCATTGGGTTTGAGTTGCAGATTGTCCTTGATGTGAATCGGCGGGATGATGAATCCGAAATCGAGAGCGAACTGTTTGCGGATAGAGCGGATTCGGGGCAATAATTCGCCGTTCTGGTTGGCATCGACCATGGGGATCAGGCCGTATCCGACCTCGAGTTCCAGCAGGTCGACGGACAGCATGTCTTCGTAGTTTTCTTCCTCGGGCGCCTGGGGTTGCCGCTCTTCCTGTTGACGAACCATATCCTGGTCGGCCTTGGCTTTCTGGACGTTGTAGGCGGCGAAGGCCAATGCTGTGGACAATACCAGAAAGGGGATGGTCGGCAGGCCGGGAATCAGGGCAAAAGCCAGCAGGATGCCGGAAACCACCCACAATGCCTGGGGATGGATGGTGAACTGCGATTTGAGGGCGCCGCCGAAATCCTGTTCGCCGGCGGTGCGGGTGACCAGGATGCCGGCCGCGGTGGATATGATCAGGGCCGGAATCTGTCCCACCAGGCCGTCGCCGACGGTAAGGATGGTATAGGTTTCCGCGGCTGCGCCTGGGGCCATGCCTTTTTGCACCACGCCGATGATGAATCCGGCGCCGATGTTGATCAGGGTGATGATGATACCGGCGATGGCATCGCCTTTGACGAATTTGCTGGCGCCGTCCATGGCGCCGTAAAAGGTCGCTTCGCTGGCAATTTCCTTGCGCCGGTCACGGGCTTCGGCTTCGGTCAGCAGGCCGGCATTGAGGTCGGCATCGATGGCCATCTGTTTGCCCGGCATGGCGTCCAGGGTGAAGCGGGCGGCGACTTCGGCCACACGACCGGCGCCTTTGGTGATGACCATGAAATTGATGACCACCAGGATGATGAAGACCACCACGCCGACGACATAATTGCCGCCGACCACAAACTGCCCGAAGGACTGGATCACCGAACCTGCTGCCGCCGGCCCCTCGTTGCCCCGCAGCAGGATCAGGCGTGTCGATGCCACATTGAGGGACAGGCGAAACAGGGTCGTGGCCAGCAACACCGAGGGAAATAGGGCAAACTCCAGGGCCTTCATGGTGTAAAGGCAGATAATCAGGATCAACAGGGCAATGGTGATGTTCAGGGACAGAAAAATATCCAGCATGAAGGACGGCAGTGGCAGAATCATGACCATGAGGATGGCCACCAGACCGACTGCGACCATCACGTCGCTACGGAGAATGAGCGCTTTCCAGTCCTGTTGTCTGAATTGATCGAGCATGTTTAAAATCGTCCCTTGTCATTTGTTATTTGTCATTTGTTCCTGGAGGTAACCAGGGACCAATGACAAATGACGCCTTATCGTTTTTTAAGTCCGTAAACGTAGGCGAGGATTTCGGCTACCGCCTGAAACATCTCTTCCGGCACATCCTTTCCCAGGTCCACCTTGAACAGAACGCGCGCCACCGGTTTGTTTTCCACCAGCGGTACTTTGTGTTCGCGGGCGATTTCACGAATCCGCATGGCGACGGCGTCGGCGCCCTTGGCGACGATCTGCGGCGCGCTCATGCGGCTGCGGTCGTAAGCCAGGGCGACGGACAGATGGGTCGGGTTGGTGATGACCACATCGGCCTTGGGAACCTCGGCCATCATGCGTCGTCGTGCCGCCTGCATCTGCATGGAGCGGATGCGTGCCTTGATCTGCGGGTCGCCTTCGCTTTCCTTATGTTCCTCTTTTTGTTCCTGCTTGGTCATTTTCATTTTCTGTTCCATTTCCCAGCGCACGAAGAGAAAGTCGAGCAGCGCCAGAAGGATCATGACGCCGCAGGTACGCAGCAGGATGCGCGCCGCGACTCGGGCCAGGTAAACGACCGAATCGTTGATATCCATGTCAACCAGGTCGAGGGCCTGGCCGAATTCCGCCAGGATCACTTTATAGGCGACCACCCCGACCAGAAACACTTTGAGCAGGGATTTGACGACTTCGATGAAGGAGCGTTTGGAGATCAGCTTCGCCAGCCCCGGCACGGGGTTCATTTTGGAAAAATCCGGTGCCAGCGGTTTGGTGGTGAAAAGCCAGCCGACCTGCAGATAGCTGGATAAGATGCCGATCACGAGCGTTGTCAGCATGATAGGGGCCAGAAGCAGAGCGATTTTTTGCCCCAGTTGCCCCAAAAGCATGACCGCCGACACCGGCGTCACCTCGAAATCGCCGGCAAGACTCCACAGATGATGCAGCATGTCGGACAGCGTGCGCCAGAATAGCGGCGCGTAAAAGGTCCACAGCAGCAGGGTGCCGGTCATCAGGGCCGCGGTATGGACCTCCTTGCTTTGAGCCACCTGGCCTTTTTGGCGAAAATCCGCGCGCCGTTTACCGGTGGCCTGTTCTGTGCGTTCCTGATCCGAGTCCGCCATGCCGAGCTCCTACAGCAGATCCAATAAGGCGTAAAAGCGTTGCTGCAGGGCGCCGAATTCCCGCTGCAGCATGACCGCCAGCAATTGCATGGTCAGGCCGATGGACAAAAAAGACACCCCGATGTTGATGGGGAAAGACAGCATAAAGGCGTTGAGCTGCTGGAACATGCGCGACATGATGCCGAGCACCAGCCCCGACAGAAGCAGAACGATAAGGACCGGGGCGCTGAATTTAACCGCCAGGGTGAACATCTCGCCCGTCAACCGGGAGAGAAAAAGGACCGCTTCGCCGCCCAGTTTCGCATCGCCGGCCGGCAGCAGCCGATAGGAGTCGGCGATGAGTCGAAGAAACAGGTGGTGGACGTCAAACGCCAGAAACAGCAGAATGGCAAATACGTTCTGGAACTGGGAAATCAGCGAAACCTGATGCTGGCTCTGGGGATCGAAAACGTTGGCTGCGGCGAAACCCATCTGATAGCCGATAATCGAGCCCCCGAACTCCACGGCAATAAATACCAGCCGCGCGATAAAGCCGATCATCAGTCCGACCATGGTTTCCTGGGCTATGAGAATTCCCAGTCCTATGGGCGTCAGAGGCGTTGCCGGCAGCAACTCGGGCAGCAAGGGGTAAACCACCAGTGCAATGGTGACGGACAGGGCGATGCGTATGCGTACCGGTGTCTGGGCGCTGCCGAAAATCGGCAGGGCACTGAACAGGGAGGTGACGCGAGCGGCGCAGACCAGAAACCCCTGGATCGATGCGATGGAAAACAGCTCGATCTGCATCAGCCGCCTACATTCGGGATGTTGCCGAAGATGTTTTTGGTGAAGGTGAGCAGCGTGCGGATCATCCAGGGGGCACAGATCAGCAGTGTGACAAAGACCGCCACGATTTTAGGAATGAAGGTCATGGTCTGTTCGTTGATCTGGGTGGCGGCCTGAAAGATGCTTACCATCAATCCCACGGCCAGTCCCGCGAGCAGCAGGGGGGCTGCGAGCATTAACACCGTTTCGATGGCCTGGCGGCCGAGGGCGATGGCGAATTCCGGAGTCATGGTGCGGATTCCTTTCGGACGAAACGGGTTAAAACATATGGAAACTCTGAACCAGGGAGCCGACGATCAAGGTCCAGCCATCGACCAGCACGAACAGCAGAAGCTTGAACGGCAGCGAAATGATAATGGGCGGCAGCATCATCATGCCCATGGACATGAGCACCGAGGCGACGATCATGTCGATGACCAGAAACGGAATATAGATCATGAAGCCGATCTGGAAGGCACGTTTGAGTTCAGACAGCATAAAGGCCGGAATCAGCGTCAGAGTCGGCACGTCCTCTTTGCCGGCAGGGTCCGGATGGCCGCTGATCTCCATCAGCAAGCTCAATTCGCTTTCTGTGGTCTGGGAAAACATGAACTGGCGCATCGGTTCCACCGCCAGGGTGAGCGCTTGTTTCTGGTCGATTTTTTGCGTCAGGTAAGGTTGCACGGCCTGGTCGTTTATTTGGTTGAAGACCGGCGACATGACGAAAAAGGTCAGAAACAGCGACAGGCCGATGATGACCTGATTCGGCGGCATCTGCTGGGTGCCCATGGCCTGGCGCAGAAAGGATAAAACCACGGCAAGGCGGATAAAGGCTGTGGTCATCAACAGGATGGCCGGGGCGACCGACAAAACCGTCATGATCAGCAGAATCTGCATCAGGGTCGACGGCGGCGCCTGCCCGCCGGCCTGTCCCAGACCGATGGTAATGGCCGGGACGGGCTCTGCCATAACGCTGGCCGGCAGCACTATCAGCAGCATCAGCACGATGCCGGAGGCCGATTTCATGGGGTCTCCTTCATGCGTTCCAGCGTCTGCTCAAACGTCTCTTCCCTGGGATCGTCGGCCGGTGCGGGCATCTCGCATAACAGCGCGATGTGTTCGCCCGTCACGCCGAGCAGCAATTCCCGGTCGCGTACCTTGACCAGATACAGCGCTTTTTTAGGTCCTAAAGGACGCGTTTCGCAGACCTGGATGGCGCCGCCGCGTCCCCCGGCCGGCCAGGGCAGCCAGCGTTTGGCGGCCGCATAGACAAACAGGATCACGGCCAGCACAAAGGCCAGTCCGGCCCAGAGCCTGAGGCCGCCGGTCAGGGGGCGCTGCATGGCGTCTGCAGCCTGCAGCACTGCCGGTGACAACAGCACCGTTGCCATGGCGGCGAGGCACTTCATCATCCAAGGTTCTCCAGACGTTCTGCCGGACTGACGACATCCGTCAAGCGCAGCCCGTAGCGATCCTTGACCATTACGGCTTCGCCGCGGGCGATCAGCCGTGAGTTGACATAGAGATCCAAGGGTTCGCCGGCAAGCTTGTCCAACTCGATAATGCTTCCCTCCTGCAATTGCAACAGATCTTTGATCGGCATGCGGGTCGATCCGATTTCCACGGAAACTTCCAGCGGGATGTCGAGCAGAAAGCCGAGTTCGCGTATTTCGTTCTGGGTCGGCGGCGTTTTTGGCGGTGTATTTTCGTCAGTGGGCATGCTGTCCTCGCTATGGCTTTTGGCCTAAAGATTATTTCGGTTGATGCGGCCTGAGATACGCACGGCCTTTTTCCCTTGATGAGTACCGGCTATGGCCTGAAATTTCGGTTGCCCGGCAGCTCTGACCTGCAAGGGACTGGATGGGGCGCATCCCAGATCGAGAATATCACCCACTTTAAAGTTTAGAATGTCCCTTACGGTCAGATTCAGGGTCGCCATTTGAGCCGACAGGTCGACATCCATCTGCTCGATTTCCTGTTCCAGTTGGGTTTGCCAGGGGCGGTCCTGGCTTTCCGAAAAGACCGCGCTCCCTTCGCGCATTTTTTCCTTGAGAGGGTCGAGCATCGCCATGGGCAGGACCAGGACGATTTCGTCTTCAAGGTTATTGCCGGTAACGACGAAGTGCGCCGCCAGCACGGATGCATCGCCCGGCACAATGTTGATCAGGCGTGTCGAACTTTCGATTTTCACCAGCGAGCTCTCGATTTTTTCCAGAGGGGCGAAGGTCTTGTTCAAATCGAGGCAGGCATCCGCAATGGTGTTGCGCAAAACGCTTGTTTCGATGGCTGTGAGGGATCTGCCCGGCAAATTCAGGTTCACGTCAGGTGCCCCGCCGAGCAGGTGTTCCAGCAGATAAAAGGCCAGTTTTTCCTTGAAGATGAAGACGCCGCGCCAGCGCAGCGGATCGAGACGAATGACGCCCAGCGCATCCCTTCCTGCCAGTTGCTGTAAAAAGGTGTCGTATTCATACACCTGCATGATGCTCCGGCGCACACCGATGCTGCGTTGCATGCGATTGGTCAGGGAGATGCCCAGGTGGCGGGCCAGGGTATCGAGGACCAGATCGAAGTTTTCGATTTTACAGTGACGCGGACCTTGCAGCGCCACCAGGTTCAAACTGGAGATTTCCCGTTTGACCTCGGCCGGCGGCTCCGGCTCTTCATCGCGCAGAGGGATTTCTCCGTCATGCACGGCCGAGAGCAACTCGGCGATCTCCTCTTTGGAAAGAATACGTTCCACGCCGCGCCCCTTATTGAACCACGAACTCGGTAAAATAAATTTTCTGGACCTTGCCGCGTCGGAAAAAACTGTTGATTTTGGCCATCAATTCCGCTCGCAGCTGTAATTTCCCCTGCAGATCGGACATCTCGGAAAAAGTCTTGTTGCTGATCAGCAGCAGTACCGCATCACGAATCTGCGGCATACGCTCGGTGGCTTCCTGGATGGCCAGTTCGCTGTCGACTTCGAGGGTAATGGATGCCTTCAGGTAACGGGTGCCCTGGACATCGAGGATGTTGACGATGAAGGGTTCGACCTCCACCATCAGTCCGCTGAGTACCTTGGTGCCGTTGGCGGGAGCCGTGTCTCCGGCGGTTTGTTCTTCCTGTTCAGCCGCCGGGGCATTGGCCTTGCCCATCATATAGGCGGCAACTCCGATGGCACCCAGCAGCAGTACGCCGAGAATGCCGATGATGATCAGGTTCTTGTTACCTTTTTTGGCCGAACCGTCTTGCTGAAGGTCTTTTTCTGCCATGATATGAATCCTTGAAAGCTAAAAGGGAAGTTGGTCGGCAGCGTCGATCAGATAGGGCAACTGCTCTTGATATTGGTTCAGGTTTTCCAGGACGAATTCCACGCGACGATTGAGAGCCTGTTGTTCGGGGCCAAGCCCCGGCGCCACTGGCCGCTGATCGCCGTAACCGACGGCCGACAGGCGATCGAGGGGCAGCAAATCTTCGCCGGCGAAGAATTTCAGCACCGCCACTGCGCGTTGTACCGATATATCCCAGTTGGTGATGGCCGGATTGGCCGGTTTCTGGTTATCGGTGTGCCCTTCGATGCGCAGCAGTAGCGGCAGCGGTTTGACCAAACCCGCAACTTCCCGCAGTATCGGCAGGGCCGTCGGTTTGAGCTCGGTACTGCCGGCATCGAACAGGATGGCGTCCTTGACCCGCAAAATAACCGCCCCCCGGTCCTTGACCAGATCGATGTCGCGGTCGATGCGCAGACGCGCCAGCATCGACTGCACGCGGTTGTACAAGCGGCTTACATAATCGTCATCCATGGGAGCGTAGCTGATGACCTGCGGTTTGTTGACTTCGCTGACACTGGAACTCTGCAGAAAGCCGAAGGCCCCCTTCAGGGATCCGAGGGCGTCGAAAAATTTGCGCTTGTCCATGTTGGCCATGGACAACAGCAAAACGAAGAAGGTCAGCAACAGGGTGACCATGTCGCTGTAGGTAACCATCCAGGCCGGTGCGCCGGCAGCGGCTTTTTTGTTCTTTTTTCGGGCCATGGTTACTTCTTCTTCCCGAAGTGGGATTGACGGTCTTTGGGAGCGACGAAAGCATGCAGGCGATGTTCCAGTACGCGAGGGTTTTCGCCTTCCAGTATCGAGCGCATCCCTTCAGCGATCAGGGTTTTATCCAGCACCTCATCGGAGGAGCGGTTTTTAAGTTTTCCGGACATGGGCATACAAATGATGTTGGCGATAACCGCCCCGTAAAAAGTGGTCAACAGGGCAACAGCCATGGCCGGTCCGATGGATGACGGGTCGTTCATGGTCTGGAGCATCTGCACCAGGCCGATAAGGGTGCCGATCATGCCCATGGCAGGTGCGTAGGTACCCATGGCCACCATGATTTCCGAGCCGCGATCATGACGCTCCTCGAGGTATTCGATTTCGCTGTCGAGCATCTCCTTGAGTTTGTCCGGTTCCTGGCCGTCCACCGCCATCTGCAGGCCTTTGAGAAAAAACGGGTCGTCCACCTCTTTGGTTACCGACTGGAGGGATAAAATTCCTTCCTTACGCGCCTTGCCGGCATAGTCGATGATCTGGGCAATGCGGTCGGTGCTTGAGAATCGCTGGGCGAAAAAAGCTTTTTTGATAATCGCAACGGTACCCATCATGTCCTTGAAGGTGTAATGCACCAGAGTGGTGCCGATGGTGCCGCCGATAACGATCATGGCCGAAGGAGGGTCGATGAAAAGGGTGATGCCTCCACCGGAAGAAATGGCCAGGATCATCAACAAAAAAGCGGCTGCGATGCCGGCGATAGTAGAGAAGTCCATAATATCCCTCAGTGAAAGGAGTGGGCTCATTCGCGTTATGGCCGGAGTGTATCTTCGGCCTTTGCCATGGCACTTTTCGCAAAGACCGTGCCAGAGCCGTGTCGTCACGTTGCGGACCTTTTGGGATGAACAAAAACGAAGGTTTATTAATGGTTTAAAGGGATTTTTTATGGAGATGAAAAATCAGAGGTTAGCTCCGGACAGGAAAACCGCCCCGTATCAACAGGACTGTTTTTCCAATTGTCAGGGTTTTGACTTGTCGTTAGTCGTAATTTTATTCAGCCGTGACACACGGAAAAGTGTCTGTACATACTGAGCATGCAAAGCACGCGAAAACAATAACCTGCAGGACGCTGGGGAGGCTGTCTTGAAGGTTGTCTTGGGGGTAGACGTCACTCGAGTAAGATTCCATGAGGACACTGTGAAGGCATGGCGGATTGGTGGCATGCTCACGGCGGGGTTCCCTCTCATGAAAAAAATAGCAGCATGTTCATTCGGCTCGGAAAGCTTGTCAGGGGAATGACAAGTGGGGAAGGGGGGCGCTGAGATGCTATTCACCTCGTACCTCCGCCCTGGAGGCAGGGTTCCTAAACATCATACTGAACCTGGATTGTTCAAAACTTCATGTTCAAAATTCACGAGCTTCAAGACAAGGGAAACCCGTCCGGTACGTCAGGCGGGTTTTCTTGTCCCGCAGGGCATTTTCCCTTTCTTCGGAAGATGCGGTACGCAGGCCCAGAAGATCAGGCGTTGCCCTTCCAAACAACTGCCTGGTCCCTTCCACCATTTTTTGCTTTATAAAGGGCTTTGTCAGCATATTTTATAAGATCTTCGATCTCCGATAGTGCCAATAATGCTAGTGCCAGAGCAAAGGTGACTACCAGGACGGGGCTATTGATATTTGTTTATTTTTCTTTTGAATAACGCTCTTCTAAGGGATGTTGGTTGTTGAGTAGGTGTAATTCTCACTGAGCATGGTACCTTTATATAAAAAAGGTCATGACTCATTGATAGGTTTTGCACTTACTGGAAAGTTCAGCCGTGGTTTTTTAGGGCCAACGAGGGGAAAGGAGGCAGAGAATGACTGAAAAGTCAAAAGCAGGATGTGCCCGGTCAACCGGCGGTCTGGTTGGCCAGAAAGAACCTGGAGAACAGAGAGAGGAAATGCAGCCGACGAAGGAGGTGAAGAAGATGGGGATTGAGCTTGGGAAGGAAGCTCCTGATTTTACCGCCCCTGCTTATTACAGGGGGGAATTCACGTCTGTGAAACTTTCGGATTTTCTGGGGAAATGGGTCGTGTTGTGCCTTTACCCAGGCGACTTCACCTTTGTTTGAGCAACGGAAATAGCGGCGGTCGCCGCTAATTACAAGAAGTTTCAGGATCTCGGCGTCGAAGTGTTGACCATGAGCATCGATAGCGTTTTTGTTCACAAAATGTGGAACGACAAGGAATTGTCAAAAATGGTGGATGGGGGCGTTCCGTTCCATATGCTTTCGGATGCAGGGGGCAAGGTCGGGATGGCTTATGGTGCCTACAACGAGGATGCCGGCGTGGAAAATAGAGGCAGATTCATCATCGACCCGGATGGAGTAATTCAGGCCTATGAAGTCCTGAGTCCGCCCGTAGGCCGCAATGTTAGTGAGACCTTCCGGCAAATCCAGGCGTTTCAGCTCATCAGGGCGACAGAAGGTGCAGAGGCAACCCCTTCGGGCTGGAAACCTGGTAAATTGACCCTCAAGCCGGGACCGGATCTCGTCGGAAAGGTTTGGGAAGTATGGAGTGTCGACATGGAGTCCGACTAGTCGAGAACTTCTGGAAGCTCATTCCGGACAAATTGTAACGACAGGTAGGTCGGCTAGCTTTATTTTTGGACGAGCCGTCACAATTGAAGAGGGTAGCCATGTTAAGGGTTGCCAAATGTGGTTGTGGGCCTTTCGTTTTTTATGACATTGCACGAGTTCCAAGACCAAGATGCCCCGTCTGGTTCGCCAGGCGGGGTATCTTGCTTAGGCAGGGATTGCGATAATCTGGCGGTCACACCCCATCCCTTCCCGACAAAAAAACTGACATAACTTGTCAGACATAAGTAGTGTACGCTCTCCGCATAGGCATATAAATATTATAGAGAGGAGTGTCTAGAAAACTAAGGGCGATTCATGGTCGGCGATATTTCGAAAAAACTGAGGTGTGGTATGCCACATTAAGTGAAGGCTACACTTGTGTGTCATGCCACCTTTTCGTCCGTCTAAAAGGACCACAATGTCGATAGGCTAACGTAGAAAGAAAACCAAGAGCATTTTTAGGGTTTTGTCCAAGTTCTTAATCTTATTAGTCAATATAGACACAAAAGCTTGGATATTGTGTTGACGGGCATAAGGTTGAAGCCAATGGTGCGATAATTGAATAGGTTACGATTTGTTTGACTGTACAGGGACAATTCTTTTGCCAGAAATAAAAAGAAAGCTCATGGATAATATCGACTATAAGGAATGTGAGGTTTTTTCACCCTCCTCATCTGATACGCGCTTCAAGATCGAATTAAACAAAGTTCCTATTGAATGGGATTTGGAAAACGGGAGTTTTACTTTTTTTGGGCTTGATTCGGCTCTTTTCTGGACAGACCCCTCTCTGGTTCGGGTTTTTGCGCCGCTTGCTGACGAGGTTGGCAGGGATCTCTTCCGGCTACTTGTGGCTCATTCATCCAGCCTGGGCACGAAAGAAGATTATCACTCGATGATAGGAAGTCTGGGTGATGGTTTTGCCGAGGGTTTTTTGGCCTGGGGAAAGGCGGTCTCCACGGCGGGTTGGGGTGTCTTTGAGATGCCCACATATGACCCGGTTGCCAAGGTAGCAACAGTGATTGTTAGAAACCCGGTTGAATTAAAAATCCAACGGAACCTACCCCCAGAAAAACGCTGGGGCTGTCCATCTTTGCAAGGCAAGATTATTGGGATATTCAACCATGCGTTCAGCGAACACTGCTGGGCAGATGACATCTGTTATTACGATGCGGATACTCCCTACGTCGTTTATCAAATCTACGGTTCTAAAAAAACTATTTCAGAGGAATTAAAAAATTTACGAAAGGAGCGAATGCTCTCTAGGGAGCGCGCCTTAACTTGTGAAGTAGAACGCAAAACTGAGGAACTCAGGCGGTCTAAGGAAGCCCTCGAGGACTATTCAAGGACATTGGAAGAGAAAGTTGCAGCCCGTACCTCCGAGCTTGAAACGATACTTGGGTTGCTTATGGCGGAAAAAGAAAAATTCAAGTCCCTAGCTGAAATCGATCCCCTGACCGGACTCTACAACCGACGTGCATTCTTCGGTCTTAGCGGGGAAATCTTAAAAAAGTATAGCGAGCTAGACCGGCCTATTACGGTCATCATGCTGGACGTTGATTCCTTTAAACAAATCAACGATGTCTATGGCCATTCGGTGGGAGACCAGGTGCTGGTAGCCCTGTCAGATCTGATAAAAAAAACATTCAGGGGGTCGGATGTCATCGGTCGTATTGGTGGTGAAGAGTTTGCCATTTTATGCCCCAATTCCGATTTTGTAAAAGATCGGGCGCCGTTAGAAAACCTGAGAAAAGAGATCGAGGGGTTTCAAATTTCAGCTGAAGGCCATGAAATCAAGGTTACAGTCAGTATCGGTGCAACTACCGGCAAGAAAACTGACGACCTGGGCGCACTTATCAAACAAGCAGACAAGATGTTGTACAGGGCCAAGGAGTCTGGGCGAAATTGCATTGTGTCCTCTTAGACGTTAAGCCGAAGAAAGATAGTATCAAAAATCACCAGTCATCAGACATGAAACGCCCGCCAGGTAAACCTACGGGCGTTTCTCGCATTGTAAGAGATGTAAAAATCATCCAGAATGGAGATTCTCGGCGGCCTGAAATCTTCTGGCATAACTTTTTAGAGAGTTTGACCTTTAACACGAAACAAATGTAGTTTGTTGGCATTTCATTTCGCTAGGACTATAAACAAGGGGAATATGACTTTTGACCACAAGCCATTTGTATAACTGCAAATGACTTTTTTAAGTTGAGTGCCAGTCGAGGCGCTACGCGCCATGCCTGGCGCACAACATAGAAACCCCGTCTGGTTCGCCAGGCGGGGTTTTCTCACAAGACAGGAATTCTTGGACTTCAAGGTTTTCCCGCCCAATGGAAAACTACAATTTATCCAGAATAATTTCCGCGACATATTCTAACCACAGCCAAGAGTTTCAAGGAAATCAGCGGTGATTTAAAGGCATGGCCTTTTGATTTCGACTTTGAAGAAATGTGGTTTTGTCCATTGAAAAGCACGAAAATTTGTTTACATTTTATTCATATGTCTGAATGTAAATCACACCGCTGCAGAATGCAGAAAGGAGTCGATATACCTAGCATTCATCAAAACCGTCGAGGCCAAAGTCCTTAAAATCGCCGGGATGACCGATGGGCTGAAAATACGGCCCTTTTACTTTTTTCGCATCGAAGGATGAGGCCTTCACCCGGCATGCTCTCCGGTTTTACGCACGCGAATTTATAGCTGTGAACAACGGCTGCTTCGGATTGTTTTGCCATGCTTCCGACCGCCGGGATTTACCGGTTGAAAGTCGCGGATAAAAAACAAACAGCGCACGTCACATGAATCCATGGTCATTTGTGCAAACCCAAATCAGAAAGGGGAACGGGGATGAGCGAAGACAGCAAGTGTCCGGTAACGGGTAAAACGGCCAAAACTGCCATACCCATGACCGGCAGAGGCACAACGAACCAGGACTGGTGGCCGAACCAGTTGAAGCTGAACATACTGCATCAGCATTCTTCCAAATCCAATCCGATGGGCGGGGATTTCAACTACGCCGAAGAATTCAAAAAACTCGACCTCGCTGCCGTGAAGCAGGATCTTTATGCCATGATGACCGATTCCCGGGAGTGGTGGCCGGCCGACTGGGGGCACTACGGGGGGTTATTGATCCGGATGGCCTGGCACAGCGCCGGTACCTATCGCATGGGCGACGGTCGCGGCGGCGCGGGGTCAGGCTCCCAGCGCCTGGCTCCCCTGAATAGCTGGCCCGACAACGTCAACCTCGACAAGGCGCGCCGGTTGCTGTGGCCGATCAAGCAGAAGTACGGCAGAAAAATCTCCTGGGCCGATCTTATGGTTCTGGCCGGCAACTGCGCCCTCGAGTCGATGGGATTCAAGACCTTCGGCTTCGCCGGCGGACGCGAAGATGCCTGGGAGCCGGAACAGGACATCTATTGGGGCGCCGAAGAAGAATGGTTGGCTACGAGCGACAAGCCCAAAAGCCGATATTCCGGTGATCGGGATCTGGAAAACCCTCTGGCCGCGGTGCAAATGGGCCTGATCTACGTCAACCCGGAAGGTCCCGACGGCAATCCGGATCCTGTGGCGTCGGGCCGGGACGTCCGCGAAACCTTCGCGCGCATGGCCATGAACGACGAGGAGACCGTGGCACTGGTCGCCGGCGGCCATACCTTCGGCAAGTGTCACGGCGCCGGCCCTGCGACCCATGTGGGCCCCGAACCGGAGGCCGCCCCCATCGAAGAGCAGGGACTCGGCTGGAAGAGCAGCTTCGGCAGCGGCAAGGGCGGCGATACCATCAGCAGCGGCATCGAAGGCGCCTGGAAACCGAACCCGACCAAATGGGACATGGGTTATCTCAAAGTGCTGTTCAAATACGAGTGGGAAAAGGTCAAAAGCCCGGCCGGAGCCTGGCAGTGGCTGGCCAAGGACGTGGACGAAGAGGACATGATCGTCGGTGCCCACGATCCGTCAAAAAAATTCCGGCCGATGATGACCACCGCCGACCTGTCGCTGCGCTTCGACCCGATTTACGAGCCGATTGCACGGCGCTATCTGGAAAATCCGGAAGAATTCGCCGATGCCTTCGCCCGCGCCTGGTTCAAGCTGACCCACCGCGACATGGGTCCCCGATCCCGCTATCTCGGCTCCGAGGTCCCGGCAGAGGAGCTGATCTGGCAAGATCCGGTCCCCGCCGTCGACCATGAGCTGATCGACGCCGCGGATATCGCCGATCTCAAAGTCAAAATCCTTGCGTCGGGGCTGTCGATCCCGCAATTGGTTTCCACCGCCTGGGCCTCTGCATCCACCTTCCGTGGTTCCGACAAGCGCGGCGGTGCCAACGGTGCGCGGATCCGTCTTGCGCCGCAGAAGGATTGGGAGGTCAACCAACCGGCGCAATTGAAGACCGTGCTGCAAACCCTGGAAGGGATCCAGCAAGCGTTCAATGGTGCACAGGCCGGCGGCAAGAAGGTTTCCCTCGCCGACCTGATAGTGCTGGGCGGCTGCGCAGCCGTCGAACAGGCGGCCGGGAATGCCGGCCACGATGTGACCGTTCCCTTTACGCCGGGACGCACCGATGCGACTTCGGAGCAAACCGACGTGGCATCCTTCTCGGTCCTCGAACCGGTCGCGGACGGATTCCGCAACTACCAGAAAGCCAAATTTGCCGTGAGGGCGGAAGAATTACTCGTCGATCGCGCCCAGCTTCTGACCCTGACCGCTCCGGAAATGACGGTTCTCGTAGGCGGTATGCGCGTTTTGAATACCAACCATGGAGGGACTCCCCACGGCGTCTTCACCGACCGTCCGGAAACCCTCACCAACGACTTCTTCGTCAATCTTCTGGATATGGGCACGACCTGGCAGCCAACGGCAGAGGACGCAGATATATTTGAAGGGTGCGACCGCGCCACGGGCGAACTCAAGTGGACTGGCACCCGTATCGACCTTGTCTTCGGTTCCAATTCGCAGCTCAGGGCGATCGCCGAGGTTTACGGTTGTGCGGACTCCGGGGAAAAGTTTGTAAATGACTTCGTAGCGGTTTGGAGTAAGATCATGAATCTTGACCGCTTTGACCTTGCCTGAACTTGAAAAAGACGTTTTCCGGGGGGCTGACAGCCCCCCTGGAAACATGCACTGAGACCGGAAGCTGAGGCGCCGAAGAAGCTCTGTCCCGATATCCCCGAGTCCTAAAACCCAGAAACCCCGTCTGGAAATCCGGACGGGGTGTTTCGTGTCGGAGGTGGGAGAATTCCAGAAAACCGGTAGGCGTTCAGCCAGACATCATCCCGAGACAAAAGCAAAACGGCCCTACCAGCATTTCTGGAGGGCCGTTTTTTGACTCAAAATGCAAAGTAGAAGCGTAGCCAGGCACTATGCGAGGTGGTTTCGTCTCCGAATTCTCCGCCGTAAGATAGCTCCGAGGAAAGTTGCTCTTTGCTGAATCGCACCGAGGCGGAAACCGTACCGGCAACATCGTCCTGCTCTGTTTTTACCGTCACCGGGCCACTGCCCGCTACCGATTGATTCACGCTCAGGTCGCTGTCGGTCAGGAGACAGCGTACCCCGGCCATCAGTGACGGAGCCATTTCCACTTCTCCGATCTGCATGCGGGTCAACCAACGTAGTGATGCCAGGGCGCGTACCTGATGTTCATCCATTGCAGAGCTGTGTACGTCCCATCCGGAATCATCAGCGTCGGTGGTGAAGCTGTCGGAATGCAACCACAGGTATTCGATGCCGGCTTCCGGTAAAAATATCTGGGTTCCGACGGGAATAAGGTAACCTCCAAGCAACGAGGTGTGTGCTCCGTAGCTATTGTAGTCGGCGTTTTCTCTAAGTTCGAGGTTAATGCCGGTCAGCCCTTCGTAATCATGCCAACCATAAAACCCGCCCAGTTGGCCGCGCCAGGTCCAATGGCCCCGGTTTCCCATCGACTGCACCCCTAAGGAGAGCACTTCCTGGTCTTCTCCGTCGCCGCTATAGCCGTTGCCTGTAAAATCGAGTCCGGCATGGGTGTACCCGAGATACATACCGGAGAGGGTGGATCCGGCCCGGTGTTCGATACCGGTGACGAAGCCAACCAGATCGGCATCGTAGCCGGCGGGGGACGCATCTTTGTCGATGTTGGCATAATAGGGGGTGAAAAAGACGTTGTACGGAGCTAACCGATATCCTCCGGTGGCATCGTTGGCAACCATAAGAGAATCTGCGTACGGTCCGGGTGTACGGTCGGTCAATTGATATTTTAAAAATCCGAGGGCGATACGTTGTCCGGCCAGATCGGAGGACAGGGTCACCGCATGCCGTAGCAGGTCCATGGCTTCCAATTGCGGAGAGGCTCCGGGACTATAGCCCAAGGATACCGTATCATCGGTGCTTGTGGTGGTCGACTGATCATGATAAAGGACGACGACATCGGGGTTAAGCGCGGAAGTCAAACCACCGAAGGAGCCGGATACCGTTCCGCCGTCGTCGGTATCAAAAATCCGGTATTCGGTGTTCATTTGGGGCGCGCTGCCGGCCGATGTTACGCTGAGCATCGCATCGTTCAGGACCAATGTGGCCCCCCCTGCCACATACAGGGAGCCGACGCTTGGATCGGCATCCAGATTGAGATTATAACTATCGATCAGCGATACGGACCCGGACATTACCGCAACCTCATAAGCTCTGCTTGCCCCGTTGGTCCGTATAATGCCGGTATTGGTCAATGATCCGCTGCCATCCATAACAATGCCGATGGCCACAGAGGTTAAAGAATCCGAAGCCGTGGCGGTCGCCGTAATGTTGCCGCTATTGAATACGTCGCCTCCATCGGTAACGATGCCGCCGGCCAAGGCGTGAGCCTCCCCGAAGATATCGGAAAAGGGGGCTGTCCCTGCGCCGCTACCGTAGGTGGCCGTCGTTATGATATCGCCGGTATTGGTCACGTCCCCGGCGGCATTCAGGCCGATCGCCAAAGCATAGGGCTCCGAAGAGGTTGCATTGGCAGTTCCACCGGTAGCGGTAACATTAATCGTGCCGCTGTTAGTGATATCGTTATCCGTGTCAATGCCGAAGCCATAGGCGGAGGCGTAGGCACCATCGGCGGCGGCGGAAGTTGATACTCCTCCAGTGGAGGTTACGGTGATATCCCCTTGGTTGGTCACGGCGCCTCTACTGGAAATACCGAAAGCTTCGCTTTCCGTTTCAGCGTAGGTGTCGGCAGTTGCGGTTCCGCCTACGGCGGCCACGGTGATTGATCCGTCATTGGTCACGGTGCCATAGGAACGGATGCCATACCCGTCGGCGTCGGCGTCTATAGAGGCATCGTCGGTTGCGGTTCCTCCGGTAGTGGTTACGGTAATGGCCCCGGAGTTGATCACGTTATCACGCGAATAGATGCCAAAAGTATCGGTATCGGCATCGTCACCGGCTATTGCAGTTCCACCGGTAGCAATTACAGTGAGTGCCCCTCCGTTGGTTACGGGGCCTAAGGAGTAAATGCCATAGGCTTCGACGTTTGAATCGGCCCCGGAGGAGGCCGTGGCGGTCCCACCGGTGGCGGTCACGTTAATGGCCCCGTTGTTGGTCACGGCTGCTGCGGCAAAAATTCCGTAAACTTCGTTTCCGGCTGCGGCTCCTGCGAGGGCCGTTGCCGTTCCGCCCATAGCGGTTATGCTGATATTTCCAAAATTCTGAATTTCTGTCGCGCTATTGGAATAAATACCGTAAGCATTGAATGAAACATCCTCGAAGCTTCCCGAGCCATCACCGTAGACTGTGAGTGAGTAGTTGTCGTAATTGATAAACGGTGAAACGGCCAGGGAGGCATCAATTCCATAGAAATCTTCACCGGGACTCAGGGTTTCGTTAACGACGAAATCCGCTGCCGCAGCCGGAGAAACGATTCCCCATAGCAGCCCGACCAGAAGTCCGCAAACCCCCAAAAACATACGCATCTTTTCCGGAAAAAATAGCATAAACACTCCTTTCCTCCGTCATGGACATGAATATCGAATTTAACATCCTTGGTAACAGCTTATCAGATAAAAATAACCGAACAACAATCCGGACATTCCTCCGGAAAAAAGACGGATCTACCTGATACGAGCGGTTGTTTTGCTTAAAAATCAGGATCTTTTCGGACTCTATTCCCCATTAACAGCCTATTTTATTCAGAACTTACTTCCTGGATATTTTGCTGACCACACGACAGCCTTAGGTCGAGAGTCCCCGCGAAATCAGCGCCGACTCGGACCAGACTGAATTTGCGGTTCCATATGCTATAGTTTTTCAAACCGTGAGTTTTTACAAAGGGACATAGCCACTAAAATCCGGAGAGGCATTTAACATGTGACCTCGCTCTATGCATGACTCGAACGGTGTAGGTCCGATCCGTTTACGCATCGCTCATTGCTGAGCCACGGCGATATGTTTTGCCGGGCGGCAGATTTGAAACACTGGGAAAATCGATAAATCCTGGAGAGAACGGAACTCTTAGGCTTACACGCTGATTCGGGCTGTTTAGCACGCAGGGAGGTGGCTTTTAAGGTGAGAAAAGTCCTCGTCATCGATCAACAGGTTTTTTCGCGGATCAAACTTAAAGATTCATTAAGTTCGGAATATTTCGTTCTTGAAGCAAACAACGAAAAAGAAGCGGTAGGCTTGGCGAAAACCAACCCTCCGGATCTGGTCATTTTGGATATGGAGATGTTGGGTGAAAACAGCTCCTCTGTTTGCAGGAAACTAAAGGAAACCCGGGAAACCAAGAATATTCCATTGATTTTGCTGTATACAAACGAGCAAAGGGATGACATAGCAAATGGACTGCATTCCGGAGCCGATGACTACCTGACGAAACCATTTAATCCGAATGACCTGCTTGCCCGAATTGAAATTCATTTACGCACAAGGGATTACTATGCAGATCTCAGAAAAATAGATCTGCTCATGTTGCTGGAATTGACGGAGATCATTTCCGTTACCAGAAATCCCAAAAGGATTCTTTCAATTATTGTTGAAAGGATGATTGAAACCATCGATGTTTCAAGATGCTCCATTATCGGCATCAACGACTTTGGTGAATTGCTTGTTATAGCCAGCAGCGATCTTCCGGAAAACAAGGAAATAAAGCTGAACCTGAAAAGATATCCGGAGATCGAAAAAGCCTTGTCTACCCAGCGGCCCATTGTGGTGCAGGACGTCAAAAGCAACCCCCTTATGAAATCCGTCAGGGAAAACATCAAGGACTTGCCGGATAATTCAATTTTTGTCGTACCGATCGTCAAGAAACAGAACGTTATAGGAACCTTTTTCCTGCGTACTGCATCTCCATTGAAGGATGGCATCACGGATAGAATTTTCAAACTGTGCCAGATCATCGCCAGCATTTCGGGGAATGCTCTTGAGAATGCGATGATCTTTGAATCCATGGAAACCAATAAAAAGCTCCTCGAGGAGTTGTCCGTCCGGGATAGCCTGACCCAGCTATACAATCACCAGTATTATCACACCCGCTTCGAAGAGGAGTTTTCCAGGGCGCAACGCTATGATTTGCCATTGTCCTGCATTTTCTTCGACATCGATGACTTTAAAAAAATAAATGATCGCTATGGCCATCTCACCGGGGACATGGTGTTGCGGCAGATTGCCCGACTGATCAAAAAGCTGCTCCGCAAAAGTGACATTTCGGCCCGTTATGGGGGAGAAGAATTCGCCATATGCCTGCCGAACACAGGAACTGATTCCGCGAACCAATTTGCCGAAAGGCTTCTGGTGCTGATCAGGGAGCTTTCCATCCAGCAACTCAAGGGGGAACACGTCACGGTCAGCATGGGAACCTCGACTTACATGAACAACAACGTGGCCTCATACAGGGAATTGATCCAGCTCGCTGACAAGGCCATGTATCAGGCAAAGGAATCGGGGAAGAACCGGATCTGTTGTGCCAACATATTGTCTTGAGATTCCCCAAATTGTCGGCAGAAGCTCATAAGTCGAAATCACTCATCCCGAACTGACCCGATCTACGGGGTAAGGTCAAGTGATATGGAGCATAAAAATAGCGACATGAATTTCGACACAAGGGTGCTATCGAATTTTATATTTGAATTGAACATCTCACTTCGACTTGTAACGACCTACCCCCCAAATCACCCCCTCATCACTTCGTCCATTCGAAAGGTGCTGGACCGGTTGCGAAAGTTGCTTGAATTCAGGGAAAAGATATCCCTGGCCGTCGCCCGCGACTCGCTGATGGTTGAATATGCCCTTTTGGATTCCCAAAATCCGGTATTCAGAAAACTTGCTAAAATTTTGTTCGATCGCGACATCGCTTCCATCACCTTTTTCAAGTCGGCCGATGTCGAAGAGATCCTCCGATTCAATGAAACCATGTCATGCAAGCGTGATGACCTCCGGGAGATGGGGGGCGTAAGTCGGGCCGTCGAAGAAGCGGGCATTCGCAATATCGTCGTTCAGGAAATCAATTACGGAAACTTTTCCACCACGGAAGAAGACAAAATTGTCCTTCCCGAAGGAAAAAACAGTAAATCGACGGAATCGACGCTCTGGGAAGATTTTGCCCATGGCATGCTGGAGGGGTCGCTTAACCCGACCGGCGGCTTTGCGACTTACGCCAACATGTCGGATCCCGGAGTGCTGGCGGAAATGATGAACATGTATGAGGAACAGCCCGGTTCCAGGGAAGATAACTATGCGGCGGCGATTGCCTCATTCGTGGGTGAACTGGGCAGGGAAGGGGGCGATATCGCATGCCACACGGAGTCGCTTGATAAGCTGAACTCATTTGTGAGCAAGTTGAATCCGGCTATAAGAAGACAATTTCTGAACGGCGTTTTTACATGTCCCGGCCTCAGCCAGGGTGCCACCAGGGAAATTCTGGAAAAATTCCCTGACGATATGATCCTGGAAGCGCTCCGGGACATCAACGCGCGCTCATCCTATATCCCACCCGTTACGGTCAGCCTGCTGCAGAGGTTGTCGAGTACCTCTTCGATGGAAAACGGCAGGAAAACCGTCTCTTCGGTAGCAGAAATCGAAGGGGAGGAGCACCTGGCCGAGAAAATGCGCGTTATTTTCCGGGAGGATAAAAGCGACGAGTTTGTCCCCCAGACCTATCAGAAAGCGCTCCGTTCCATAACCTCCATGAAAACCGTGTCCGTGCCTGAATTGGAGGAAATCGGAGATTTACACAAGACACTGCAGGGTCATGCCATTGAAACCCAATTTTGTAAGGTCGTTCTTGAGGCCATGCGTGTGCCTTCGGATAAGTGCAGGCCAGCTTCTCTGGAACAAAATTTTCTTGCTTTGCTCCACTATTTTCTTGAATCCGGGGATTTTTCTTTCCTGACCGAAATATACGAACAGCTGGAGTCGGTTGATCAGGCGCTTTTTCCCGAAGTGCAGAATATTTTTACGGACGCCAAATTTCTGAATGCGGTTCTGGACCAGCTCGATATTTGTGAAAAATCGAAGCGTTCCGATATTCAAAACCTGATTGCCCGGATCGGAAAGCCCTTTGCGGAACCTCTACTGGAACGTCTTGCCGAAGCAAAGAGCAGGTCGCAAAGACACGCGTACATGGCATGCCTCCTGGCTCTTGGCGGACAGGTAAGGGATGCCGCCGTTGCCAGGCTCTCCGACAGTCGCTGGTTTTTTGTCCGAAACCTGATCACCATTTTGCGTGAACTCGAGGACTCCACTGTGCTTCCCCATATCCGCCGCATCCGGGACCACGGCCATCCCCGTGTCAGACAGGAGATAATAACGACATTCCAACAGTTCAGCCATGTTGAAGCGGACCGGATGCTGCTGCACGATTTGCGTAGCAGTGAACAAGACGTGCGGCTGAGTGCGATCCAATTGGCGGAAAAAAGCTGCGATATGACGGTTTTCGATGAACTCCTCGTATGCTTTGACAAAGGCGATTGGGAGACCAAAAGTGCCACTGTTCGCACGCTCGCCCGGATCAGGAACGATCGGGCACTGCCATCGCTGATGCACTATGTCCGAACAAACCACCTGCTGCGCCAGAGCGCGCATAACCGCGTGAAGATCGAGGTCATCAATACATTCCCTCAATACGGGGCCGAAAATGTCGTGCCGTTTCTTGAAGAACTGGCCTTGAGCGGCCAGGATGATTTGGCAAATCAAGCAAAGAAACTTTTAGAATCGATACGGGGTTGAATATGAAAACCGACCGGGATCGGGCCATTCACGATTTTGCCAGAGAATTGGCAACAGCCATTTCGACAGTATCGCTGTATTCAGCCGAACATGCCCAGGTGGAGCGACTGTGCCGTTCGATACTTGCAAACATTCAAAAGGTTATGGCGGGCAAGGACGATATTTCCCTTGTGGTTATAGATAACGAGTTGATCGTCGATGGCATCCCCTTGAGAGGAAGTTTGCATTTCGGCCGGCTGGCGCAGCTTCTGGCGTTACGGGGCATCGGGCACGTGAAGCTGATCCGGGGTGTCGGGCTTGAAGAAATCCGGGACATGGTCGAACATCTCTCGAAACGAAACGCCGAGCATGCCGTTCACTCCACTGCCGGCATCCGTTACGGAAAAGTCGGGGTGCGGTTTTCTTACAACGACGAAGAATCATCGGAAGTAAGTCCCGGCGAGGCCGTTGCAGGTGCGAGCCTGTTTGACGGAGAAATTTCGAAGTACAGGGAAATCTGCCGGGGCATCAGGAAGCATAAGACACTGAAGGTGGCCGGAATCATGGAGATTGTCTCCGGCTTCATTGCCACGGTCAAAAGTGAGGCAGATCCTTTGTTGGCGTTGGCGCCGGTTCGATCTTCAGACGAATATACATTTACGCATTCCGCGAATATCTGCATTTTGAACCTTGCCCAGGCCATGGCTCTCGGTATAGACGGGCCGGTGCTTCATGACATCGGCATCGCCGCCATGCTTCACGATGTCGGCAAGTTTTTCATTCCCGAGGAGGTGCTTAACAAGCCGGGCCGCCTGGACGAAAAGGACTGGAATTTCGTTAAGCAACATCCTCTATGGGGAGCCCAGTATCTTCTGGATACTCCCGGAGTGCCTTCGTTAGCCATCATTACGGCATACGAGCACCATCTCAAATACGATTTTTCCGGTTATCCCGTCGTTCCGGCTTCCTGGCAACAGAATCTCTGCACCCAGATGACCACGGTGTCCGATTTTTTCGATGCCCTGCGGACCAAACGTCCATATCGCGACGCACTGGAGATGGAAAAAATCTCCGCTTTAATGCTGGAGATCGCCGGAACCGAACTTAATCCGATACTTACGAAAAATTTCCTCAAGATCTTCAACAGAATATCGGAAATGGCCTGAGTTCTCTTTTTACCATGCGCTGAAATCCCCGGGTCGCCCCCAATTGACTGGCCACTCGGATCCATTGAAGGATGTCTTGGAACTTGCGCGTTGTAAAACACAGAAACCTCGTCTGGTGGTTCTGGCGTCAATTTATTCTGAACAACCTCTGAGGAAACTCTTCCGTGCGGTTTCATTTCTGCCATAAGCGGTCGAGTTGAAGCCGCTCTGTTACCAATTCTTCAACGATGCTTCGAAAAACCGGATTCATGTCAAGCTGCCGCAAAAACTCCTCCCTGGCAATGCGAAGAACCACTCCCTGGCCCACTACCGTGGCCGTCGGCAGGCAACCCTGGATGGCGGAAATTTCCCCCAGAACGGTGCCAGGGGCAGGACTGACCGGTTGCCCATTCCGCACAAGGAGTACTCCGTTCTGAAAAACTTGAAATCGTCCACACAAAACCAGGTACACGCTGTTGCACTCCAGGCCCTGGTTGATGAGTGGATGTTTTCTTCCCACATCCTCCAATGCCACGAGGTGCGGTCGGTCCCTGGCCAGATCCAGCAACACCCGGACGAAGCGCTGATCCAGGATCTGCTTTTGCAGATGCCTGGTGCGCTGCCTGATCTGCCATGCCCGCATTTTTTTCAGGACTGACGGGATGGCCGAAGTGGCTTGTTCGAGGCGCCGCAGTTCTTCCTGAAAATCGCCCCGGTAGAGCCGGCCCATGAGATGGAAGGTGTGAGGAATGTCCCCTTCCCCAAGACAGGGCGCACAGTCTGTCTTTGAATGGGGAAGAAACTCCAGATAAACCTGGCGGTCCCTGAGCTTCCCATCTTTACTACGCACCCGCCGCGTTCCCGCCCGGATCAGTCCATGGCACGAAAACAGGTCATTGGTGTCGATTGGACCGGAACCGAAACTGTACGGGCTATCGTACATCAATTCATTGTAGAAACCGTCGCACAGTTCGACCTTTCCGGATTCGCTGTCGTAGAGGAACGAGAGGGAATGTTCTTCCACGAGATTCAGCAAGCGGATCTCTGCGATGGATCCGCCGCGGACACCGCTTTTCGGGATCCGGGGTATGCCGCCGCCTTCGGCAACCGGAAGATGCTCGATTGGCCGCCACTTTCCGCTTACCGGGTCGCGCGGTTCAATAAGCCTTGTGCTACCATCGTCATGAGCGACCAGCAGTTTGGCGTTTTCCAACTCGTACCGGGTAAGGGGTTGGCCGGCCTCAAACCCGTCCACGCCGTAGCAGCGCTCCACGGCGGTTGGGTCTTCCGCAGATAGCCGTTCGGTCTGGTATTTTGCCTCCATGGAAATCGCCTCGATGTAAACCGCCACATGCCCGCCGCGAAGCTGGTATCGCAGGATGTCGGGAATTTCTCTGCCGACAATCCGCTGCGCTTCCTCCATCGCATCTTGTTCCAGGCAGGTCAGTGCCGCCGCCAGTTTCTGTTTTACCTGCACCTGTTGATAGAGGGCAAAGAGCGTTCCGTTCAGGTACATGGTTTCCCGGCAATCGCCCGTTTGCAGGAGCATCGCGGCGCTCAGGTCGGTGATGGAGCGGGAACCGATCCGCATGGCGGGATCGATGCCCGAGAGCAGAATCAGGCCGTCGGAGCGGGCGTCGAATCTTCGGTGGGCGGGAGACTGAAGGTTCTGAAGCTTGGCCACACCGAGCCAGGAACCGACCAGACGGCGGATTTCATCGAGTGCGGCCCGTGGGTTCATCCGCTCCGCGGAAGGCAGCGCCGGCAGTATCTTTTCCGTAACAAGGAAGCGCAGGTCGTCCTGCACCTGGCGGTTGATTGTCAGGTCGGGCATGCGGGCTCCTACACGGCCGATGCCGCCCTGGATGTGGTAGGGAACGAGATTGTCGGTCAATGACCTGAAATTTATGGTTCGCTTCAGGAACTGGTCTGTCGAATCTGCGGAGTCCGTCTCCAGCAGTTTTCTAAAGGGCTCGGCGAGCGCCGCTCCGCATCTCTGGCCGCCATCGGCAAACCGCTCGCGGGCCGACTCAAGTTCGGACAGCACCGCCTGCATTCGGCTCAGAACCGAATTTACCTGATCGGCTTCCGGCAACCGGCTGCCGGGGATATCGGCCGTTGCCCGGGTGTAGTCACGAATATGCTGCAAATCGTGGAGTAGGGCCTTCAGCTTGAAATCGGCATCCAGACAGGCAAACAGGCGGGCCAGGAGGGGAGAGATATCACTCGCAGGGCAGCCTTCGACGAAATACAGTTGCAGGTATCCTGCATGGGCCCAGAAGTCGAGCGATTCCGCTCCGCCCCGCATCTCCAGGGCCACACGCAGCAGGGCGGGTTGGAGGGCAAGGCAGTGTTTCAGCTTACGGATCTCGGTCCCGAACCGGCGGAGTGACCCTTTTTTCATTTTATTGGGCATTGCAAGTCGTTGCCGCAGAAGATCCCTTTCCAGGTCCATGGTTCGCTGCAACCAGCCGAATCCGGGAAATGTCGAGCTAAATTGCTCGAAGCCGTGGCGGTACGCCCTGTATGCACTGTGCAACCACTTGCGGCGCAAACTGTGAAGGCGGTCAGGAGTGATGCCGTTAAGATCAACACCGGGAAAGTGGCGGGCAAAATCCTCCCTGGTTTGTTCGGTTACGCGGGCGATGATCCCATCGACAAGCTCCAGTTCGCGGGCGAAACTCTCCGCAGCCAGCATTCTGTTGCTGCAGGCGTCGCCCAGAATGCCGCATACCAGGCCATTGCTGCCGCCTTCGGCAATAATTCTTCCACATTCCGTGATGACTTTCGCGGACCTGCCGACCTTGTTCAGGGCTAGCAGATAAAACTCCCGGACCCGGGGAACGGCCCGAAACTCGGCGTTTCCGGATTCTTCGAAGAGCCGGATTTCACGGTCCGGCGCACTGTGCAGGCGGAAGCGGTTGGATATTTCCAGGAGTTCGGCAGTCGTCCAGCGATCGAGCCCGGCGACGTTGTCGAAAACCAGCGAGGTGAGAGACTCGAGATCATCGGCCTCGTCCAGCCTGATTCTGAAGGCGTAATCCCGTAGCAATTCCTGTTTGCCCTGCTCGTACACCTTCTGCAGATCCAGGTTCTGCAACTCATCAAAGCTTTTTGGCAATTGTCGTCGGTTCATCCAAATGCTCCTCTTCGCGCCGATTGCCCCGAAAGTACGAGCGAGCATTCCTTATTGCAACTGTCCGCATTAACGAAATTCGCTCTTTGAGCGTTTCACGAAGTGCAGCTTGCAGGCCTTTCTTCTCCTTATAAGTTTGTTACACTTTTCACATAAAACAATGCTTCGGTTCCCTTTTTTAACCACAGTTCGCTTTCTGGCGACTCGAACACATAACTTATTCCCGGAATCGGTTGCCTGTTAGTCCGATACCCGTTGTTCGACTCCCGCCGCAGTTCAACAAATGACCAACTCTTCCGGTCGAGGATGCGGAAATGAAGTGTCCCAAATGCGGTTTCGATAGTTCCGATAACCTGAACTTCTGCGGCCGATGCGGCGAACGGCTCCATACTGTGGGCGATTATGCGCCGGAAGAACCCTCTGCCAGTGCCGAACAAAATAGAAAGCCCCAAAGTGCTTCGCGTTCAGACGGCATGGCCATCATCCGGCGTTTTCTGACTCCGCAGCTTGCGGACAAGATCCTGTCCGCCCGCGGCAAAATCGAGGGGGAACGCCGGCAGGTGACGGCCCTGTTTGCGGACCTCAAGGGCTACACGCCGCTTTCGGAGGCGCTGGGGGAAGAGGCGATCTTCAAGGTGATGGAGCGGGTCTACGAAGGTATGATCACCGCCGTCCTCGAAGAAGAGGGGAGCGTACAGGAATTGACCGGCGACGGCATCTTCGCCCTGTTCGGCGCGCCGATCGCCCTGGAGGACGCCCCTCTGCGGGCCTGTCGCGCTGCCCTGGCCCTGCAGAACAAATTGAAAGTTCTCGGTGAGCAGCTGGAACGCGAACTTGGCGTCCGCCCACTGGCACGTATCGGCATCCATACCGGACCGGTTATCGTCGGTACCCTCGGCACCGACCTGCGCATGGAGTTCAAGGCTGTAGGAGACACCATAAATCTCGCATCCCGGCTGGAGTCCATTGCCGATCCTGGTTGTGTTTTCATCAGCGCGACCACCCACCGCCTGGCCGATCCCTTTATTGTCTGCTCCTGTGTCGGCGAGCGGAAGATCAAGGGCAAGAAGCAACCGCAGCAAGTCTACCGGCTCGAGAGCATAAAAGAACACGCCGTCCGCTTCGATGCTGCTCTTCAGCGTGGACTCACCCCTCTGGCAGGCCGATCCGAGGAGCTGGACCTGTTGCATCATTATCAGGAAAAGGTTGGCCGGAATACCCTGCACCTGGTTCTGGTCATCGGCGAGGCCGGGGTTGGCAAATCCCGGTTGGTACATGAATTCAAAGAGCGCATGCAAAGCCGAAGAGTCCTTTTTCTGCAGAGCAACTGCACCTCCTGCGGCAGCTCCATTTCCCTCATGCCGTTCATTCACCTGGTAAAAGATCTGTTTCGTATCCAGGACGATGATGACCGGTCGGTAATTAAGCGGAAACTGACCCAAGGGCTGGAACTCTTCGGTATGGATTCGGCCGCCGCAACACCGTACCTGATGACCCTGATCGGATTTCATGAAACAGGTAATGCGCTCAGGGGGCTCGATGCCAAGATCGTCGGCGAGCGCACCCGGGAAATCCTGGTCGATCTGCTGCGTAACCGATCCCGACTGACCCCCACGATTTTGGTTATAGAAGACTTGCACTGGATCGATCCGGCATCGGAGAAATTGCTCGGCCAGATGGCCCGGGAAAAAGGGCAGATGCCGCTGCTTATTCTCTGCACCACCCGACCTTCCTTCACATCACCGTGGTCGCTATTGGAGAATGTCAGGGAGATGCAGCTCAAACCGCTCTCCCGGGAGAGTACGATGCACATGGTTCGGGCACTTCTCGATTGCGACACCATCGATGAAAGCCTGGCGCGGGTGATTTTCCAAGAGACCGGGTGTAACCCGCTCTATACCGAGGAGATGACCCGCTTTCTGCTGGAAAACGGTGCCATAAGACGGTTGGGGCGAACAGCGACCTGCGAGTTTTCTGCCGGAGAAATCGAGGTTCCTCCGACGGTTCTGGATCTGCTTCAAACCCGGGTCGATCGATTGCAGGAAGAGCCGAAGGGAGTTTTGCAGATTGCGGCGGTCATCGGCCAGCGGTTTTCCCCAAGCCTGGCCCGCCAGGTCTCGGAATTGGGCGATTCCTTCGACCGACATCTGGGCGAGCTTGAAAAACTCGGGCTGATCTTCCGGGAACAGGCCGAAGAACAGGTCCTGTACCGATTCAAACATGCCCTGCTGCAGGATGCCGTCTACAACAGCCTGCTGCAGGAGCGACGGGAGGAACTCCACCAGGCGGTCGCCGAAACCATGGAGCGGGTGTATACGGACCGGCTGAGCGAATGGGCCCATACCATTGCCTATCATTGGGGAAATACGCGGGATATCGGTAAAGCCGTCCAGTATCTGGTCATGGCGGGCGAGAAGAGCTACTGGGTGGGCGCGATGGAAGAGGCTCACGAACGCTTCTGTAAGGCCGTCGATTTGATCGAAGCCGAGCCTGGGTGTGTCGACGATCTCTTCATCGCCGATGTCCTTCTTAAATGGACGCTGGTATTTGTATATCGTGCCGATTTCAAGAGTGTGCTTAGTCTTCTGGAACGCTACCTGCCGAGAATGGAAACCCTTGGCGATAAAAAAAGATTGTCCCTGATTCTTTCCTTGCTTGCCGGATCGTACGTTTGCGTAGGTCGGGGGGACAAGGCAAAACCGTTGGTCGAAAGGGCGATGAAATTAGCGGAAGAATCGGATGATCTCTTGTGTATCGGCCACGCCGCGCGGGTGCTGGCCTGGCTGTACAATTACTGGACTTCGGATTGCGGGCAATCCGACACCATGGTGGAGCGTTATTACAATCAGGCTATCGAATGCGCCGGACAAACCAATGACATCTTTATCTTCTCTGACATAACGTCCCTCATGGCAAACCATCTAATATCACGGGGCCGTATTGTCGAAGCGCGGGCGTTTTGTTCTAAATTCATCGAATTAGGGCAGAGGTTCCGGGATAATCGATTCTTGTCCCAAGCCCAATCGTATCACGGATTTATTAACTTCAGAGATGGACGGTACCAAGAAGCCCTGGAGAATGCGGAGCAGGCTCTCCAGTTGTCACCTGACCGCCTCGATGATCTCTGCGCATTAGCGGTGAAAGGTGGGGCGCTTGCCCGCATGGGAAAGGTACAAGAAGGCCTCGAGATTTTACATAAAGTACGGGATGATATTGTTGAGAACAAATTCGTTTTTCTCAGGGCACCGGTTGACATGTACTTTGGAGCAGCACTTGTGCTCGCAGGTCAAATACAAAAAGGGGTATGTTACCTGGAGGACGCAATCAAATACTGGGCGTCATTGGGGAATTATACAGTCCCCACAACCACGCACAGAATTTTGGGAGACATCTATAGATGGATGGCCCTGGGGAAAATGAAACTACCTTTCGGCATCGTTCTGAAAAACCTCTGGTTCATTGTGCGAACTTTGCCAGTCGCAAATCGCAAGGCGCGCCGGCATTACCAGGAAGTCGTGCGCAGCGCCAGGGACTGCCACATGCCGTCACCCCTTGCAAGGGGGCTATACGGTTTGGGGGTCTTGTCCATGAAGGGAAAAGAGTTCGAAAAAGCACGCGCTTATCTTGAAGAAGCGATTCAGATTGCCGAAGGCGAAGGGCTGTGTTTTGCCGAGAAGGTCAGGAAGACATTGGCTTCGATTGAAAAATGCAAACGATGAGGATCCCTGTGGATAATGCAATGGATGGAATAACCGTGCAGATCCTTGGAGATCATGGACCCTTTTCCAGAACAGGAAAAAGCGTGGGGTACAAGCTGTGCCTCGGATCGTCCACCTTGCTCCTCGATTGTGGGGCGCCGCTGTTCCAGCAGATAGGCGGTCATGGTCTGCAAGAGATCGAGGGACTGATACTGACCCACTGTCACGACGACCACAAGCGCTGGTTCACGGATCTTGCCCTGTTTTACCGCTATGCCCCCGATATACGCAGAAAGCTCCGGTTGCTCACTACCGAGGCCGTTTACCACAATCTCAAAGCGGCATCGATGCCGATATTGGGCACGGGCCTATCGGACGATGCAACGACTGTCACGGATGTGGCGTTCGAGGATTTTATCGACTATCGGATTATCGGGCCCAAGGCGCGGTACGGAATAGTAACCCGGGAAGAGGATAGCGGAAAATATGCACTCGAAGTTGTCGACCGGGAGGGGAATGTCCTGCCGCCGGAGGCAGCGAAAGTCATCATCCACCCCGCGACAAAAAAAACGCGCATGCTCTTCAAGGATCCCGACTGCGGCGAATGGATCGAGCCGGAACATTTTTATCCCTTTTCGGGAGCGCACTTCTACGAGGAGGACCGGAATATTTATGCATGTGCCGGTTATGCGATCGAGGCGCTCACCGCCCCGGTTTGGCATGGCATTTCCTGTACGGGAGTGAAGATAAGTAATGGCGCAGAGACATTGATATTCAGCTCGGATACCGTGCATGACAAGAGGCTGTGGAAGCGGCTCTGCTCGGAAAGGAGGCCGCAGCAGCTACGCATGTCAAAAGGGGAATTCGAGTCGGCGGCGGTTATCTACGGAGACATCAACGACTACATTGAGCGCATCTGGAGTGAAGAACGCTACGCGGAGGCCGTAACCGCCTTTGCAAATGCCGCAGTGATACATGACATATCCGCCGGATCAAACGTGGTCCACACCGGTTATCAAAACCTGGGAAACACCACCCTGCACAAAGAGCAAACCCTGCTGGCGCATTGTCCCGACAGGTTTACCTCCGAATGGCCTCTGTGCCATACCGGCAAGAGCTACCGGATTGTCAAAGGCCGGTTCCGGGAGGTTGTTGGCGATAGACGCCATCTTCTGGATGCGGATCTGTACCATAAAAAAAATGGCAGATTTTTCGTCGGCTACAGGAATGACGAGGGCAACTATGCGGTATTCAGAGAAAAGGGGCTGTTAAAGTTGAGTCCGGAGCACGAAAACCATGGGGGCCGTTTATTGTACCGGGTTGATCTGTACGAAGATATGGCCGGCGGCTATTTTCCGGTTTTTAATGAGCCGGACGTTTCCTATTTTGAGCGGGATGACGGCAGGGTTGAGCTGTTGCGGTTTAATGATCGGGGCAGCACCGGGAAGATCGTTGAAGATCAAAGGGAATACCTGGAGAAACCATGGGAAGGAAATATGGATTAGTCATTTAATGTGAAAAGCCCGGAACCAGCATGGGTTCCGGGCTCAAACATACACTATGTGTAAATCTCCAAACTAACGTTTGAGATTGATCAGTTCGCTGAGCATTTCATCGGTGGTGGTGATGACCTTGGAGTTGGCCTGAAAGCCTCGTTGCGTGGTGATCATCTTGACGAATTCGGCGGCCAGGTCGACGGTGGACTGCTCCAGGGCATTGGTGAAAATGTTACCGAGTTCGGTGCCGGGAACGCCGATGCGCGGGGGACCCGACTCCCCGGTGGCGGAGAACAGGCTGGCGCCTTCTTTGCGCAGGCCGCTGAAGCTGGAAAACTTGGCCAAGACGATGCGGGATTTTGCGATCTCCTCGCCGTTGGAGTATTTGGCGAGTACGTTGCCTTCGTTATCGATGGAGATGTTGGTCAGATTGCCCGCGCCGTAGCCGTTCTGTGTCTGGGAGATGACCTGGGAATCGTTGGCGAACTGGGTGGTGTTCTTCAGCGCAAAGTTAATGGTCTGGGAGGCGGTGCCGGCTCCCGGTGTCAGGGGGCCGAGGGTGGCGGTGCCGCCGGAAATCTGCTTGCCGCTGGTGTCGAATTCCAGTGAATTGCCGGCGGTGGCCGAGGAATAGAGCGTGGCGTCGTTTTCGTCGACCACGTTCCAGTCCCAGGTATTGTCGTCGCTTTTGATAAAGTAGGTGGTCATCAGATGGGTGTTGCCGAGGGAGTCGTAAATGGTGGTCGAGTTCGAGTAGTTGTAGGTTGTTGTGTCGTTCGGATCGAAGGCGGCCGTGATGACGGGCTCATTGGCATCCAGATTGGTGGAGAGGGTAATCTTATCGGTCATTTTCGCCTCGATACCGGCGTTGATGTCGACCATGATATCGGTGGCATCGGCACTGGAAAGGACGCCGTTGACGTAGGTTTTCCCCTGCACCCGGTATCCCTCGGCATTGGTCAGAAAGCCTTCGCCATCGAAGCTGAAGGAGCCGGCGCGGGTATAATAGAGGCTTTCGGCCCCTTCTTCACGTACCACGAATAAACCTTCTCCCTCGATGGCGAGGTCGGTCTGCGATTCGGTGGTTTCGAAGGTGCCCTGACTGAAAAGGTTGTCGACCGTGGACAGTCCGGTGCCGCGACCGACCTGAGAGGCGCCGCCGGAGCCGTTCACGGAACTGGCCAGCAGATCGGAAAAGACCGTACGACTCGATTTGAAACCGACGGTATTGGTATTGGCGATATTGTTGCCGATCACGGACATGGCGGTGCCGTTGGTGTTCATACCGCTGATGCCGCTGTAAAGTGCACTTGAAAGGGCCATTTGTACTCTCCTTGTCAGGGATCGCGTCTGTCGGTCGGCGATCCGCGAACCTCCTCGAGAGGACCGGTTCGGTTAAGCGATGATAGCGCTGTCGATATTTGTGAAAACGTTGTCTTTAAGTTGAGTCTGATCCAGGACCGTGACCACCTGGCGGTTTTTAACGCTGACGACCAGTGCCGTGTTGTCCATCAGCACCAAAGAGTCGCGTCCTCCTTTGGTCTGCACCAGATCGACGGCTCCGTTGAGTCGTTGCAACTCACTGTCGGAAAACTTAATGCCGCGATGCTCCATGCGTTGCAGGGCATGGCGGGAAAAACCCACCGGGTTTTCAAGCTGCCGGGCCAGTGTCTGTTCGAAGGACTGTGCCGTTTTGCCGGGTGTCGAACGGCTGCTCCTGTTTGTTGCCTGGGTTGGCAACAAGGGTTGCGGCAAAATGGTTAATCGCTCGTTCATGGTCTTAATTCCTGACGCTGGTGACCTTGCTCAGATTGTATTCCCCGAGGCTGGTGACCAGTGTGCTGCTGCCGCCGTTGAGATCGACTCCGCTGACAGCGGTTTTGACCAGCGGGCTGCCGGAGGCCGTTTCGCCATCGCGGCGGGCGCTGATTTGCAGTTGATAGTCACCGGCAGGCAGTGACGCACCGTTGGCGTCGGTGCCGTTCCACTGGATGAAATGTTCACCCGCGGACAAGTCGGTTCCTTCCAGGGTGGCTACGGTTTGCCCCTTGGCGTTTTGAACCACCAGCTGGACTTCATCCACGTTGTTCGACAGGTCGTAGCCCAGGGTGACGGGGGTGCCGCCCAACTTGAAGCTGTCGGATTGCACCACCACATCCTGGCCCATCAGGCCCAAGGCGGTCATTTGCACCACATTGCCGTTGGTTGTCTCCAGTTGCTGAAGCTGGTCGTTGACGGTGAACAGCTGTTCCAGGGAACTGTATTGAGCCAACTGCGAGGTGAACTCCGTCGGATCTTGAGGGTTGAGGGGATCCTGATTCTGCAGCTGGGTAACGAGTAGCAGCAGAAAATCATCTTTGCCCAGGTTGCTCGATCCGGTGAGACTGCCTGTCATGCTGCTGGAGGCCGTCTGGTTTACATCTGTAACGGTTGTCATGGTTTTGACCTCTCCTCTTTAAATCCTCAAACTGAGGCCAGTGGCGGAATTTGCCCGATTTGTCGGTTTGGCAATGAGTTGTTCTTCGGTCTGTACGGCAGCGCGATGGTTCTGTTGCCACGGGTTGCGATGGGCTTGCTGCTGTTGACGATCCAAGAATTCCTGCGTGTTGTTGCGTTGCGCGTCGACGCTCACCTGGATGGTTTCCAGGCGCAGACCCTGCTGTTGCAAGGCTTCCTGGAGGCGTGGCAGATGTTTTTCCAAGATGTCGCGTACCTCGCTGCTATGGGCCTGCAGGTGCAGTTGCATACGGTCGTTGTCCTGCGTCAGATTGAGTTTCACCTGTCCCAGTTCCTCCGGATGCAGTTCCACCGTGAGTTGCCTTTTGCCCTCCAGTTCTTTCAGGGACGATCGCTGAATGACCTGCTCCATGACCTGTTGTTCCGGTATGGCAAAGCCGTTACCGGATGGCAGGGCGTCGGTGGTAGCTGCAGACGCTGTGGACATGGGCGAAGACAAAGGCGAATTGCCGGCAACAGCGGTCTGCTCGGTGCCCTGTATCATGCCGGGTGCCGATTCCGTCGTGCCCGGGGTGACCTCGATGATCGTGGTTGTCTGGCCGGGATCCCCGGTGATGGCGGGTTGACTATTTTCCGTGCCGGCAATGACGGTCGATGGATTTGAGACCGTTTGGTCCTTGATTTCCAAAACCGTCTCAGTCGTCTCTGTACCTTTGTTTCCTTTATCCGCGGCATTGTTTGGCAGGCTTGCCGTATTGCGCGCTGCCGGTGCCGTCACCAGGTTCGGTTCCGAAACCGGCGCCTGGGTGGCAGAGGCGGTTGGCTGTTCTGCCGACACCATATCGGAGTTGCTCGTTTGGTTCTGACCAAGCAGATCCGAAAAGCGGCTTTCGCCAAGCGGTTGTGCCTTGGCTTTGTTCGCTACCGGTTTATTCGTGGCCTGCCCGGAAACGGATGGTGCCACCTGTACGATTCGATCAGCGGTGACCTGCGACAGGGTTTGTGCAGCCGTAGCCGGAGATGCCTCGAGGTCGGGCGATGGGGCGGTTTGTTGGTTGCTGCCGGTTTGCTGGTGTGTCGTATCGGCGATGTGTGACAGGGCAGAGCGGCCGTTCACGGATTCCTCCGAAGGGCTTGTCTGCTGCGCAACATCCCCGGAGATCTCATTGCCCGGAGCATTGTTTTGCTGGGGCGCGATCGGTTGTTGCTTGCCGATGCTCGCGGTAGCCGTCTGCGTTTCCTGAATCACGGGGATTGCCTGGTTTGTCTGCGCAACAGCCACCGTTGTTTCAGATTTTTCCATAACGGAACCGGTTGCCGTCGGGCTCGTGGTGTTTTGCGTGGGGATCTGCACCATGGGTGCATGCAGGATCGTACCGGCCATCAAGGATTCCGCTATCGGCTCGGTGCCTTCGTCCGAAGGTTGCAGGTCTTCCAACGCCGATTCCGATGTCCGTGCCGACACGATTTCCCGGTCGGTCGGGCCGTCCGGTTTTACCTCGACGGGACTTTTTTCCCCAGTCGAAGACTGTTGTGTTCCGGAATTCGGGAGATTGGCGGTGTTTTGCGTGTTTGTCGTGGCTTTTGCATGTGAAACAGGCAGATCCTCCGACATGTTGTTGCTGCCGGATTCCTGTTTCAGGACCTTTTGAAAAGCACCTTTGGTTGCCGGTCTCGAGGTCTTTTGTGCGATACCCGGAGCGACGGCGGTTTCAGGCAGGATTGAGGATAGCATTTGCATGGGTTTTCACCTCCTTTCCATGGGATCGGTGGTGGAAACCCGGGCAGACCGCCCGTTATGCAGGCGGGTGCTTCAGTCCCGCGCCAGCGCGGGAAAGGAAGAACTCAGTTTGGCGGCAGTTGGGGCTCCCAGGTTGTCCAGGATCCGGCCGGCAGCTTTGATCTTCATGTTCTGCAGGATTTCCACCGCGAGCTCAAGGTCCAGACCTGCGATGATGGCGGCCGCGTTGGCGGGTTCCATCTTTTCGTAGATCTTGCTCAAGGTTTTGATCTTCTCTGCCTCCTGGGTCGTTTTGCGTTCCAGCAGACGTGTAACCTCGGCGCGAACCTTCTCAAGCTCGGATAACTTCTTATCGACCTCAGCCTCCAGGGTCTTTAGCTCCATTTCGTGTTTTTCCAGAGCTTTATCCCTGATTTTGAGATTTTTTAGCTGGGTCTGGATAGCAGCCTCGATGCGCCGTTGTGCGACGGAAGATGTGGCGGGCCCGGCGGGGGCGAAGGTGTCTTCGGCGTACAGGGGCAAGCCGTCCCCCAGTACAAGACCGAGGCTCAATAGTATGGCTGTCAATCGAAGGGATCTCATGGGCGCATTTTCCCGAGCAGCAGGGCCATTTCATCGAGATGGTTCATCTCTTGACGAAGCATGTCCTGACGATGCTCCTCCTCTTTTTTTGATTTGAGTTTTTCCATCAGGGTTTTATCTTTGCTGGCTTCTGTCAGGCAGTTGCGTTGCCGTTCGGTCCTGGCCTGAAGGTCGGCGGCTTTGGTCCGCAGCTCTTTCAGCTCCTGGGCCTGGCGTTTTAGACTCCGCTCATAGATAAGCAACTCCTGCAAAGCCATGCCGTTTCTCTTTTTGTCCTCGAATTGCTCCTGCATGGCGAGATAGCCGCTCTGATGCCGGTCCATGCGTTGCTGCAATGCCGCTTCTTCCGACATGGCTTCGGCCAGAGCCTGGCGTGCCTGGTCTTCCAGCAGGGTGCGATGTTTGAGCAGCGGTTGCAGTTTGAATTTGAAGGTCATCGTGGCGTCCCTGGACGTTGTGCGATTAAAGATAGATTGTCCATCCAACTCCGGCGCTTAATACAATGTAACTCTGAGCATCCTTGCAGGGGCTCTTATGGTTTTAGAGCTGCAGGTCGTTAAGCTGGTCAAGAGTGGTCGACAGATCGACCGCTTCGCTGACCCGTTGACGTAAAAAGCGCAGAACGTTGTCGATGTGGGATAGGGCCGTATCGATTTTGGGGTTGCTGCCCTTTTTGTAGGCGCCGATATTGATCAGGTCTTCGGCCTCCTCGTAGGTGGCAAGAATTTCCCGCAGGCGCCCGGCGAGGTCTTGGTGTCCGGGATCGACAACCGCATTCATGACGCGGCTGGCCGAGTGCAGAATATCGATGCAGGGATAATGGTTCTTGGCGGCGAGCCGGCGGGAGAGCACGATGTGGCCATCGAGAATGGAACGCACCGCATCGGCGATCGGCTCGTTCATATCATCCCCCTCGACCAGCACCGTATAGAGACCGGTAATGCTGCCGCTGTTGCGGAAGCTGCCGGCGCGCTCCAACAGTTTGGGCAGGGTGGCGAAGACCGAAGGGGTATAACCTTTGGTGGTCGGCGGTTCGCCGATCGCCAAACCGACTTCACGCATGGCCATGGCAAACCGGGTCACCGAATCCATCATCAACAAGACGTTAAGCCCCTGGGAACTGAAATACTCCGCGACGGTGGTCGCTACAAAGGCGCCGCGCATGCGCAATAGCGGCGACTGATCGGAGGTCGCGACTATCACGACGCTGCGGGCCAGGCCTTCGGGGCCCAGGTCGCGTTCGATGAATTCGCGGACCTCGCGTCCGCGTTCACCGATCAGGGCGATGACGTTGACATCGGCCTGGGTATTCTGCGCGATCATGCCCAGCAGTGTGCTTTTTCCCACCCCGGAACCGGCCATGATGCCCATGCGCTGGCCCTGGCCGCATGTCAGCAGGCCGTTAATGGCGCGGATGCCCAAATCGAGTGGAGTATCGATCGTGTCCCTTTCCATGGGACCGGCCGGTAAGGCGTAAAGGGGCATGTCGGTTTCGCGGACGGGCAGGGGCCCATCGTCGATGGGCTGCCCCATGGCGTCGATAACGCGCCCCAGCAGTTCGCGGCCGACCGGCAGGGTCGCACTGTTGGAGACCACCCGGATGCGGCTGCCCGGCCCCAGTCCCCGTAATTCCCCGAGGGGCATCAGCAGGGCGCGCGAATCCCGGAAACCGACCACCTCGGCCGGTACCGGGGTACCGCCGTCGCGGGGCATCAGCTCACAGAGGGTGCCGACCGTAGCGGCAGGGCAGTAGCCTTCCACCACCAGACCGACGATCTGGGTGATTTTGCCGCTGACCTGTATGGGGGCCAGGTTGTCGATGCATGCGAGCAGGCGATCCATCAGGGTTGCTCCAGGGTGGCCAGCAGGCTGCGGTGAATCAGGTCGAGTTGGCCGTCGATGGTGGCGTCGACATCACCGATCTCCGATTCGAGCAGGCACCCTCCCGAAGAGATATTCGGATCGGCCTGAAAAGTCAGATTCTGCAGACCGTTGATGCTCGCCAAAAACAGGGGTTTGTGTTTGGTAACGGTTTCCAGATCGGCAGGATTGACCCGTACGTGGTAATGATCGGATCGCACCGCCATCTGCAAAGCCTTTTCGATGGTGTCGATGATGATTTGCGGATTGACGCTGGTTTCGGCATGCAGCACCTGGCGAACGATGGACATAACCAGGCGTAGCATATCGTTGCTGCTGTTTTGCAGCAGCGAACCCCGCAGACGGCTGACCTCTTCCAGGGCCTGAGCCAGCATATCGCTGGCATGTCCCAGTTGCTGTCGGGCCTCTTGCAGCGCTTCTTCGCGGCCTTGCCGGAATGCCGTTTCCAGTTCCCGTTGATAATCGATGGCCGGGGCGGGCTCCGGTTCCGGCTCGGGTTTCTCCGCAGGTTCGGGCTCGGTTTGCTCCGGCGACTCTTCACAGGGGGTGAGAGGTTCCTGCGCAAGCGTCTCCCCGGCTTCGAAAGGGTTGTAACTGTCCGTCGGCATATCCTCGCCGAATTCCCGGAACTGCAACGGTTTCAGATCGTCTGGATCCGATGAGTTTATCAGCTTAGACGAGCGCATCCTGGCCACCTCTACCTGGAAGTACGATTTTTCCATCCTCTTCAAGTTGCAAAGCGATTTTGACGATTTCCTGCTGAACCGCTTCGACTTCCGACAACCGGACCGGGCCCATGGCTTCAAGGTCATCCTGAATCATTTCCGCGGCGCGTTCGGAAATATTGTCGAAAACCTGATTTTTAAGTTCGTCCGAAGCCGATTTGAGGGCCATGGTCAACTGGTTGTTGTTCACCTCGCGCAGCAGGACCTGCATGGTGCGACCGTCCATGTGGGCCAGATTCTCGAAGGTGAACATCTGTTTGCGGATATTTTCCGCCAGTATGCGGTCGGTCTTTTCGATATTTACCAGGATCGTGCGGTCCGCACCGCTGCCGAGATGGTTGATGATGTCCACCGCTCTGCCGATGCCGCCGATCTGGTGTTGTTCCTTGTGGGCCACGACGCGGATTTCCTGCTGCAGGGCGTTTTCGATCTGACCGAGAACTTCCGGCGATACTTTGTCGATTTTGGCGATGCGGAACATGATGTCCGATTGTACTTCCTCAGGCAGGTGATTGAGGATTTTGGCGGCATGATCGACCCGCTGGGTCGATAAAATGACAGCCACCGTCTGCGGCATTTCGTTGCCGAGCAGGCTGGCGACCATGCGCGGGTCCATCATGGCGATGGTCTCCAGAGGACGGGCACTCGATTCGAGCTGTTCCATGCTGAAAGACACCTGCTCCATGAGTTTTTTGGCCCGTTCTTCATTGCCGCTGCCGGCAATGGCATTTTTGACGAATTCGTTACTGCGCACAAAAAAACCCGTATTGGTTTTTTGCGCCAGGGCGAACTCTTCCAGAATCTGTTCGGAAACCTTGGCCGGAATATGATCGATGGCCAGCATGCAACGGCTGATCTCTCTTACCTCGGCATCGGAGAGGGTTTCGAATACCTGCATGGTGGCTTGTTCGCCAAGGGTGAGTAATAGAACCGCTGCTTTTTCCGGGCCTGTCAGTTTTTTGATGTCCATGGTTTGTCTTTCTCGGTCTCAGACGCCGGTCGAATCAATTATCTTTGAGCCAGGCCTTGATAATCTGAGCCGGATCCTTCTGCTCTGACGGCTGGCCACTGGGCAGGCTGAGAGGGGGCTCCTGAGCCGCGCTGCCGTCAGGTAATCCGGCCATCTCGGATTCGAGTTGTTCCACGGTTTTGTAATGTTCGACCATGGGGCCGTCGCCACGTAAAATCTGCAACAGCGGCCGGATCACAAAGAAGTAAAACAACCCTGCGGTCAGTGCCAGCAAGGCATATTTGATCATCGGAACCATTTGGTATATACGGCTCCAGGGCGATGATTTTACCAGCGGTTCGCTGTTGAAAGCCGTTTCAAAGGGTCTCGATATGACAGCGATCTGATCGCCGCGGTCCGGGTTGAGGCCCAGGGCGCGGCTGATCATCTTTTCAATGGCGGCAAGTTCTTTGGGGTCGCGCGGTTGATAGGATGGAGCCTTGTCGGTATCGCCTTGATTGTCGACCGGACGATCGGCAACCAGCACTGCCACCGAAAGGTTCTTGATGGAGCCCACCGAGTCGACCTGTTTGCTGACCACTTTGCTTATTTCGTAATTGATGGTTTCGTTGCTGCGGCTGGTGGGAATAAAGGAGTTGCCGGCTTTTTCGTTTTTGATGTTGGTCTGCACGCCGGGAACCCCGCCCGCATTGGCGACACCGCCTTTTTCGCTGGAGGACTGTTCGCTGCGCACGGCCGTTTGGTTGGGGTCGTAGCTTTCCTCCATGCGCTCACGCTGGGTATAGTCGATGGCCGCCGTGACCTGGACCATGGAGTTGCCCATGCCCAAGGCGCGATCCAGCAATGCCTGTGCCCGCAACTCAAGGCGCTGCTCGAGGTTTTGCTGGTATTCCAGCATGTCCGGTGCCGTGCCGCCAGTGCCGGAGTGGTCGGCGGTCTGGGACAAAACCCGGCCGTTGTCATCGATAACCGCGACTTGGTCCACATCGAGTCCGTCGACGCTGCCGGCTACCAGATTCACGATGCCGAGGATCTGGGTTTCACGAAGACTTTGCCCGGTTGCCAGTTTGACGATTACCGAGGCGCTGGCTTTTTGCTGCTGATCGCGGAATAAACGCTTCTCCGGCAAAGCTAGATGAACGCGGGCGGCTTCCACCGGGGCCAGGGAGGCGATGGTCCGCGACAGCTCGCCCTGGAGAGCCCGCAAATAATTGATCTTTTGCGCAAAGTCGGTCATGCCGAAACTTTGCTTGTCAAAAATCTCGAAACCGACGCCGCCGCCGCGGGGCAGGCCGCTGCCTGCCATGGCAAGGCGAATTTCATACACCTTGTCGGCCGGGATGAAAATGGCACGGCCGCCGTGTTCAAGTCGGTAGGGTACCTTTTGCTCTTTGAGGCGATCCACCACCGCCGCCGCATCGGCACTGTCCAGATTGCCGAAGAGCATTTGATAATCGGCTTTGTTGGCCTGAAATATAATGGCGGCAAAGAAAACCACACAGGCCAAAACGACAGCCAGAAGACTCAGCTGCCGCTTACGAGGCCACTGGCGAATGGTTTCGATCAAATTTTTCGGCGAGGTTTCTTCGGCCATGGGGCCAAACCTTTCATCATTGTGGTGTGGAACCGTTGCTCAACATGCTGCCGGAATCCGGCGCAGGGGCATGGGCGTAAAGCGAGGTTTGTTTGCAACCGAGGCGCTCTTTATGGTGCGTGTTGCATAGCGGTTCGCTGTTTCCCGAAGAGCGATGGCCGGCCTGGCCTTTCCACCGCTATTGAGAATCCGGAGACCATGGGGAACGGTCACGGAAACGATCCGTGAAAATACTGCCCGGCCCGAAAAGACCGAATCAAAGGTCCGTGAAAACTAAATCTGCATGCGCATGATTTCCTGATAGGCTTCGACCACTTTGTTGCGCATCTGAACCATCAGACGCATGGAAATGCCGGCTTTTTCCATGGCGATCATCACCTCATGAATGTTGCGGGACTCGCCGGTCTGCAGTTTCTCGATGGCCTGATCCGCCTGGGCCTGCGTTTTGCCGACTTCGTCGATGGCTTCGGCGAGTAAATCGCCGAAGGAGTTGCCGGTTTTTTTTGTTTGAGCTTCACCGCCGGCTTTGATCGCCGTTTGCAGCGGTTGAGAGATTGCACCGATGTTTTTCATAAAGATCCTCAGCGTCCGATTTCGAGGGCTTTGGTGGCCATGCGTTGGGCGGATTTTATGGCCGAGATATTGGCTTCGTAGCTGCGCATGGCTGTCATCATGTCGACGACTTCTTCCATGACGTTGATATTCGGCAAGGTCAGCATACCGTTTTCATCGGCATCGGGATGCCCCGGCTGATAGACGGTGCGAAAATCCCTTGAGTTGGGTTGGATTCGGGACACTTCGACACCCTGCACATTTGTGTCCATAGCCTGCTGAAGGTGATCTTCGAACATGTTCTGGCTCGACTGAAAAACCACATCGCGTTTGCGGTAGGGGCCGCCTTCCGGGGTGCGCGTTGTGCCTACATTGGCAAGATTGCCGCTGATGACGTTGAGTCGGGTACGCTGGGCAGATAAGGCGGATGCACTTACCTGCATGGCAGTAAAAATATCCATGGAAACTCTCCTTTAGCGGCCGTCCTGGCAAACGTATTTGAGGGTTGATAATTTCTTGCTGAGTATCTGGGTCGTGGTTTCATAGAGTAGCTGGTTTTCGCTCTGGGCGATGAGTTGCTTGTCCAGATCTACGCCGTTGCCGTCATTGCTCAGGCCCTGGTCCGGGCGACGCTGGATTTGCCCCTGCAGCGTGTCCAGTCCCCCGGCGGCAATGGGAATATGCCTTGGGTGGGGCTGGTCTGAGGGCTGGCCCGGGGCGGACTGATTGTTTTGCAGCGCACGGGCAAGGTCCTCCTCAAACGACAGTTGTACCGGGATGTAGCCCGGAGTTTGGGAGTTTGCGATATTGGAGGCAATCAGTTCCTGTTTTTGCTGGCGCAAATCCAGAACCTTGCTCAATACGTTAATGGTGCGATCGAAAATTCTGATTTCTGACATGGGTTGCACCTTTCGATTTAAAGACGGGCCGATCGTTTCATGTCATGAGCCGCAATGGCATCTTTGGCCAGGCGTGCCCAAAAAGAAGCTTGTTTGTTTTCGGCAACTTGCCGAAAAAGTTTTAGGGCCGATTGGTTATCGCCGGATAACAGTTTTATCTGGCCGCAGCGATACGTTGCCTGATCGGCATAGGTCTTATGCCGTCGCAGCTGTTCGTAAAGATCCAGAGCTTCGGCGTTGCGAGTCTCTTTGAACAGGGCCTCCGCTCTGAGGAGCAGGCCCTCGGGGGTATCGTTTAAACTTTTGGGTTGTTGAATGATTCTTCGACTGTTGCCCTGTTTCCAGTGAATTACAGCACTTTGAAGGGCAATGTCGGCATTTGTAAGGTGTTTGTACTTCTGCAGCAGCTGGACCGCTTCATCGAGACGGTTGGATTTGGCCATGGCCATCAGTTGCAATTCGAAAAGTTGAAGTCGATCCTTACCTGAGGGATATTTTTCCAGGTAGCGCCGCGCCAGGGAGATGGCCATGGCATACTGCGAGCGGTCATGCAGCAGTTGAACCAGAGGCAGGTAGTAAGCTTTGTCCCGGTGTCCCGCTCCTTTACGATCGATCAGGAAAAAATAGGTTTTGCTGGCCTTTTGCCATAATCCGAGCCGGGTGTAAGCCTGGGCCAGGTCGGGAAGAAAAGACCAGGACAGATTGCCGTCGATCAGCAGGTCGCGATGTTCTTCGACCATGACCACGGCTTCCAGGTCGTGCCCGTCCCGGATCAGCTTTTCAATAAGCGGCGGCAGAATTTCCGACAAAAGGGTTTTCGCTTCCTTTTGAAACGGTCCGCGCGAAAAATTGCGCAGAAAAACCTTCAGCAATGCGGCGGCCCGGTCTTGCTGATTATGCAGATGGTGGACCAACGCTTGTTTTATAGCCGCCTCTTCCCGCAAAGAGCGCAGCGGCGCGTTTTCGGCAATCGTGCCGTAGTCCCTGGCAATCTGCAGAAATGACACGTTTTCCTGGTTTGAAAAGCGGTGATCGAGCAAAGCCATCCACGCAAAAAATCCTGTTTCCGTCCCTTCGTAATTGTCACGTAATTGCTCCAGGGAAACCAGCGCCCGCTTGCGATCCTTGGCAAGATAGGCAGCTTTTGCCGCACAGAATTCGGCGTTTCCATGCTGGATGGGATCGTGCAGGCTTTGGCTTAATTCCACGAAATGAACCTCGGCCTCCTTGTATCGGCCGGTTTCAAGGCAGCTCAGTCCGGCATCGTAACGGATGTCGGGAAACCGGGCATGCAGGTCGGGGCGGGAGTACATACGGCGAAAGCCGCGAGCCGCCTTGGTTTTTTTACCCATGTGGAGAAGTGCTTGCGAACGTCGCCATTGGACCGTCCGCTGCAGGGCGTTCGGCCAATGCTGAACCGGTTTTTTGAGGAGAGCGTAGGCTTGTGCGTGCTTGCCGATTGCCAGCAACAACTCGGCTTCAAGCAGCCGGGCGTACGGGGTCAGGGGAGATGTTGTGGCTGAGGCGGCCAGTACCGGCGCGAGTGAACACCGTGCCTGATAGGGGGCGCCGCTGGCGGCTTCAGCCAGCGCGCAAAGATAGTTTGCCCTGGCGGGTTGCGCTGCATCACCTTCTTCAGTTTTTAACGCGTTTAATATCTGTACGGCCCGCTTTGCATGCCCCGTGCGCAGCAACGCCTCGGCTTTCAGTTCTGCGCCGGGATGCCCCGTCACAGGAATGCCCGCTTGTTTCAGTTCTGCAGCCAGCGTTTGCCACTTTCCGCTGTTGGCCAGTTTAAGCGCTTTGTGCAATATGGGCTCGGTCCGGTCTGTGGGCCAAGAGGGCAAGGCCGGTAGAGAATATTGCATGGGGGTCTGAATGTCAGGCCGGGTGTGGAAAACCTTGAAGAAGTCCTGCCAGCGGCCCGTATAGACGGAATTGAGCTGCGGCGTGGCAATGCTGTCGAGACTCTTGTGCGCGGTCGGCATGCCGCTTAGTTGAAAAGCAACAGCCGGGCGTTGAGCGCCTTCGGTCGGCCAGCGAATATCCAGAGTTATCTGTTGCCTGGCAGGCGATTCAATGGTCGCGACGCGGGTCGGAATTTTATGTAACAAGATAGAGACCAGCAGCTCCTCCTGCTTTCGGGCCAGGAGAACTTTTACGATTTTATCGTCTTCCGGGAGGGTGGTCAGGGATGAACCTATGTCGGTCTGCTGAAAAAGAAGATCGACACGTTGACCGGACGTTTCGAGGTGAAACTCCGGGAGTTTCGAAAAGTCGAAGACGACCCGCGACTGGTCAAACTCATCCACCTTGGTGAGGTTCTGCAGCCTGTGTACATCGGCGGCCCGGACCGGAAGTACCGAACCGATGAGCAGCAGGACTATGACGAGTAATCGCAGTTTGATCATAAAAGCACGCTCTTGGAAAGAAATAGTGGCAGCAGGTTGTTTGCCCGTTGTTCTGGGTGGTTTTGCTATTATTGTGCCAATCATTAACATGTTGAAAAACAGCCATAAATTCATATTCATTGAAAAGTGGTGCCGGACGACATGCTTTTCAGACAAGGATTTGACAGGGCAATGGTGTGGCAACGCTGTCGATGGGGTGCAACATAACTGGGGCAGGCCAGGGGCAGTCGGTGTCGAATTTTTTCGCGATAAGGACCCGTCCTGTGTTGAAGCGGCCTTGCTGCGGGCGGATTGTTAAATGTTTTATAAAATTATTGAATGTGGCCCGAAACTTGAAGTATCATCGACGCGCCGATTTGTGACGTCGCCGATCCTGACAGCGGGAGAGGGACGCCGCAACGGGCTGACTTTGGATACCACGTGGATGAAAACCACATCAGAGAGGCACCGATGACCACTGATTTGTTGTCAGAACAGGCTGAAATTGTTAATGAATTCCTTCTTGAGAGCAGGGAGATGCTGGACCAGCTCGAGCCCACGATCATTGAGTTGGGGCAGAGTTGCCAGGTAGTCGATTGCTGGTTAGCCCAGGAATGTAGCAATACTCTTTGCCAGAGACATGGTCGATCTCTTGACATGCCTTGCTGGTTGCAAACCGGATATGTGGAAGGGGGCGACCAGTCCTGCCCGCATGCGTCATCCGCGGAAGAGTGTCGCTCTTGCGTTGTGTTCCAAAGTATCAACGGTCATGGCGAGACCATGAATGCCATATTCCGTTTGTTCCATTCCATGAAGGGCAGCGCCGGTTTCCTCGAACTGAACCATATCGCCCATGTTGCCCATGCTGCAGAGAGTCTGCTGGACATGATCCGGTCCGGTAAGATTCAGATGATTCCCGAACATGTGCAGTTCCTTTGCCAGTCTTGTGATTTTGCCAAGGAGGCGATGGACCATGTCGAACAGGAATTGAACGACCAGGGTATGGAGGAGGCTGCCAACCACATTTCGGAATTGCTCGCCAAGGCGGCCGAGGATGCATTGAGCAGGATTGAACATGCATCGACGGATGGTGCTGAACAAGCCGCTGTCGCTGCGGAATCGAATGATGCTGCCGAACCGAATGATGCTGCCGAACCGAATGAGGATGCCGGTCTGGAAGCAGACGATTTCGACGATTTGATGCAGATGCTTATTTCTCCGGAAATGCTGGAGCGCTTTGTTCAGGAAGCCGACGAGTTGCTGCAGAATGTCGAGCAGGGGTTGTTGGCCTGGAGCGACGATAAGCTCGATGCGGAAGGGATCGCCGAACTTTATCGAAATGTGCACAGTTTTAAAGGCAACAGCGGTTTTTTCAGCTTTGGCGATATGGAAAAGCTCACCCACCAGATGGAAACATTGCTCGATATTGCCAAGGAGGGGGGGGAGTTTTCCAACGGTTCGCCTGCAGAGGCATTGCTCGGTTGCCTGGATGCCCTGCGTGGGGCGGTGGCCGATATCTCCCAAGGGGGCAAGGGCGTCATCGAGGAAGTCGATGAGCTTCTGAAGCAGCTTGTCCGCTATGTCCCCACGGAGGATGCCGAAACGACTCCGGAGGATTCTGAGCCTGCACGGATACCGGAAGATTGCTTGCGCGAGTCGGCCGTGCCTGCCGAGGATTTGGGAGAGGATGACGATACTTCGTCCGCCTCTGGGTCTCGTTTGCTCGGCGAAATTCTCGTTGAGGAAGGGCTTGCCGATGAAGGTGAAATCGCTGAGGTTATAGAAGAGCAGCGCAAACCTCTCGGAGAGTTGCTGGTCGAACGGGGCAAGGTCGGGCCGGAGCAGTTGGCTAAGGCTCTGGAGATCCAGAAGCAAAGCGGCCAAGCCAAATCGTCCGGAGGGACCAATGGGGCTGCGATGCCGTCCAAGGGCAAGCCGCCTGCCATGAACCGTCAGGATATTCGGGTCGATCTGGCCAAACTTGACGATCTGATCAACTTGATCGGCGAGATGGTTATTGCCGAAAACATGTTGTTGCGCAGCCCCGATCTTGAGGGGTTGGAGCTCGACAATTTTAGTAAGGCCGCCCAGCAGATGAGCAAGATTGTCCGTGATCTGCAGGAAATGGCCATGATTATTCGAATGATCCCTGTTTCCGGTCTGTTCCGGCGCATGATCCGACTGGTGCACGATCTGTCGGTGAAATCCGGGAAAAAGGTTGACCTGCAGCTGTTTGGCCAGGAGACGGAGGTCGATAAGACGGTTATCGAGCAGATCACCGATCCTTTGGTACATCTGCTGCGCAACAGTCTTGATCACGGTCTTGAAACCCCGGCCGAACGTCTGGCCGCCGGCAAACCCGAAAAAGGGGTGGTTAAGCTGTCGGCCCGGCATCAGGAAGGGGAAGTGTGGATCGAAGTGCAGGATGATGGTCGCGGTCTGAATCGTGACAAAATTCTGTCCAAAGCTATCGGCAAGGGATTGGTCGCCGGCGATGGCAGTCATCTAAGCGATAAAGAAATTTACAACCTTATTTTTCAGCCCGGTTTTTCCACCGCCGACAAGGTGACGGATGTTTCCGGGCGCGGCGTCGGCATGGATGTCGTAAAGAAGAATCTGGAAAAGATCAAAGGCAAAATCGAAGTGCAGAGCACGCCGGGCCAGGGCTCACGCATAACCTTGCGGATTCCTCTGACTCTCGCCATTATCGATGGGATGTTGGTACGTATCGGTGAATCCCGTTGTATTGTCCCGTTGTTGGCGATTCGGGAGATCTTCCGTCCGACCACAGACGATATTACGGTTATGCCCGACGGTCAGGAACTGGCGAAAGTCCGGGAGAGTTTTCACCCGGTTGTTTATCTCGACCGGTTGCTGGAAGAGCCGGCGGATTATAACGCCATCGAAGATGGTGTTTTGATTGTGCTGGAGTATCAGGATAAATTCCTTTGCCTGCTGGTGGATGAAATCCTCGGTCAGCAACAGACCGTTATCAAGGGCTTATCCGATTACATCGGCAATGTGCGCATTGCTTCGGGATGTACCATCCTGGGCAACGGTGAGGTCTGTCTTATCCTGGATGTGGCTACGCTGGTAGACGAACATGTGGGGCAACGGCGCTTGCAGGGGCAGTAAGCTGCCTTCCGCCGATGCCCTGGTGACATCTCCGATGCGGCTTGAGCGTCAGTCAGAAAATGACCTCAAGGGCCAGTCCGGGGAAATGGCTTGACCGCGCAGGGCTCGATGCGTGAGCGTATTATTTTTAGGTTTACAAAGGGGGATATATGACTGCTGAATCTCATTTGGACATGGTCGCCGGTATGGATGTCTCATCCGAAGATACCCTGCATGGGAAATTCCTGGTGTTTAAAGTCGGTAGCGAGGAGTTTGGCATCGAAATCCGCCACGTCACCGAAATTGTAGGTATTCAGAAGATCAACGAAGTACCCGATCTGCCGGGTTATATGAAGGGTGTTATCAACCTGCGCGGCCGTGTTATTCCGGTCATGGATATACGCACCCGTTTCGGTATGTCGGACCGCGATTACGATGAGCGCACCTGTATTATCGTCGTGCATGTCGACGGCGAGACATCCGGACTGATTATCGACGAGGTCAAGGAAGTTACCGAAATCGCGGATAACCAGATCGAGCCTCCCCCCGGCCGTTCGGCGCAAACCGGGCAATATGTCAAGGGGATCGGCAAGGTCAACGACGAAGTGAAAATTCTGCTGGACGTTCAGAGACTGTTTTATGCCTGACACAAAACGGCGTTCAGCGCCGATGTTTCCCGATAGTGGCATGTTGATGCGTATCACGGACGAAGAGTTCGAGTTGTTGCGTGGGCTCATCTACAATCGTTTTGGGATTAATCTTACCGATCAGAAACGATCTTTGTTGGTTGGACGCCTGCAGAAGGTTCTGCGGCAAAGCGGTCACACCAGTTTTAAAAGCTATTACGAAGCTTTGCTGGGAGACCCGACCGAACAGGCCCTCAGCCAGCTGGTGGATCGCATTTCCACCAACCATACGTATTTTTACCGGGAAAAATCCCATTTCGATTTTTTTATCGAGACGGCGCTTCCGCAGCTGAAAAAGACCCTGGAGAAACAGAACCAGCGCGATATACGCATCTGGTGCGCCGGGTGTTCCAGCGGTGAAGAGGCCTATATGCTGCTGATGCTTTTGCGCGAGTTTTTCGGTAACCAGTATGCGCAATGGGATGGCGGCATCCTAGCAACGGATATCTCCTCACGGGTACTCGATATTGCCAGACGCGGCGTTTATCCCGAGGATCGGGTGCGGAACCTTCCGGAGCATTTGCGGCGCAAATATTTTCGTGCGCTGCCCGACGGGCAGTTTGAAGTTATCGAGGAGTTGCGGCAGGAAGCGACATTCAGGCGTTTCAATCTGATGAACGATGTTTTTCCGTTTAAAAAGCCTTTTCATGTCATCTTTTGCCGTAATGTGATGATTTACTTTGACGATCCGACACGCAAAAACCTGGTGGCCAAATTTCATAGGCATACGGTCGCGGGAGGCTACTTTTTCCTGGGGCATTCAGAAACCCTGGGCAGGGGGCAGAGTCTGTACCAATATCTGGCACCCGCCGTTTACCACAAACAGTAGTCAGGGATAACCGATGCCAAAAAAAATACGAGTGCTTGTTATCGATGATTCCGCCCTCGTGCGGCAGATCCTGAGCAAGGGGTTGGCCCTGGACCCTTCCATCGAAGTGGTCGGAACCGCAGGGGATCCTTATATCGCCCGGGATAAAATTGTTAAATTGCAACCCGATGTGCTAACTTTGGACGTCGAAATGCCGCGTATGGACGGGGTTGACTTCTTACGCCGCCTGATGCCGCAATATCCACTTCCTGTGGTGATGGTCAGTTCTTTGACACAAAAGGGCAAGCAGATCACCCTCGATTCTCTGGATGCCGGGGCCGTCGATTTCGTCTCCAAGCCGACCAGCGATATCGCCCGGGGGCTAAAAGCGATGCTCTCGGAATTGTGCGCCAAGGTCAAGCTGGCATCTACCGCCAATGTCTCGCATTGGAAAGCGGCCCGAACTGTGGTGCCTGCTCGGCTCAAAACCCTGGAAAAAAGGGCTTTGGCCGAGTCGACGGATAAGGTTATCGCCATCGGTGCGTCTACCGGCGGAACCGAAGCTATCCGCAAGATCATAGCGCAGTTCCCTGCGACCATGCCGGGGGTGGTGATTGTTCAGCACATGCCGGCCGGTTTTACCCGGCTGTTCGCCGAACGTCTCAACCAGCTGTGCGCCATGGAGGTCAAGGAAGCGGCTACCGGCGACCGGATCATGCCGGGGCGGGTGTTGATCGGTCCCGGAGGATTTCACATGAAAGTGGTGCGTTCCGGTGGCTTTTATCAGGTTCGCTGCGAGCCCGGACCGCCTGTCAAAGGCCATTGTCCTTCCGTCGATGTGATGATGCACTCTGTCGCCAAGCATGTAGGGGGCAATGCCATAGGCGTGATGCTTACGGGCATGGGCTCGGACGGTGCGGAGGGCATGAGGGCCATGCGCGAAGCCGGTGCCCGCAACCTGGCCCAGGATGAAGCCAGCTGCGTGGTGTTTGGCATGCCTAAAGTGGCCTATGAAATGGGGGGTGCTCACTCCCTGGTATCGTTGGATTCCATGGCACCCAGGATTGTCGACCTTCTTTCGGAGCGGCGAATATGAGCGATCTTATTTTGGGTATCGGGGAATATGGTGTGTCCAAAACCCCCGGTTCCATGGTTAAAACATACGCCCTCGGTTCATGTGTAGCCGTAACCATGTATGAACCGAATCTGAAAATAGCCGGAATGGTTCATGTGGCCCTTCCCGAATCCAAACTTAATACCGCCAAGGGCGAGCAATGTCCGGGATATTTTGCCGATCTCGGCGTCCCCTTGCTGTTCAAGGAAATGGTGCGTTTGGGGTGTCATGCACGAGGACGGGGTTTGGTCGTCAAAATGCTCGGCGGCGCTGCTGTTATGGCAGGCAACGATACGTTTAATATAGGCAAGCGCAATATCCTTGCGGTAAAAAAGATTTTGTGGAAGCTGGGGATGGGACCGGTCGCCGAAGATGTCGGCGCTAATTATAGTCGCACGGTATCGTTGCACGTCGATACCGGCTTGGTGAACGTGTCATGTCCCGGACGCGGCCAATGGCAAATATAGGGGGGGGCATGGAACCGAAAATAAGCTCCGAAGAAGTCCGGCAGGCCATTGATAACCTGCCGATGCTGTCACCGAATGTCAGTCGGTTGCTGCAGGTCATGGCCAATGAAGATTATGAGCTTGACGATGTGGTCAATATCGTTAAATATGATGCATCTTTGACAGCCAAAGTTCTCAAGATGGTCAATTCGCCTGTTTTCGGATTGCTTAATCCGGTCACGTCGCTTGACCGGGCTATCAGCTATCTTGGAAAATGGATTGTCGTCAGTATCATTTTATCCGATAATACCGGTGATCTTTTCAGTCAGCCCCTTGAAGGCTATGAGGGGCAGCAGGATGCTCTGTGGCGACACGATCTGTTCGCGGCATTTTCCAGCGGTGAAGTGGCGCGATTGGCCAAACAGGATTTCGAAGCCGAGCTGGCCTTTACCGCAGGGCTTTTGCACGATATCGGAAAATTTGTTTTTTCGCCCTTCTGGAAACAATTGGCGCCGGAAGCCCTTGGATATATCAAGGAGGGTAATGTTAGCGATTATCTGCAAGCCGAGAGAACCCTGGCGGGTTTGGATCATGCGCAGGTGGGATACGAAATGGCCAGGCATTGGGATTTTCCCGAGCCGTTGCAGCAGGCCATTCTTTATCACCATACGCCCATGCAGGCGCCGGAGGAATATAGAGCGCTGGCTTTCGCCGCTCACCTGGGCGATATGTGCGCCATGATGGCCGGCTGCGATACCGGCAATGACGGCATGCAGTATCAACTGGATGCCGGATATGCCGAGTACTTTGATGTCAATTCAAAAACTCTGGCTCAGATTCTCATGGAAGCGGAAGCCCAATTTCAAAAAGCGGTTTCGTCTCTTTCCTTTGAAGAGGAGGTTGATTAGTGAAGCGCATCGTCATTGCCGACGATTCGGCCACCGCCCGTATGGTTATACGGCGGTGCCTTGAAATTATCGGTTTAGGAGACGCCGGAATGGTTGAAGTGCCTAATGGCAGGGAGGCGTTAGCCCGCCTCAAGGAAGAGCCGACCGATTTGTTGGTGACCGACCTGAACATGCCTATTATGGACGGGGAAACCTTGCTCAAATGGGTCAAGGGCAGCCCCAAACTTACGGATGTGCCCGTGGTGGTCATCACCAGTGCCGGAAACCCCGCCAAAGAGGCGGTGTTGTCTGAGTTGGGGGCGTATGCGGTACTCGATAAGCCTATTTCTCCGGCGACGCTGTTGAAAAAGCTTGAACCGCTTATGCAATAAAAAAGAGAGGGTGTAATGAGCCAGAACTTTGATGAACTGGTCCGTCAATCTATTGCCGTGACCCTTGAAAATATGGCCTTTATGGAAGTCTTGCCGATGACCGAGGAGGCCGAAGCCAAAAAAGGCGAGGACGCTATGTCGGCTCGTCTGCTGGTGCTGGATCCGTTGCAGGCCGAAATGACTCTGACTCTGCCGGTAAACCTGCTTCAGAACATCATCGATGTGGTTCATGCCTTTCCGGATGATGATGTGGCAGAGCAGATACGGACCGATATGCTGGGCGAGCTGTTGAACACGGTCGCCGGTCGGCTGCTTAACGATTTCCTTCCGGAAAATCAGGCTTACCGCCTGGGATTGCCGGAAATGGGCCAGGAACGGCCGGAGTCCTGCGACGGTCCGACCAAAACCTGGAGCTACGATGTCGAGGGCGATCCGCTCATCTTGACCATTGTCGGTTCCGGTTTTTTTTCCGATGACTCAGAACAGGCCTGATAGCCTAAAAAATGAAATTTCACATTGTTAAGGAAGGATAGAGGATAGCATGGGCAAGAAAGTATTGATCGTTGATGATTCCAATACCATGAGGAAAATCGTGGCGCGTTCTTTGCGGCAGGCAGGATTCGAATTCGAAAAACTGCTGGAGGCAGCCGATGGTCAGGCGGCCCTGGAAGTTCTTGCCGGAGAATCCGTGGATATCGTATTGAGCGACATCAACATGCCGGTTATGGACGGCATCGAGTTCCTGCGCCAAAAAAATGCGGATGAGCAGATCAAGGGGATTCCCGTAGTCATGATCACTACCGAGGCCGGTACGGATGTGCTTAACGAGGCTTTAACCCTCGGCGCGGTCGGCACCATCAAAAAGCCCTTTACGCCGGATCAGGTTCAAGAGGTGTTGGGCCAGTTCCTTTGATAAGGAGAAGGTGCAGTGGATTTAGCCAAATGCATTTCTGAAGCAACGCAAGAGATTTTTCAATCCATGTTGATGGCCGAAGCTCGTCCTGCAGCTCCTATTCAGACGCGCTCCAACAAGTTTACCGATTCCGTCTCAGGTCTCGTCGGCCTGGCCGGTAATTATCGTGGCATGCTGGCCATTCATGTCCCCAATGCGGTTGCCATGAGCATTACCAGTAAATTCCTTTTCATGGAAATCGAGGAAATCGACGATGATGTCAAGGATGCCATTGGCGAGCTTGCCAATATGCTGGCAGGAAGCGTCAAGTCGATGTTGACCGAAACGGGAAGCGGTCTTAAACTGGCCATTCCTTCCGCTATCAGCGGAACGGAATACGAAGTCGAGTGTCTGTCCGATGCCGAAGGGGTTATCGTGCCCTTCAGTATTGATGAGGGTGAATTTCTGGTCGAGTGCTATCTCCAGAATTGTTGAGAGGTAAACCGCTGATGTGACAATCGACCCTGGTGGGTCCGCGCCTGTTGCATCGGCGGTTTTTTATATGGGGCGCTGCCCATCGCCGTCTATGCCTGTGTTGCGGTGTCGAAACATAAAGCGGCTTGCGACATTGTCGGTCGCTTCGGAAAGCAAGATTTAAAGGGATGAGTGATAAGCAACGCATAACAGACATTTTCAGTACTCTGGCGGAAAAGCTGGCCAGCGGTCTCGGCGACCTTCTTGGTTGCAGTATCGAGGTTTCGCTGGCTTCGGAGCAGCTGGTTTCCAAAGCGCAATTCTTTGGCGGATTTCGTAAAAAGTTGGTGCTGGCGAACTTCGATGTGACGGGCAGCCGCGAAGGTCGGATGTACTGTTCCTGCCATCTGAAAGATGCTGTTCTGCTTGGTGGAACGCTGATCATGCTGCCGCCGGCCGAATTGGAAAAGCAGGTTCGGAACGAAGTGTTCTCCGAGGATGAAGCCGATGCCTATGGGGAAATCGTCAATATCGTATCCGGCGAATTGATTCAGGCCTTCGACGAAGCGGCCGTCGACAAACTGCACTTCAAAAAAACCGGCATGGATGTGGTTGTCCCCGCCAAGGTCGATCCCGAAGGTCCGGAGCCCTTTGGTCCGGGGAATATCTATCATGTCGCCTACGATATCACCCTGGATGGGCAGACCCTGCAAAGCATGGACATGCTGTTCCCCCCCGAGCTGTTGGGGATGGTCATTGAGGAGCCCGAGCAAGCTGCGTCTGCCGGGGCTGTAACACCTGCCGTAGATGAAACCCCGCCGCCGGTTCAATCGGCCGCCAGGGAGGCAGAGTCTGCGGTTGAGGAAAGTTCCGGAAATACGATCCTGGTCATAGCCGGTCGCAAGCAGGATGTTCACGATCTTACCGATGGCTGCATTGCGGAAGGGTTCGTGCCGAAGGTCGCCAGCTATCAGGACGATTTGCAGCCGTTCGGACCGAACGGCTCCTTTCCTGCCAGCGGCGTTGTATTGACCATGGATGAGGGCAAGGAGCAGGGGCTGGCTGCTATTATCAAGGCGAAGTCGATCGTTGGTGAGTCCGTGCCGCTTGTCGCCGCCGGTGGACAATGGACCCGCAGTCAAGTGCTGCAGGCTGTTAAATATGGTGTTTGCGATATTCTGGTGATGCCGGCAACGCCGGATGATATCCGGGAAAAATTACGTCAGAATCTTGCCTCGAGCCGTAAGTGAACGATCTCCCAAACAGTTGCGCTGTTCGGCGTGACCTCTTGTTTTAACCCTGTTTATCCGGTTTTTCATCCCCGATGGCAAGTCCGTGCCGTTTTCGGGTCAGTTGTCGGTCAGAATATTTTTTCGTTTGAGTTTTTCGATCAAGGTGGTGCGTTTCAGGTTGAGCAGCTTGGCCGCTTCGCGTTTGTTGCCTCCGGTGACATTCAAGGCCTGCAGTATCAGCTGGTTTTCAAAACGATTGACGAGCAGGTTGAAATCGACGCCGCCGTCTTCGAGGCTGATGGAATTTTCCTGTTCTTGTACCGGTTGTTGCTGTGCTTCGTCGCACCCCTGGTATTTTTCCGGCAGGTCTTTGCGGCTGACGGATTGGCCGGCAAAAAATATGGACATACGCTGTACCAGGTTTTCGAGTTCCCGCACGTTGCCGGGCCAGGGGTATTGCTTCAATGCCTGCAGGGCATCGTCGCTGAATCCTTTGAAAGGGTTCTTTTTCTTGCGGTTGTAGATACCGACAAATCGTTCTATCAGCAGAGAAATGTCTTCTTTGCGCTTGCGCAAAGGGGGGATCTGCAGCGGAATGACATTCAGGCGGTAATAGAGGTCCTCGCGAAAGCGTCCCTCGGCCACGGACTTTTCCAGATCCCGGTGGGTCGCGGCAACGATACGCACATCCACAGATACCGGTTTTACCCCACCGACCGGTTCAAATTCCTTCTCCTGCAGCACCCGTAAAAGTTTGGCCTGCAGGCTTGCTTTCATATCGCCGATCTCGTCCAGAAAAAGGGTGCCGCCTTCAGCATATTGAAGCCGGCCCATTTTCGCTTGTGTGGCACCGGTAAAGGCTCCCTTGACATAGCCGAACAGTTCGCTTTCCAGAAGATCCTCGGGGATGGCGGCGCAGTTGACCGGCACGAAATTTTTGCGACTGCGCGGACCGTGCGCGTGAATGGCGCGGGCCACCAGTTCTTTACCGGTACCGCTTTCGCCGAGTACCAGTACGGATGAATCGCCCTCGGCCGCGAGTTTTTCTATGTTGTTGAAGAGTTGCCGCATTTTCGGAGCCTGCCCGATGATACCGTGAAAGCCGTCGGATTTCCGGAATTTGCGTGCTTTTATTTCTCCCTTGGTGAGAAGGTCATGATGCTGTAAGGCACGAGAGGTGGCAATGATGGTTTCTTCGTGATTGTAAGGCGTGTTGAGGCAGAAAAACGCCCCGCGTCTGAGTGATTCCAGAGCCATGCCGCGATGGTCGACAGGGACCCCGACGATGGTGACGATTTGAGAGTTGTGCTGCGAAGCTTTCTTCAGCAGTTCCAGACCCTCGTTGCTCGGCGCGAAGAGATCCGTAAGGATCACGGACACTTCATCATCCTGCAATAACTTAAGGGCCTCTGCGGGGGAGTCGGATTCGAGCACTGTGCAGTCGACTGTTCTGCGAATAGCTACGGCAAGCTCACTTCTTTCTTTGGGATCTTTATGGACAAGAAGAACGCTACGCAAAGAATAAAACATGCTCACCTGTTTGGTTTGGAAATAGTTATTGGATATATCTAAGTTGCCTTCGGTTTGTATGCCAAAGGAAACATCCTGCAAAAGTACGTCAATATACTAACAAAAAAACAGTCTAAGTAAAAATCCTTTTTGAACAAATCGGGGAGTATAGCCGATCTTGTCGGGGCCTTGGCAGGGTATCCGGGAGTTCGGTGGAAATAACCCGGGGCAGTTGGTGACGGTGTTCTGCTAGACGCGGATGTCCAATCGGGAGGCGAGGGGGAGGCTTTGGTCGGCGGCCATTTTCTGCTGCTGTGCGTACATTGTGCGTACCATGTTTCGGGAGGTCGGGGTTTCCCCGCTAGGATCGGGTGTCGACAGGGGGGCGGCTTCGGTTTCGGTTCGGGGCGCCGGCAGGGCCGGGGCGTAAATATCGGCGGATCGGGGGATCAGCTGGCTGTAGCGCGCGGCGGCCGCCAGTGCCGCCTCCGACAGGGTTATGCGGTCGCCGGCCGGACGGTTGGGGGCTGTCACGGTGCCTGGTTGGCTTCCGAGGGTTTTGCCGGCGGGGGCTTTGAGGGCAGTGGAGCCCTGTAGGGTGCTGTTGTATGTAGAACTGATTTTGGTCATGATAAAGAGGCGCTCGACCCGGTATTGGTAAGATCCGACTATGATCTGAAGTTTACCGTGTTCCGGTCTTCATGGCAATGGCCTAACCCGGATTTGCCTTTGGCTTTCCGGTGGATAGCGGATGGTTGCAGGCCCGGTTCGTGCTTGTTGGTACTCGGCGGCGGAAGTGTAATGCCACGTCGGTTCGAGTGGCGGCCGCCCTTACTGATCTATGGGGCGAGTCCGCAAGCCGGGTTGTCCACAGCGGTTGTGGAGAACTGTATGGATGTCCGGTGTCGACAGGGCGTAACTAGTCAGAACATATATCAAGTTAGCGTATTGCTAGTAATCTGTGCAGATCCTGTTCGATATCGTTTCCGCGGCTCAATGATGCACGTGGATCCGGTTATGCATCGCCGAACACCTGGGCGCTGAAAATATACAGGTCCGTATCCTCGCAATCCCAGGCATCAGCCGGCAAGCCGGCTTTGATGCAGGTCTGGTTTAAAAATGTGGTGCGGTCCCAGTGGTGTTCGACGGCAACCTGCGGCAGCAATACGCCGCGGTGGAACGCTTTTTCAAGGTAGATGCCGTGAACTCCGACCTCGATCTCGTTCGGATCGGTAATCTTTTCCAGGGCGGACAGAACGGATATTTCGATCTGGAAATCGGCCAGGTCGGTTTCGGCCATGGGGTAAAAGCGCGGATCCTTGGTTGCTGCCGCGCAAGCCATTTCGGCAACTTCGCGGTGAAGTGGCCATTCGGACTGAAAGTTTCCTATGCAACCGCGCAGTTGCTGATCCTGTTTGATGGAAACAAAACAACCACGTCGCGCATTCAGGGCTTTTTCTTCGCGGGGTTCGATATAGGGTTTGCCGGTCAATACGCATGTTTCGATCGATTTGCGTGCGATGGCAAGAAGAATGGCTTGCTGTGGTTCGGTCAGTGGCTGGTCCATGAAACCTCCTGGAAGCAGGGTTCGGTCCAACAGGGCAAGGCGATGTTGAAGTCGGTTTGAATATTAATAGGATTATGTTCGTATGACAAGAAAAACAGCCCGCTGGCGCATAAAAAACGGCCCGGTTGCCCGGGCCGTAATGTTATTTCAACTTACTTGTTTTTATCATATTTTTTTCGCGCATTGGCATCGAGGAGTTTTTTGCGCAACCGGATCGACGTCGGTGTAACTTCGACGAGTTCATCGTCGTTGACGTATTCCAGTGCCTGCTCCAGGCTGAGGACTCTCGGCGGAGTCAGGCGGATGGCGTCGTCGCTGCCGGAAGCACGTACGTTGGTGAGCTTTTTACCCTTGCAGGGGTTGACCACCATGTCGCTTTGTTTGGCATTTTCGCCAATAATCATACCTTCGTAAACCTTGACGCCCGGGTCGACGAACAAAGTGCCGCGATCCTGCAGGGTGAACAGGGCGTAAGCTGCCGTTTCGCCATCTTCCATGGCAATGAGAACGCCGTTGCTGCGCCCGGCGATGGGCCCTTTGTAGGGGGCGTATTCGTTGAACGTATGGTTCATGACGCCGGTGCCGCGGGTATCGGTCAGGAATTCCGTACGAAAACCGATCAGGCCGCGAGCCGGGATGGTGAATTCGAGGCGGTTGATACCGTCCATGGGGTTCATGGAAAGCATCTCGGCTTTTCGTTTGCCGAGTTTCTCGATGACCGTTCCCTGGTGTTCTTCGGGGACGTCGATGATAAGGTTTTCCATCGGTTCGCAGCGCGTTCCGTCGATGTCCCTGAAAATGACCTCGGGTTTGGATACGGAAAGCTCGAAACCTTCCCGGCGCATGTTTTCAATCAGGATGGACAGGTGCAGTTCACCGCGACCCGATACGCGAAACGTGTCGGTGTTGTCCGTTTCCTCGACGCGCAAGGAGACGTTGGTGCGCAATTCACGCATCAGGCGATCGCGCAGATTGCGGGATGTGACGAATTTTCCTTCGCGTCCGGCAAAAGGCGAGGTGTTGATAGAGAAGTTCATGGACAACGTCGGTTCGTCGATGGCGATGGAGGGCAATGCCTCCGGACAGCTTTCATCGGCGAAGGTTTCGCCGATACCGACTTCCTCGAATCCGGCGATACTGACGATATCGCCTGCCGGGGCGTCGTCCAGTTCGACCTGGGCAACGCCCTGATAGCCGATCAGCTTGCTGATGCGCCCTTTTTCGATTTTGCCGTCCCGTTTGACCAGAGCGATGGTCTGTCCTGTGCGCACCACGCCGTTGACGACTTTGCCGGTAGCGATGCGGCCGAGGTAGTCGTTGTAGCCGATGCTGGTGACCAGCATTTGAAAGGGCGCTTCAGGGTTGCCGCTGGGGGGAGAGACTTTGTCCTGAATCAGGCTGAACAGGGGCTCGAGGTCGGCCGATTCCTCATTGAGTTCCGCTTTGGCTATACCGGCCTTGGCGTTGGTGTAAATAATCGGGAAGTCGAGTTGGTCCTCGTTGGCGTTGAGTTCGCAGAACAGATCGAAGACCATGTCGACGACCTGTTCCGGCCGTGAACCGGGGCGATCGATCTTGTTGATCACCACAATCGGCTTGAGGCCCAGATCAAGGGATTTTTTCAAAACAAAACGGGTCTGCGGCATGGGGCCGTCGAATGCGTCTACCAGCAGGAGGACGCAATCGACCATTTTGAGGACACGTTCCACCTCCCCGCCGAAGTCAGCATGGCCGGGCGTATCGACGACATTGATCTTCAGGCCGTTGCGATGGATGGAGAGGTTTTTCGAGAGGATAGTGATGCCACGCTCTTTTTCCAGGTCGTTGTTGTCCATGACCCGTTCGGCGACAGCCTGGTTTTCACGGAACACGCCGGATTGTTTCAGCATGGCGTCTACCAGGGTCGTTTTACCGTGGTCGACATGGGCGATAATGGCGATATTGCGAATGTTCTGCTGCATAAAACTTTTATAGACTCCTTGCTCGGGTTATTTATTCTACAAAATCCTCCCATACTATAATGGATCGGATTTTTATGCCAGCTTAAAATGAGGCTGGATGTTTAGGATGCGACCCGGAAGCTTGAACTTCGAATTCGAATGCAGGCAGGGTACGCTCTTTATTTTTGCCCGATGGTCATATTTCGTTGCTTCCCAATGACTTCTTGCTCGCCGTGGGGCAGGCGTTTTATGATAAAAATCAAAAGGGTTTTATCTTTTACGTCATGCGTAGCGAAAAGAGGTGTGGTCATGCGTGTTATTCATAGGCTGTCGGTTGTTGCTGCGGCCCTGGTCTTGTTGATGGTTGGAGGATGTGCCGTCAACCCGGTTACGGGGCGTCAGGAACTCGCTTTGTTCACCATCACTCCTTCCCAGGAGATTCAGCTGGGACAGGAGGCTTTTCCCAAGGCTGTGCAACAGATGGGCGGCGAGTATGACGATCCGGCCTTGGCCGCTTATGTCAACGGGGTGGGGAAGCGTGTCGCCCAGGTGGCGGAACGGCCTGAGTTGCCTTACGAGTTTCGGGTCCTCAACGATTCAACCCCCAATGCCTTTGCTTTGCCGGGAGGCTTTGTGGCCATCACCCGGGGGTTGTTGGTAAGCCTTGAAAACGAGGCGCAATTGGCGGCCGTACTGGGGCACGAAGTGGGGCATGTGACGGCTCGCGATTCGGTTCAGGGTATGCAGCGTGGCACCTTGCTCGGGGCCGGATTGGCGGTTTTATCCGCAGCTACCGGCTCCAGCGCTTACGGTGGCGTGGCCCAGAAGGCCGGTCAGTTGGCTGCCGGCTTGCTGGATAATCGCTTCAGTCGCGAACAGGAACGCCAGGCCGATCGTCTCGGTGTCGATTATATGGTTCGGGCCGGTTACAATCCGCGCGGCAGCGTGCAACTGCAGGAATTCTTCTATCGTACCGTCGAGGCGGGCGCCGAACCGATGTGGCTTGCGGGTTTGTTTCGCACGCACCCTTTTTCCAAAGAGCGTATGTTGGCTTTGGAAGCCTATATTGCCGAGCGCTACAGTCTGCAGCAGAGCGACCCACGGTTTGTGTTGAACGAGCAGCCGTTTCAGCGGGCCGTAAGCGGTCTCAGGCAGTCGAGCAAAGGCTACGAGCTTTACGATCAGGCTCGGCAGCAGGAACAGCAAGGCCATGTATCGCAGGCGATTGCCACCTATCTGCAAGCTGCCACGGTGGCGCCGGATCAAGCCCTGATTCTGACAGGTTTGGGGATGGCCTATCTGCATGCCAGGGATGTTCGGGCCGCCCGTCCGCACCTGGCCCGGGCCGTCCAGTTGGATGGCAATTACTATTTGTCGCATCTGGGGTTGGGGCTGGTTTATTTGGAGCTGGACGATGAGTCGGCGGCCATAAGCCATTTGGAAAAGAGCATGAACCTGTTACCGACCGACCGGGGCGGGTATCTGCTGGCTATGGGGCATGAAAAGCAGGGCCGGATTGCAAAGGCTGCGGATCTGTATCGGCAGATTGCCGAGGCTTATCCGCAAAGCAAAATCGGTCAGGCCGCGGCCCGAAAGGTGGCGGAGTTGCAGGCTAAGTGATGCAGGCGGATTTTTCGTTGGAGCCCGGTGAAACGGTTCGCTGGCAAGCCTGTCCCGCGTCTCGGGCTTATGTTTTCAGGCGCTGGCGATGGTCTTTGGCATGTCTGCCGGTCTGGCTGGTGCTCACGGTTTGTCTTGCCAATGTCGCTTGCTGCGAGGTGCGGTCGGCCTTGGGGGGGCTCGGTTGGTACGCGATCGCCTGGGGGCTTCTCGGCTATGGGGCCATCGGGCATCTGCTGGTGGCCAGGTGGCGATGGTGGCGGATCTCTTACCTGGTGACCGATCGACGGATATGGCTGCGCTGCGGGTTGCGGGGACATCGTGTGCGGCAACTTGCCCTGGAAGACGTGGAACTGTACGGCGTCATGCCTGTATCCGGCAGTGTCGCCACCGTGCAATTGCGTTCTCGTACGGACGGGTCGATTCTGACGCTGTACTGCCTGGAAGACGCTGCGATCTTGGTTGCCCTGATAAGGGGGGGGGCGCAGGGGGGAAACCCGTTGACACCCCGACAGGCTCTTGATTAATATGGTCAACTAACCTTTGGACCAATATGGCCTGCCGGGCGCGGGAAATGAATCTGTGGAAGAAAGGGGAACAGTGGGTGTTTCCGGATTTCAGCAGGACTTTTCGCGATATGACCACGGCGGGTCCGTTTTATGATCGGTGATCTCAGTTATGAAGAGTTTTTACCTGGAGACCTTCGGGTGCCAGATGAACGTGGTCGATTCCGAGCAGATCGTCGGCCTTGTGCAAAGCTTGGGATACAGCTCTGTTGACAGTCCCGAGCAGGCGAACCTTATCATTCTCAATACCTGTTCCATTCGTGCGCGTGCCGAGCGCAAGGTGTACGGTCACCTGGGTCGCTTCAAGCCGCTCAAGCAGCGGCGTCCCGAGTTGATCATTGCCGTGTGTGGCTGTGTTGCCCAGCAGGAGGGGCAGCGCATGCTGGAGAAGGTGCCTTATCTTGATATCGTTTGTGGTACCCATAATATACACCGCCTGGCTGATATGGTGAGGGATGCCGAACTGCACCGCGCGCGACATGTCGAGGTCGATTTTCTCGAAGCCGATAAGCGGCGCCGGCTTTTCCCGGAACGGGCACCGAGTGCCGAAGTGTCACGCTTCGTTACGGTTATTCAAGGATGTGATAATTTCTGCAGCTATTGCATTGTACCCCATGTTCGCGGCCGGGAGGTCAGTCGCCCCAGTGCCGAAGTGTTGGAGGAGGTACGCCTGCTGGTCGAGCAGGGTGCGCGCGAGATTACCTTGATCGGTCAAAACGTCAATTCCTACGGCTGCAAGGAGGACGACGAGATTTCTTTCGCTTCGCTGTTGCGGAAGGTCGCTGAGGTGGATGGGCTGGAACGCATTCGTTTCATGACATCCCACCCCAAGGATCTGTCGGATGAGCTGATCGATTGTTTTGCCGATCTTGACAAGTTGTGCAAGCATATCCACCTGCCGGTGCAGGCCGGCGGCGATGCGGTACTCAAGGCCATGCGCCGCGGCTATACGCGCGACCAGTATCTGGGTCGTATCGAACGCTTGCGGCGGGTGTGTCCCGAAATCCGGATGACATCCGATGTGATTGTCGGTTTTCCCGGTGAAACGGAAAGCGAATTCGAGCAGACCATGGATCTTCTGGAACGGGCCCGGTTTACCGAAATCTATTCGTTTATTTTTTCCGCCCGACCCGGCACTTCGGCTGCCGACCTTCCGGACGATATTCCCAAGGAGGTCAAGCAGCAGTGGTTCGATCGCATGTTGGCCCTGCAGGAAGAGATAACCCGGCAGTATCACCAGATGGATATCGGTCAGGTTTTGCCGGTGTTGGTCGAGGGCAGCAGTCGGCAGGGCAACGGTCAGCTGTTCGGGCGCACCACCTGGAACCGCATTGTAAATTTCGATGGCAATCCCGATCTGGTTGGCCGCATCGTGCCGGTGCGCCTTACCGTCGCTTATCGCAATTCCCACCTGGGCGAACGGGTCTGATCCGTTTTCGTCAGGTGGTTATTTCAAGGAGAGAACATGATCGACTTGCACACCCATACCGTTTTTAGCGATGGAGAGTTGATTCCCGCTGAACTTACCCGTCGGGCAGCTGTGGCCGGGTATCGCGCCATCGGTATCACCGATCATGGCGACCCGAGTAATATCGACTTTATCATTCCGCGTATCGTCCGGGTTGCGGAAGGATTGGGCGCCGCGTGGGGGTTGACGGTGGTGCCGGGGATTGAGCTGACCCATGTTCCGCCCCCAATGATCGCCGAAGTCGCCAGGCAGGCCCGGGGGCTTGGTGCCCGGCTGGTCGTGTGTCATGGCGAAACCATTGCCGAACCGGTCGCAGCGGGTACCAATCGCGCGGCACTGGAGGCCGATATCGATATCCTGGCACATCCCGGGCTGCTTTCCGAAGAAGATGCGGCTCTGGCAGCCCGGCGGGGTATCTGTCTGGAAATCACCACCCGCAAGGGGCATTCGTTGACCAACGGCCACGTGGCGCGCGTGGCGCTGGCCGCCGGAGCGGCTTTGATTGTGAATACGGACAGTCATGCGCCCGGCGATTTGACGCCGCTGGAGCAGGCGCGGCGGATCGCTCTTGGCGCCGGTTTGAACGAGGCTCAGTTTCAGCAGGCTCGTCAGAATGCCGAGGATCTGGTGCGCAAGCTGATGGGGGGCTGACCCGTCAGGCGGTGCAGTGCATTCAGTTGTTCGGTTCTCCCCGCTTAAGAATTCTTTGTATCACAGATAGATACCATCCTATCCTTCAAAACATGAGGTGAAATACTATGGACGAACATGCAGTGAGTTTTTTGCAGGAACTCGTCGAAACCCCGAGTCCTTCGGGTTTTGAGCAGCCCGTGCAGCGTATCATGCGTCGCGAATTGTCGCCTTTGGCCGATGAGGTGCGTACCGATGTCATGGGTAACGTCATTGCCCGTATCGATGCCGCATCCAGTCAGGCCATGCGGGTGATGCTGGCCGGTCATTGCGATGAGATCGGTTTTATGGTGCGTTATATCGACGACAACGGGTTTATCTATTTCGCTCCGATCGGAGGCGTCGATGCGCATCTGGTGCCGGGCCAGCGCGTGCACGTGCATACCGCTGACGGCCCGGTGCTGGGGGTGGTAGGCAAAAAGCCTATCCATCTCATGGAGCCTAAGGACCGGGAAACGGTGGTTAAACTGAACAGTCAGTTCATCGACCTGGGCTGTGCCGACGGAGAAGCCGCGCGCAAACTGGTCGCTGTGGGCGATCCCGTTACTTTTGCCGTGGGGTTCGAGCGCCTGCAGGGTGAGCTTGCCGCTTCCCGTGGTTTCGATGACAAGATGGGCGCCTTCATCGTGGTGGAAGTGTTGCGGGCCGTGCGGCAGCGCGGTGTGCCGCCGGTGGAAGTTTACGGTGTTTCCACAGTGCAGGAAGAAGTCGGTTTGCGCGGTGCGACGACCAGTGCCTTCGGTATCGACCCTCAGATCGGCATTGCGGTGGATGTCGGTTTCGCCAGCGATGTTCCCGGGGTGGAAATGAAGGAAATCGGCGAATTCAAAGTGGGGGGCGGACCGATCATTTCCCGCGGTGCCAACATTAACCCCGCGCTTTTCGACCTGTTGCTACGCACGGCAGAGGAAGAGGGTATCCCCTGTCAGATCATGGGCGCGCCACGTGGAACCGGCACCGACGCCAATGTCATGCAGCTGACCCGTGCAGGCGTTGCGGCGGCGCTGGTGCAGGTGCCCCTGCGCTATATGCATTCGCCGGTGGAGGTTTTGTCGCTGGCCGATATCGAGGCCACCATTCGTCTGTTGACGGGGGTGATTTACCGGCTGGACAGTGACTTTTCCATTATTCCTAATTAAACGGTGAGGTTTTGCAGCCGGATTTTTTGTCGATTCAATCCGGCTCGGCTTGGATACCCTTTTGTTACGGAGCGCTGAGTTCGCGGAGACATTCTTATGGAAAATTCGGGGTTCTCCGCGGACTCCGCGGTGGTTTTGTATTGTGCGGGGTGGTGCCTTTTCGGATAGTGAAAATAAGTTTGACACAGGGCCTAACTTAGGGATAGCATGCTCGATTAATATTTTCACCCTATCAATACCAAGGAGATGGCGATGCAGGCTCCCAGCGACATCATAGAAGGTCTTACTTTTGACGACGTTTTGCTCATTCCCGCACATTCGACTGTGCTGCCCAAAGAAGTGGATCTTACCACGCAATTGACGCGTAATATCCGGCTTAACGTCCCGCTGCTGTCTGCCGCCATGGATACCGTGACCGAATCGCGTGCTGCCATCGGCATGGCGCGTGAGGGGGGGATGGGGATCATTCACAAGAACATGACGCCGGAGGAGCAGGGCCTGGAAGTGGATCAGGTCAAAAAATCCGAAAGCGGCATGATTGTCGATCCCATCACCATGGAGCCGGAACAGAAAATCTACCAGGCTCTGGAAGTGATGGAAAAATACCGTATCTCCGGTGTGCCCATCACCAGTAAAGGCAAACTGGTGGGTATCCTCACCAATCGCGATCTACGTTTCGAAACTCAGCTCGATCAACCCATCGCCAATGTCATGACCAAAGAAAACCTGGTCACCGTACCGCCCGGCACCACCCTCGAAGAAGCCAAGTATCATCTGCATAAACATCGTATCGAAAAACTGCTGGTGGTCGATGCGCAATACCATCTTAAAGGCTTGATCACCATCAAGGATATCGAGAAAGTACGCAAATACCCATTTGCCTGCAAGGATGATATCGGTCGCCTGCGTGTCGGCGCCGCGGTCGGCGTCGGTGCCGACCGTGAAGAACGTCTCGAGGCCTTGGTACGTGCCGGCGTCGATGTGGTGATACTCGATACCGCGCATGGCCATTCACAGGCTGTTATCGATGCCGTGATCGATACGCGGCGCGCCTATCCCGATTTACAGCTGATCGCCGGTAATATCGCCACGGCCGAAGCGGCTACCGCGCTTATCAAGGCTGGCGTGGATGCCGTCAAGGTGGGGATCGGTCCCGGTTCCATTTGTACGACGCGCGTGGTTGCCGGGGTCGGTGTCCCCCAGATCTCTGCCATTATGGATGTGGCCAAGGTCACTCACAAGGCCGGTATCCCCCTGATCGCCGACGGTGGCATCAAGTATTCCGGCGAAGTGCCCAAGGCCGTTGCCGCCGGGGCCGATGTCATCATGATCGGTTCCCTGTTTGCCGGGACCGAAGAATCCCCCGGTGAAACCATCCTCTATCAGGGCCGTACCTACAAGTCCTATCGCGGTATGGGCAGTCTCGGCGCCATGAAGCAGGGCAGCAAGGATCGGTATTTCCAGAGCGATGTGGAATCGGAAGTCAAACTGGTCCCCGAAGGCATCGAAGGTCGCGTGCCTTTCCGTGGCAGCCTGTCGGAAAATATCCATCAACTGCTCGGTGGTTTGCGCGCCGGCATGGGTTATACCGGTTGCGCGACTCTTAAAGAGTTGCAGACCAAGGCACGTTTTGTCCGTATAACCAACGCCGGTCTGCGGGAATCGCACGTGCATGACGTGGCCATTACCCATGAAGCGCCAAACTATCGCGTCGAGCGCGGTTTTTAAGGTTTTATAGTTGCTCTGAATCTGAATTGTTTTTAGGATGGCCCATGGAGACTGTTTTCCATGGGCACATTCTTTACCCCCATACCAGCTTTACGGAGTACCCATGTCCCAGGATATTCACGGCGAAAAGATACTGATTCTCGATTTCGGATCCCAATACACCCAGCTGATCGCCCGCCGCGTACGCGAGGCTCATGTCTATTGCGAGCTGCATCCTTTTGATATGGACCTTGACGCGATTCGCGCTTTCGGTCCCAAGGGGATCATTCTTTCCGGCGGCCCCAAATCCGTCTATGAAGAAGGTGCTCCGGTGGTCGAGGAGGCTTTGTTCGAATTGGGGATTCCTGTGCTGGGGATCTGTTACGGCATGCAGCTCATGTCCCGCCATTTCGGTGGGCGGGTGGTGCCGGCCGGCAAGCGCGAATACGGTCATGCGACGCTGCTGCCATGCGGTTCTCCGGGGCCGCTGTTCGACGAATTTTTCGTCGACGGCAAAAGCCCGGTATGGATGAGCCATGGTGACCATGTCGAACAGGTGCCCGATGGTTTCGAGGTCGTGGGCTGCAGCGAAAATGCCCCGGTGTGTGCCATTCAGGATATCGCACGGGATCTGTATGGCGTACAGTTTCACCCCGAAGTCAATCATACGCCTCGCGGCGAACAGCTGCTCGATACCTTCGTTCGGCAGATCTGCGGCTGCACCGGTCAGTGGACACCGGGACAGATTATCGAGGATGCCGTCGTGCGCATCCGCGAACAGGTCGGCAGCGAACGCGTCATCCTGGGGCTGTCCGGTGGGGTTGACTCATCGGTGGCCGCAGCCCTGATCCAACGTGCGATCGGTGATCAGCTGGTCTGCGTATTTGTCGACAACGGTCTGTTGCGTCTCGATGAGGGCGACCAGGTCATGCGTACCTTTGCCCAGAACATGGGGGTTAACGTGATTCGCGTCAATGCCCAGGATCGTTTCATGACGGCGCTCGCCGGTGAAAGCGACCCTGAGCGTAAGCGCAAGATTATCGGCAATCTGTTTGTGGAAATCTTCGAGGAGGAGTCGGCCAATATCGAGGATGCCACCTGGCTTGCCCAGGGGACCATCTATCCCGACGTTATCGAGTCGGCAGGCGCCAAGACCGGTAAGGCTCATAATATCAAGAGCCATCACAATGTCGGCGGTTTGCCCGAACATATGAAACTCAAACTTCTCGAGCCCCTGCGTGAGCTTTTCAAGGATGAGGTGCGAGCCATCGGCGAAGAGCTGGGTTTGCCGCATCCGATGGTCTATCGACACCCGTTCCCGGGCCCCGGTCTCGGGGTGCGCATCCTGGGCGAGGTCAAGCCGGAATACGCCGATATCCTGCGCCGTGCCGATGCCATCTATATCGAGGAACTTTATCGTACCGGCCATTACGACAAAATCAGCCAGGCTTTCGCCGTGTTCCTGCCGGTCAAGAGTGTCGGTGTTATGGGCGACGGCCGCACCTATGAATACGTCATTGCCCTGCGTGCCGTGGAAACCAAGGATTTCATGACCGCCGGCTGGTACCCTCTGCCCTATGCCGACATGGCGCATATCAGCGGGCGTATTATCAATGAAGTCAAAGGTGTCAACCGGGTCGTTTACGACATCTCCAGCAAGCCCCCCGCAACCATCGAGTGGGAATAGCCGTATGGCGGGCCATCAGCCGGGCAGGCCGGGGCGACCGCCCCGCAAGTATAGCCAGGCCGCGCGCCTGCATGACCTGATCCGCATTCTGGAGGTCCGCCACGGCAGCACCGCCGACGAGTTGGCTGAGGAGTGCGGCGTTACCCGCCGCACCATCTACCGTGATTTGCAGGCTATAGAAGATGCCGGTTATCCCCTGATCAAGGAGCCTTCAGGGGATGGCCGGATCCTTTACGGCTTTCTTACCGGTTTTTCCAAAATCCCCCCTATTACCTTTTCCCTGTCCGAATTAATGACCCTTTACCTATGTCGCGGGCAACTCGGCATGCTCGAGGGTACCCCTTTTCTGGATGATCTCGATGCCGTTTTCGGGCGCATCCGGGCCAGCCTGCCACCGCGCAGCGTCGCCCATCTGGAACGTCTCGCACAAGCTGTGACCCCGCGTTTCCAGGGAACCCGCGATTACCGTGGCAAGCGCGAGGTTCTCGAATCGTTGCGGCGGGCTCTGCTGTATCAGTATCGTTGTACTATTCGGTATGCGCCGGCACGTCGCAAGGCCGCCGAGTATCTATGCGATCCCTATACCCTGTTGTTTTTCAAAGAGTCGTTGTATGTGGTTGGCTATGCGCACAACCGCGGTGACCTGCGACGCTTTCTGGTGGATCGTATCGAAAGTGTCCGGGTCGGCGAGGAGCGCTTCGAGATTCCCGAGGATTTCCGCCTGGACGAAGAAGACCGGGAGGCCTTCGGCATGGTCGGCGAAAAACCGCAACCTATCCGGGTACGCTTTTTTTCCGAAGTGTCGCATCTGATTCGGGAACGCCAATGGCACCCCACTCAACAGCTTGAAGAACAGCCGGATGGTTCGCTGATTCTTTCTCTGCAGGCCGGCGGTCACAAGGAGATCCTTGCCTGGCTTTACTCCTTTTTGCCTCATCTCGAGGTGCTCGGCCCCGATACCTTGCGCCACGCCTTTGCGGCGGGGTTGCAGCAGGCTTTAGATGCGACATTGTGACTTGTGACTTAATCTGTCGCAGATGGGGAATATCCTTCCAAGGTAGACACATACTTTTCGGGAGGATAACGACATGCTGGTTTTATCTTTGGGCGAACAATCGGGGGAAACGGTATATCTTGATATCCATCATGCGGAATGGTGCCAGCGCTCGGGGACTCCCCGCTGGGCCCTGTCTGCGCTGCTTGGGGACGGGTGGTATGAAGGCGAGGTGCTGATCGAGTCGGGGGACCAGGTGCAGGTGACCTTTGCCGACGAATGGCTCGGCTGTTCGCGGATCGGCGAGTTTTTCGAGCGGGTCGATCGCGAAAGACTTCTGGCCGCCATCGGTAAAGCTTTGATGGGGCGTGGTCTGGCGGATGTGTCTGAGTTGCAAATTCCGCCCATGCTGTTCTCGTAGGGCCGCAGGCGGTGTAGACGTTGCATTTATGGCGCAGCTGAAGTAAAAAGGGAGGATATTTTTATTTCAGGAGCGTGTTTATGAAGATCATTGTCTTGGCTTCCACCAGCCCTTATCGGATGCAGTTGATGCGGCAACTCGGTCTGCCGTTTCATGTCGCAGCGCCTCAATATCAGGAACAGATCGATCAGGAAATCGCTCCGGAACTGCTGGTTAAACACCAGGCCGCCGGCAAGGCCAAAAGCCTGGCTCAGAAGTATCCCGATGCTCTGATCATCGGCTCGGACCAGGTTTTTGTGGACGCGTCCGGGAGAGTGCTTGGCAAGCCCGACAGCTTGGAGGGGGCGGTGCGCCAGCTTCGCGGCATGGCGGGCAAAAGTCACACCTTTTATACCGGGTTGTCCGTGTATGACAGCAACCGCGACGAGACTCTGACCGGTTTCGCGACCTATCGGGTGACTCTGCGCGCCTTGACGGAGCAGGAGATCCGCTGCTATCTGCAGCGGGAAAATCCTTTGGACTGTGCCGGATCCTTCAAGGTCGAAGGGTTGGGGATAGCTCTCATGCAGCGGCTTGAGGGGGATGATTATACAACGCTCATCGGCTTGCCTTTGATCAAGCTTGTCGATTTTCTCGGTCATTTCGGTGTCCGGGTGCTGGGCGATCAGGCGTGATCTTGACGGTCCGCGGCAGCGGTGCTAAAGTGTCGCGTTTTTATCCTCTCAATCCTGACGTTGTCCCTATAAATTATCACCATTGTTGACATGAGCGCGCTTTTCGATGGGCGTGTCGGCCATTCTTTTTGAGTACAGCCGGCAAGCCTGCCGATAGCGGTCGCTTCGGTTGGATATTGCATGGAAAAAGTGCCTTTTGTACACCTCCACGTTCACACCCAATACAGCCTTCTCGATGGCGCCATTCGCATAGGTGACCTGATCAAACGTGCCGAAGACTGCGGTATGCCGGCCGTCGCCATTACCGATCATGGCAATATGTTCGGTGCCGTCGAATTTTTCAGCAAACTCAAAAAAAGCTCCGTTAAGCCGATTGTCGGTTGCGAAGTCTATGTTGCGCCCGGTTCCCGGTTTGAGAAGAGCAATGTGCGTGGCGGCGACAAAGCCTACCATCTGGTGCTTTTGTGTCAGGATATCGAAGGATACCAGAATCTCTGCCGGATGGTTTCAGCCGGTTACCGCGAAGGTTTTTACTATAAGCCGCGTATCGACTGGGACCTGCTGCGTAAATACAATAAAGGCTTGATTGCGCTGACGGCCTGCCTGGGCGGGGAGCTTCCCTCGCTGTTGATGCAGGGCAAACACGAGCAGGCCGTGGCCCGCGCCCGTGATATGGCCGCCATATTCGATGAGAATCGTCTGTATCTCGAATTGCAGGAGAACTTCATCGCTGAGCAGAAGCCCGTCAATGAGGGTCTTATCGCTATCGGCAAAGAGTTGGGACTGCCCCTGGTTGCCACCAACGATTGTCATTATCTGACCCGCGAGTCCGCTGCCGCCCATGAAGTTTTGCTGTGCGTGCAGACCGGCAAGACCATGGATGATCCGGACCGCTTTCGGTTTTCCAATGACGAGTTCTATCTCAAAACGCCTGAAGAGATGGCCGAACTCTTTCATTATGCACCCGAGGCCCTGGCCAATACCGTTGCGATTGCCGATCGCTGTAACCTGGAACTCGATTTCGATACCTACCATTTTCCCCAGTACGAAAAACCGGCCGAAAAGACCCTCGATCAGGTGCTGGAAGAGGATTCCTGGCGCGGTCTGGAAGAGCGCCTGGCCGAAATCCGCAAGGTTCGTCCCGATTTTTCCGCCGAAGAGGAAAAAGTCTACCACGACCGGTTGGTACGGGAACTCGAATGTATCAACAGCATGGGGTTCCCGGGTTATTTCCTGATCGTGGCCGATTTTATCAACTGGGCCAAGGATAACGGGATCCCCGTCGGTCCCGGTCGCGGCAGTGCCGCCGGTTCGCTGGTAGCTTACGCCATTCGCATCACCGATATCGATCCCATTCCCTATAATCTGCTGTTTGAACGTTTTCTGAACCCCGAGCGCGTCTCGATGCCTGATATCGACGTCGATTTCTGCATCTACGGGCGGGAAGATGTTATCGAATACGTGCGGCAGAAGTACGGCGAGGAAAACGTCGCCCAGATTATCACCTTCGGTACCATGATGGCCAAGGGGGTGATCCGTGATGTGGGGCGGGCCCTCAATATGTCCTACGGCGATGTCGATCGAATCGCCAAGCTCGTACCCACGGTGCTCAATATCACCCTCAAGGAAGCCCTGGAACAGGAACCGCGTCTGCAGGAATTGCAGGACAAGGATCCCCAGGTCAAACAACTTCTCGATATCGCCCTTACGCTGGAAGGTCTGACCCGGCATGCGTCCACCCATGCCGCCGGCGTGGTGGTTACCCCCAAGCCGTTGTCCGAATATCTGCCGTTGTACACCGATCCGAAATCGGGCGGCCAGGTTACCCAGTTCCCCATGAAATACGTGGAGCAGATCGGGCTGGTCAAGTTCGACTTCCTCGGTTTGAAGACGCTGACCGTTATCGCCAACGCGGTACGGCTGATTCATGAGGGCAATGATCCGGAATTTGACCTGAAACTGGTGGGGGACGATGATCCCGATACCTATCGGTTGCTGTCGGCCGGTGAAACCACGGGCGTGTTTCAGCTCGAGTCTTCCGGTATGAAGGAACTGCTGGTCAAGCTCAAACCGAGTTGTTTCGAGGATATTATCGCCGTCTGCGCCCTTTATCGTCCGGGGCCGCTTGGATCGGGCATGGTCGACGATTTCATTCTGCGCAAACACGGCAAAAAGGAGATCACCTACGACTTTCCGCAACTCGAGCCGATTCTGAAAGACACCTATGGCGTTATCGTCTATCAGGAACAGGTCATGCTGATCGCCCAGGTGCTGGCACGCTATTCCCTGGGAGGCGCCGACTTGCTGCGCCGGGCCATGGGTAAGAAAAAACCCGAGGAGATGGCCAAGCAAAAAGAGATTTTCATGTCCGGCGCCCGGGAGAACGAACTCGATGTCAAAAAGGCCGAGGCGGTCTTCGATCTCATGGAAAAATTCGCCGCGTACGGTTTTAACAAATCGCATTCGGCGGCGTATGCCCTGGTCGCTTATCATACGGCGTATCTGAAGACCCATTATCCGGTGGAATTCATGGCTGCTCTGCTGACAGAGGACATGGAAAACACCGAAAAGGTCATCAAGAACATCAACGAAGTACGCTCTATGGGTATCGAGGTGCTGCCTCCGGACATCAATGCTTCGAGCAGTTCCTTCACCGTACACGACAATGCCATACGGTTCGGACTCGGCGCCGTCAAGGGCGTCGGCGGAGCGGCTATCGACGCGATACTCGAGGTTCGCCAGGAGCAGCCCTTCACCACTTTGCACGAATTCTGCGAGCGGGTCGATTTACGCAAGGTCAACAAAAAAGTCGTCGAAGCGTTGATCAAGTGCGGAGCTTTCGATTCTTTGGGCGGTCATCGCGCCCAGTACCTGGTGGTGCTGGAAGAGGCCATGGAAATCGGCCAGAAGGTGCAGCGCGAAAAGGCGGAGGGGCAGGCATCCCTGTTCGGTACCGATGAGATTGTATCTCAGCGGGGCACCAGCTATGGGGTTTTGCCCGAAATGGAGGAATGGTCCGATAAAGTCAAGCTCGGGTTCGAAAAAGAGTCACTGGGGTTCTATATCACCGGCCATCCCCTGGGACGCTATCAGGAGGTCATACGGCGTTTCGCCAATTGTACCACCGCCGACGTTGCTGAACGGGCCGACAAGGAAGAGGTGCGATTGTGCGGCATGGTCAGCGGCATCAAGGATCTGGTGACCAAAAAGGGCGAACGCATGGCTTTTGTGACCCTGGAGGATCTCAGCGGCTTCGTGGAAATGGTGGTATTTCCCGATATCTATCGCGACGCTTCGGACTCTCTGCACAGCGATCAGCCGCTGCTGGTGACCGGGACGGTGGAAGTTGCAGAGGAAACACGCAAACTGATGCCGAAAGAAATCCTGCCTCTGGCGGAGGTCAGCCGCAAGGAAACCAAACGGGTGCACTTCAGGTTTCAGGTTCCGGGGCTCGTCGACGATCAACTGCATCGTCTCAAGGAGATCATAATGCGTCATCGGGGCGCTTGCCCGGTGCTCATGCACCTGGTGATTCCCCATCGCAGCGAGACCGTTCTGCGGTTGCCCGAAAGTCTGAAAATTGCCCCTACCGATGAAATGATGGAAGACACCGAGCGCCTGTTTGGGTACAATGTGATAACTTTCGAATAAAGTAGGCTTTGTATGCCTGTGGCGTATTTGTGTGATCCGAATCGTATGATGCCATGGTTGCAGACAAGGATGTCAGGAGAGGTACATGCAATTTTACCTGGATTTTGAAAAACCCCTGGTTGAACTGGAACAGAAACTGAGCGAATTGCGGGACTATTCCACCGACGAGGTCGATTTTTCCGGTGAAATCCAGCGCCTGGAGAAAAAAGCCGAAAAATTACGGCGTGAAATCTTCTCCAATCTCAACCGCTGGCAGGTGACCCAGTTGGCACGTCATGTCAATCGTCCCTTTACCCTCGATTTCGTTGAACATGTTTTTACGGACTGGTTCGAAGTTCATGGCGATCGCAACTTTCGCGATGATCCGGCGTTGGTTTGCGGATTTGCCCGTTTGGACGGGCAGCCCTGCGCCGTTATAGGTCATCAGAAGGGGCGGGATACCAAGGAGAAGGTTTACCGTAATTTTGGCATGCCCAATCCCGAGGGGTACCGTAAGGCCCTGCGGGTCATGCAGATGGCTGAGCAATTCGGTCTGCCGATTTTTACTTTTGTCGATACGCCGGGGGCGTTTCCCGGAATCGGTGCCGAGGAGCGGGGACAAGCCGAAGCCATCGCCCGCAACCTGCGGGAAATGGCGGCTCTCAAAGTCCCGGTTATCGTAACCGTTACCGGAGAAGGCGGTTCCGGAGGGGCGTTGGCCGTGGCTGTCGGCAATCGTGTGCTGATGATGGAAAATGCCGTGTACTCGGTCATCTCTCCGGAAGGCTGCGCCGCCATTTTGTGGAAGGACGGTGCCAAAGGGCCGGTTGCCGCAGAGGCACTTAAACTGACCGCGGGTGATATCCAGAATCTTGGTTGTGTCATCGATGAAGTGATTCCCGAGCCGCTGGGCGGTGCCCATAGCGATCATAAGGCAGCTGCCGAGCAGGTACGGATTTGCCTCAAGAAACATCTTGACGACCTGAAAGACCTGTCTTCGGATGAACTGCGTGAACAGCGTTATCAAAAGCTGCGCGCCATGACCATGGTTCAGGAATAGTATCTATAAGCCTCGCTTTGCTGTTCGCGGTTTCGGATATCAGGTGGCAGGCGTTTCGAATGACGCTGTCACACTGAAAATGCACATGGAAAAGTGAAGACCAGGGTATTTATGTTGCTACGCATGTTGCAAAGAGCCGGGATTGTCTGCCTGGCAGCTGCCTTGTTATGCGGTTGTGCCGGGCGGTATCGCACCCGGGTGGTCGATACCCCGGCCACGGCAGGACTTAAGGGACACCAGAAGCCCTATACGGTGAACGGGAATCTCTACCAGCCGATGAGCAGCTGCGAGGGATTCGTGCAGGAGGGGCTGGCCAGCTGGTATGGCCCCAAATTCCATGGCAAAAAGACCAGCAACGGCGAGATATACGACATGCACGCCATGACCGCCGCGCACAAGACTTTGCCACTGGGTACCCATGTTCGTGTCGTCAACAAAAATAATGGTCATCAGGAAATTGTACGGATCAATGACCGGGGCCCCTTTGTCGGCAATCGTATTATCGATCTGTCCTACGAGGCGGCAATGCGTCTGCAGGTCGTAGGTCCCGGTACGGCGCCGGTGCGCATTGAAGCCCTTGGTATGGCTGCGGTGGATAACCGGGGTCTGGTAACCTATCGTCCGGCCCCCAGTTACGAAGTGGGCGATTATGCTGTTCAGATCGGCGCATTTACCGTTAACCAAAATGCTCAGCGGCTGGCCGGCAGATACCGGCAGCAACTCGGGCAGGCCCGTGTGCAAAAAGGTTGGGTCAACGGTAAATTGTTTTACAGGGTATGGGTAGGACGTTACCCTTCGTTGTCTGCAGCTTTTGAAGCGAAGGAAGCTTTTGCCCGCTCAGGGTATGGCAACAGCTTTGTGGTGGCCCTCGATTAAGACGCGGTTGACTGCTTCCTTTTGTTCTCCAGCCGTTTGCATTTGCAGTGCAGGATTTTTTGCAATTTATGGATTTTTCAGATTTTGAGAATTCGCCCGCGGGCGAAAAAATAGCGGCCATCGAAAGCATCATTCAGGGCCACCTCGACTTACCCACTCCGCCCAACGTGGTGTTTCGTCTCCTCGAAGTCGTCAGGAATGACGAACATTCCTTTCTGGAAATTGGCAACATCATCAGCAAAGATCCCTCTTTGACGGCCAGAATGATGAAAATCGCCAATTCCTCCCTGTTCGGGTTCGGCGGAAAGATTAAAACCATAGAAAATGCTCTGACGGTTCTCGGCATAAACGTGACCCGGAATATAGCCCTGTCGTTTATGATTATGGACAGCCTGGCGGCACCTGACAGCGATCTGTTCGACATGGACTATTTCTGGAAACGTGCCATTACCGCAGCCGTGGCCGCCGAGATGTTGGCTTCCCATATCCGCGGTTCAGGCGCCGATGCTTTTTTGAGTGGCCTCCTGAAGGATATCGGCGTGCTGGTCATGTACCAGCGGATGGAGATGGAATATAAACAAATCCTTTTGCTGAAAGCTTATGCCGGAAGCGCGAGCTATCCGATCGAAAGGGAGCTTCTCGGTTTCGATCATGGCCAGCTGACCGGCTTGATGCTTAAACAGTGGGGGCTGCCGGAAAATATTTACCGGCCTATCTTTCATCATCATGACGAGGTGCGATACGATTCACCCCATGGGGATCAGGCGGCCATTTTGCAGTTTGCCGACCAGCTGTCCTCTCTTTATCACGGTGCGGCCGACCCGTCGGTTCTGGAGGAGCTGCATCGAACACTTGAGCATCGCTATGCGCTTGACAGCCAGACGATACGGCAGTTGGTCGATTCTCTGGCAGAGAGAACGGTTGAGATCCTGAGTTATTTTGATATCGATCCGGGCGAGATGAAACCCCTGTCGCGTCTATTGCAGGAAGCCAATTACGAGCTCGGGAAGCGCTCGTTGTCCTATGAACAGATGGTGGGGGAACTCAGGCAAACTCAGGAAGAATCCCAACAATGCATCAATAAGCTCCTTGACGCCAATAAATCTCTGCGTAAACTTGCCTACCGCGATGAGTTGACCGGTCTTTACAATCAGCGTTTTTTCCTGACCGAAATGGATAAGGAATTGGCCCGGGCCAAACGCTACGGATATTCCTTGTCACTGGTGTTCTTCGACGTCGACTTCTTTAAAAATATCAATGATACCCATGGTCATCTGGCAGGGGATGCCGTATTGCGTCACGTTTCCGCGAAGGTAACCTCCTGTGTACGCAGTTGCGATACGGTTGTGCGTTACGGTGGAGACGAATTCGCGATCATCATGCCTGAAACGGATCAAGGCGATTTGGCGATTTTTACCGAGCGCCTGCGATTTGAGGTCGAAAAGATGCTGGTGCCCATGAACGGCAAGACCATCGCTGTGACCATAAGCATCGGCGGAACCAGTTTTGATGGCAGAGATGAGTCCGTAACTCGATATGTACTTTTGAATGTCGCCGATCAGGCCATTTATCAGTCAAAAAAATTGGGTCGCAATACCGTTACCATTCAATCCGTTGCCTGACGCGCATCCCTGATGCACGGTGATCCGGCAACCATTCTATTTAGGGATAATCATGGATCAAAAAAAAGAATTTGTCGTGAAGATGGCCCCCAATCAGAAACTGACCATGTATCCCGCATGCGATACCTGCGATGGCAAAAAACCGGGCGTTGGTTATCTGTGCGGCAGCGATGAAGAAGGTAACGGTTTCGTTGTCTGGATCACCGATGAAAATGTGTATGAAATTATGAAAAAGCTTATCGGCCAGGATTAGGAGGCTGTCGGATCGTGGACAGTCCGATAGACTCCCAAATGGGCTTTTAAGTTCATTTCCCAATGACGGCCGCCCCTTGCACCTTGCCGGGGGCGGATGTTTTGTCTCTTTATCGCTTTTCCCTCATCGGTCAGCCGAGCATCTGTTGCTTTGGGTGACCTTGATTCCTGCTGATCCGCTTGGTTTTACCTCTGCTCGGGGGGCTTATGCGTATTCTTGTAGCTTGCGATGCATTCAAGGGCAGCCTTTCTGCGCAACAAGCCTGCCGTACCGTTGCCTCAGGCATATCTGCCGTAGAGCCGGACTGGCGTCTGACCTCGGTGCCGCTGGCTGATGGCGGTGAAGGGACCGCGGAGATCCTGGTAGCCGCAGCCGGGGGCTCCTGGGTCGAGGTGCCGGATGTCATGGGACCGCTGCCGGAGATGACTCTGACGGCAGCCTACGGTTGTCTTGAGCAGCGTCGGGCAGCTGTGGTGGAAATGGCTCGCTCCAGCGGCCTGGTGCTGCTGAGAGGCGATCAGCGCCACCCTTTGCAAACCACGACCTACGGTGCCGGACAGCTTTTATCGGCAGCCATCAAAAGCGGAGTGACGCATGTCCTGTTGACGTTGGGCGGCAGCGCTACGGTCGATGGTGGTACCGGTGCCGTGCGCGCCCTCGGTTGGCGGTTTCTTGATGCCGGCGGCAAGGATATTCCTCTCGGTGGTGGGGGCTTGATCCATTTGCAACGCATTGTGCCATCCAGCCTGTCCTTACCCCGCATTACCGTATTGTGCGATGTGACCAATCCCCTTTGCGGCCCGCAGGGCGCAGCCCAGATCTTCGCTCCACAAAAAGGGGCCACCCCGGCACAGGTTGCCATGCTGGCGGAGGGGCTGGAAAATCTGGCCCGGAGGATCAAAGACCAACTTGGTATCGATGTGGCGCATCTGCCGGGAGGCGGAGCGGCCGGAGGTTTCGGTGCAGGTGCGCAGGTCTTTATGGGGGGGCGTCTGATACCGGGTGTTTCCGCTGTGATGGAGCAGGTTCAATTCGAGCGGCAATTGGGTCAGGCCGACTGGGTGATTACCGGTGAAGGCTGTCTCGATCGCACCTCCCTGCAGGGGAAAGTGGTTAGCGGAGTGCTTGACGCAGCCCGCCGGCAGGGAGTACCGGTGGCGGTGCTTGCAGGACAGATACGCTTGACTGCGGAGGAATTGCAGCAGGCCGGTATTCGTCATGCTGTGGCGGCCATGCCGCAGGATATGCCTTTGGACGAGGCTCTGACGCGTGCGCCTGAATTGCTCGGGAAGGCTGCGCGGTCGCTTTCGGCCAGGATGCATGGGTGAATAGGGCGGCCGGCGAGGGTTTTTGCAGGCTCAGGCCAATCCGCGTCGCCGTAATTCTTCTTTGACCAGCTGTCTCTGGGATGGGCTTAGACGCCGGGAGGCGGATAACTGCAGGATTTCCGGTCCCCGCATCCCAGGCATCCACAGGGTAAACCAGATACCCGGCGTGCGCGGGTGTTTGAGAATGGCGTCTCGTACACTTTTCCGTGCTTTCCATCGAGGGTGCCTTGCGATGCTGGAAATGGTTTCGGCGCTGGCGGTGGCGCCGCGTAAAAACTGGGCTATGGCCATTTCCTGCAGGCGTGGGTTCGTCAGGCAGGGATCCATGAGGGCGGCATGGCCTTCCTTGAGAAGCTCCGCGGCGATGGCCGTTGGCGCCCGGCGCGCAAGGGTGATCTTGTTGCCCAGAGGCGTGGTTGGCAGACGCTGAATGATGAGGCGCTCGGCCGCCAGTTTCTGATCGGGGGAGGCGCCGGGCAAAAAACATATATCCAGCAATTCGAACAGATGCAACTGAGGCAGCAGCGCCTGCAGGACAGGGGCCGGCAAATGGGGGTTTTTGACCAGAGCTCGACGCACTTTATGGCTATTGAGAGCCAGATCCATCTGATGTATGGCGCGCAACAGATCTTCGCTGAGATCGCGGCGTCTCAGCAGCGCCAACAGGTGAGGCTCCTCCAGTGCGCGGTTTTTGAGGGCCGCGCGCACCACCTCATGGGCGGGATCCTGGAGGATTCCGTAGAGGGCTTCGCTACTGCAGGTCAGTGCCCCATATAAGCGACTGGCTATATGGGGGCTGATAGCATGGGCTTTTCGTCGACTGTCCATATTTTGGATAGGCGCGATGTTGAAAAACGGCCGGTGGCCCGGTGGCTTTCGCCGGTGTTGCGTTCCCCGGTCCGGATGCTTCTATTTGTTGGCGCCGTATTCCTCCAGGAAGTTTTTCTTGAATGCGGCAAAGTCGCCAGCTTCGATAGCCTGGCGGGCTTCTTTCATCATATTCAGATAGAAATGCACATTATGGATGGCTGCCAGGGTCGCTGACAGAATTTCGTTCGATTTGAACAGGTGATGCAGATAGGCCCGGCTGAAATTACGGCAGCAGTAACAATCGCAGGAGGCATCCACCGGATAAAAGTCTCTGCGATAGCGACGGTTGGTCAAACGGATCCTTCCGCGCCGCGTAAAGAGCGTGGCGCTACGGGCGTAACGGGTCGGTATGACGCAGTCGAACATGTCCATGCCGCGTTCCACGCTTTCCAGAATATCTTCGGGCAAGCCCACCCCCATCAGGTAGCGCGGTTTGTTTTCAGGCAGCATGGGGGCGGTGTAGTCGACCACCTTTTTCAGCAGATCCAGCCCCTCGCCAACGCTTACTCCGCCGATGGCGTAACCGGGGAAATTCATGGTGGTCATCTGCCGCGCGCATTCCTGACGCAGGTCTTCATAGATTCCACCCTGTACGATACCGAACAGAGCCTGGTCGGAACGATTGTGATTTTGCAGGCAGGCTTCCGCCCAGCGCAGGGTTTTCCGGATCGACTTCGCCGCGTAATCATGGGTTGCCGGGTAGGGGATGCATTCGTCGAAGGCCATGATGATATCCGCCCCCAGGGTGTTCTGGATCGCCATGGCTTCAGCGGGCCCCAGAAAGATTTCTTCCCCGGTCATTTCGTGGCGGAAAAATACGCCGGTTTCGGTGATGCGTTTTTTGGGCAGGGAAAAGACCTGAAAACCGCCGCTGTCGGTGAGAATCGGATGGGGCCAGTTCATGAAGCTGTGCAGCCCCCCGGCTTTCTGCACCAGACCCTCTCCGGGCGCCAGATGCAGGTGGTAGGTGTTGGACAAAATAATCTGGGCTCCGGTTTCTTCGACCTGGGCCGGCGTCATGGCTTTGAGGGCGCCGTGGGTCCCGACGGGCATGAAAATCGGGGTCTCGATGGTACCGTGGGGGGTGGTCAGTCTGCCACGTCGTGCCGCGGTTTGAGAGTCGGTTGCGAGCAGTGAAAATTCAAACATGGTCTATGTTATCCCTGCGATTTTGAAGGTAGAATGAAAAAAGGCCCAAGCAGTTCTTGAACCTTGTCGGGACTTTATCAGAAGCTTTGTTTGAAAGCAACTATTGGGGCTATGGAAGGAGTTGTGGTCGGCCGGATTCCTGTTAGTATTTCACATGAAAATCCTGTCTGATTCAGCCATGTTGGGCGAAAGGAAATCGTTGATGACGCGCAGTCTTCTCTGGCAGATGGTCATTGTTTTGGGCGCAATTCTGATGGTCAATTATGTGCTGACGACGCTGACGCCTCAAACCCAGGAACCGGTGGTGGACGTCAGTTACAGCCGTTTCAAAACGGAATTGGCGGCGGATAACGTCGCGGCCATTACCTTCGAAGGGAACAATGTGGTCGGCAACCTTCGGGAACGGACCATCCTTAACCGTGTCGAAGGAACCGAGGAGGTCCAATCGTTCCTGCGTTTTCGTACGACCATGCCACCCGTCACCGATACGCGACTGCTGGATGATCTGGAGCAGCGCAAGGTCGATGTCAAGGTTCGCCCCGAGAGCAAACCATCACCCTGGGCCACGGCGATGATTTACATGCTGCCCTGGCTCCTGATCGTGGGGGTCTGGTGGTTTGTCATCAAAGGCATGCGTACGCGGCAGGGGCCCGGTGGCGGTATGATGGGCGGGTTTTCCAAGTCGGGCGCCAAAATGTATACCAAAGAACGCTCCCGGGTCACCTTCGCCGATGTGGCCGGATTGGACGAAGCCAAGCAGGAACTGATGGAGATTATCGAATTTCTGCGTAATCCCAAAAAATTCATGCGCCTGGGAGCCAAAGCGCCACGCGGAGTGCTGTTGGTGGGGCCGCCCGGAACCGGTAAAACTCTTATGGCGCGGGCTGTGGCTGGAGAAGCGGAGGTGCCTTTTTTTACCATTTCCGCTTCCCAGTTCATTGAAATGTTTGTCGGGGTGGGTGCCAGCAGGGTGCGTGACCTGTTCAACAACGCTAAAAAGAACGCTCCGAGCATTATTTTTATCGATGAACTGGATGCTGTTGGTCGTTCCCGGGGGACCGGACTCGGTGGCGGCAATGACGAACGCGAACAGACCCTCAACCAATTGTTGTCGGAGATGGACGGTTTCGAGGCCCACGATGAAGTGATTGTCATGTCCGCTACCAACCGGCCGGATGTGCTCGATCCTGCTTTGTTGCGGCCGGGGCGTTTTGACCGGCAGGTGACCGTGGAACGACCCGATTGGCGTGCAAGGGAGGAAATCCTCAAGGTTCATACCCGGCAGGTACCGATTGACGAGGATGTCGATCTTCAGATCATTGCGCGCAGCACCCCCGGCATGTGTGGTGCCGACCTGGAAAATCTGGTCAACGAGGCGGCTTTGATTGCAGCGCGTGAAAACGCTCAGAAGGTAACCATGCAGCATTTCGAGCAGGCCAAGGACCGCGTCCTGATGGGTACCGAGCGTAAGCTCGTGATGTCGCAACAGGAAAAGCGCATCACCGCTTATCACGAGGCCGGTCATACTTTGCTGGCTCGTCTGAGTCCCGGTGCCGATCCTATTCACAAAGTATCCATTATCCCGCGGGGCCAGGCGCTTGGGGTTACGCAGCAACTGCCTGTGGATGATCGCTATCATTACTCACGTTCCTATCTGATGACCCGCATTGCTGTGAGTCTCGGCGGACGCGCCGCCGAAAAGGCCATTTTCGAGGAATATTCCACCGGTGCGCAAAACGATCTCAAACAGGCGACCGACCTGGCCGAAAAGATGGTCTGCCAATGGGGGATGAGCGAACGTGTGGGTCCCATGAGTATCAATCGCGGCGAGGAGCATCCTTTTCTTGGGCGTAAACTGGCCAGCGATAACGCCTTCAGCCAGCATATGGCATGGATCATCGACCAGGAGATCGAAAAAGTCGTGAAGGCTGGGGAACAGGCGGCCGACGAGATTATTGCCAACCATTTGCCGGTATTGAAAAAGCTGGCGGACGCTCTGCTGGAGGAGGAAGTGCTTGATCGCACTCGGGTGGATGAGGTGTTGCGTGAAACCGGCATCGAAGTGCAGGACGATCCTGCCGCGCATCCGGATGGCGATCATGTATTGCAGGGGGAACTGGCCGGCGGGGCGGTAGAAGGCTGAAGGCAGGTTTTGCGGACTGACCCAGAGAGGCGACTTTTGTTCTGCAATGTCCCTGCCGCAAAAGGTTGAAGCGCCACTTCAAGGGGCGATGGCCACGGCAAATTCAATGGCGCCCCCGGTCATGACGGTACAGATCGCCGTAGTCGCAGGGGCCTGGTAGTTTGGTCAACGGTAAAACATATCGTTATCTGCCCCCGGAAACGTCAAAAGGCCTGTGAATATTCACAGGCCTTTTGACGTTGATCATTGGCAATACGACGGATTTAACGCAGGTTGTAGAAAACATCCTTGCCGTTGAAGCAGGCGGCCTCGCCAAGCTGATCTTCGATGCGCAGCAACTGGTTGTATTTGCATACGCGGTCGGTGCGGCAGGCAGAGCCGGTTTTAATCTGGCCGGCATTGGTGGCCACGACCAGGTCGGCGATGGTGGTGTCTTCGGTTTCGCCGCTGCGGTGGGAAACAACAGCGGTGTACCCGGCGCGTTTGGCCATTTCGATGGCTTCCAGCGTTTCGGTCAGAGTGCCGATCTGGTTCAGTTTGATAAGGATGGAGTTGGCGATACCCTTATCGATGCCCTCCTTGAAGATCTTGGTATTGGTGACGAACAGGTCGTCGCCGACGATCTGGATGCGTTTGCCGAGTTTGTCGGTCAAAATCTTCCAGCCGTCCCAGTCGTTTTCGGCCATGCCGTCTTCGATGGAGATGATGGGGTACCGATCGACCAGGTCGGCGTAGAAATCGGTGAGCTCGGCAGCCGTTTTGAGGGGCTGGGCTTCGTTGGCCAGATTGTATTTGCCGTCGGCGTAGAGTTCGGAAGCAGCGACGTCGAGGGCCAGCAGTACGTCCTCGCCCGGTTTGTATCCGGCAGCCTTGATCGCTTCCATGATGACTTCGAGGGCTTCCTCGTTGCTCTTCAGATCGGGTGCGAATCCGCCTTCATCGCCGACCGCGGTATTGTAGCCGCGTTTTTTAAGTACCGATTTCAGGGCATGGAAAATCTCGGCTCCCATGCGCAACGCTTCCTTGAAGGAATCGGCGCCGGCGGGCATGACCATGAATTCCTGGATATCGACGTTATTGTCCGCATGCGCGCCACCGTTGAGGATATTAAGCATGGGCAGAGGCAGTTCCCGGCCATTCGGGCCGCCCAGGTACTGATACAGGCTCAGTCCGAGTTCTTCGGCGGATGCCTTGGCGCAGGCCAGGGATACGCCGAGCATGGCATTGGCGCCCAGGGTCGATTTGAATTCGGTGCCATCGAGTTCGATCAGTTTTTGATCAAGGGCGGTTTGTTCCGTCGATTCCCAGCCGAGCAGCTCGGCGGCAATGACGTTGTTGACGTTATCCACGGCTTTGAGCACACCTTTGCCCAGGTAACGGGCAGCATCGCCGTCACGCATTTCCAGTGCTTCACGTTCGCCGGTGGAGGCACCGCTAGGCACGGCAGCGCGGCCCATGGCGCCGCTTTCCAGGAAAACTTCAACTTCCACGGTGGGATTTCCCCGCGAATCGAGGATTTCGCGGGCATAAATATCAACAATTTCGCTCATGACAAGCCCCTCTGAATATAGGATTAAGGATGAATGGAAATGAGATTAACAGTAATTCATGGCGGTCTGGTGACCGACACATTTATAGCACATTAGCTCCGAATTGGAAGCCCTTTTTTAGGCTCGCCAGATTGCCGTATCGCTTGAAAAGGATTGATTTTGGCGGACGATAAGTGGTAAAGGATGGGAAATAAAAGCACAACCCGAACCATTGAAAACGTTGGCCCCCTTCGTCCAAGATGACATAACCTCGCAAGTTATGTGTGCTCCGTGCATTTCGATGCGCTGATAGAGCAGGGTGGTTGCAGCGTCTGTCGTGTTGTGTCCGTGTCTGTTGCTTCCATCATCTGATGGATCTTTGCGCACGGATTCAACCATCAATCGCACCAAGGATAAAGGATACTTTTTGAGTACACGGAATTTCCGCGGGAGGTTTGTGGCCGAAGATCAACGGCTGGCGAACCTCCTTTTCGGTCAAGCCAATACCAATCTGAAGCAGATCGAACGAATTCTGGGGGTGCGTATCGCCTCCAAAGGGGGCGAGCTGCACATCTCCGGGGACGAGCATCAGGTTGCACTGGCTCAACGCCTGGTGGAAGAACTTTATGGCTTGTTGCAAGCCGATTACCCTATTTACCCTCCCGATGTCGATTATGCCATACGCATCCTCAGTGCCGACGGCAAGGCCCGATTGAAGGATATTTTCCTCGATACCGTTTGCATCTCCGCCCGTAAAAAAATCATCTCCCCCAAAAGCCTGGCTCAAAAAGCCTACATCGATGCCATTCGCCGCAACGAGGTTGTTTTCGGTATCGGCCCGGCGGGTACCGGTAAAACCTATCTGGCCATGGCCATGGCCGTGTCGTTTCTGTTGAAAAAGGAAGTGGCGCGTATCGTGCTCGTACGCCCGGCCGTCGAAGCCGGCGAAAAGCTGGGTTTTTTGCCCGGAGATATTGCGGAGAAGGTCAATCCCTATCTGCGGCCGCTTTACGATGCCCTTTTCGACATGCTCGATTACGACCGGGGGCAGATGTATATCGACAAGGGGGTCATCGAAGTGGCGCCGCTGGCGTTTATGCGGGGACGAACCCTCAACGATGCTTTCGTCATTCTCGACGAGGCGCAAAACACCACCGCCGAGCAGATGAAAATGTTCCTCACGCGTCTCGGATTCGGCAGTCGGGCTGTGATTACCGGAGACATTACCCAGATCGATCTTCCCAACGAACGCAGGTCGGGGCTGCTCGAAGCCGCTGAAGTGTTGCGGGAGGTCAAAGGTATTCATTTTAACTATTTTTCCGATCGCGACGTTGTGCGCCATCCCATCGTTCAAGCCATCGTCAAGGCTTACGACCGGAAGCGCAAACGGCCTGCAGCTTCGAAGGCAAGCGGAGGAGAAACGGATCGTCATGACCGGCAAGACTGATCGTAAGCAGGAAGGCAATGTGCGTAAGGGTAAATCCGTTTTTGCCTTTATGAACCGCCAGATTTTTACGGATTCGGCCACCCAGCGGAAGTTTTTGCTGTTGTTGGTGAGTATCCTGATCGCTTTTATCGTTATCCCCAAAGGCAGCTTTATCCCCGGCTTTTATCGCCCGGGCGACATTGCTCAGCGCAATGTCAAAGCTCCGCGCGATCTGCTCGTGCCCGATGAAGCGCTGACGGAAAAAAAACAGCGGGATGCTGCCGACGCGGTATTGCCGCTGTACGATTACGATCCCCGCACCGGGCGCGATGTCACCGAACGCCTGAAACATGGATTCGACATGCTGCGAAAGTTGCCGGAGCCCGGACTTGCGCAGCGTCATGAGCTGGAAACCCTGCTCGGTATAAGTCTGTCGGATGCTGAAATGGCGGTGTTGCAGCAACTTGCTGCGCAGAGTGACCAGGCCCAATTGCTTGTACAAACCTTGCAACAGGTTATGCTCAATCAGATTGTCGGTAACCTCCAGCTTTTTCAAACCGGCGGTGAACGCGGCATCGTGGTTCGTAACCTGGTAACCCGGGAGGAACGTGTCGCCCAGGGGCTTGATCAGGTGATCGGCATCGGCGATGCCCTCGATCGGGTTGCAGAAAAATCGGAGCAACTCACGGGGCTGTCCGCTGCCGACCGTAAGTTGTTGACGGTGCAGCTATCCAAGCTGTTGAGGCCCAATCTGACCTATAATCAGAGCGAGACGGAAACCCGTCGTCAACAGGGTCGTCAGGCTGTCAAGCCGGTTCTGATGCAAGTCAAAAAGGGCGAGATGGTGGTCCGGGAGGGGGAACGGGTTACCGAGGAACAGGTCAATAAGCTCAAGGCCCTGCGGGCGCTCGGCAGCGACCAGATGTCTCTGCGCATGGCTGCCGGATTGTTTCTGATCCTGTTGCTGTTGCTGTCCGTGGCCCATCGTTACGGACGCCGGAACATCAGCAAGTATCGGCCCGATAACCGGGATCTGCTATTTATGGCGGTGACCTTCGTCGGGTTGTTTATCCTGGTTAAATTGGCGATCTTTATCTGCAGCGCCCTGGAGGGCTCTTTTCCCTATATCGAGTCTTCCACCTATTACTACGCTTTTCCCTTTGCGGTCGGCGCGATGCTGGTGCGCATTGTCCTTAATTCCGAGGTGGCGTTGGTCTTCGGCCTGAGCTTCGCCATGGTTATCGGCCTGCTGTTCGGGGACAATCTGCATATTGCCCTGTTTGCTTTGGTGGGCAGTCTGACCGGAGGGCACTGGGTGCGTCACTGCATCCAGCGGACAACCCTCTATCAGGCCGGTTGGCGGCTGTCGATGGTCAACGTCGGTATGGTTCTGGCCACACAACTCATCGCCGGCCGCGGTTTCGATATGCAGATGTTTTACAAAGCCGGGTTCGGTTTTGCCGGCGGATTTGTCTGCGCTCTGCTGGTGACCGGGCTGGTGCCGTTGGTCGAAACCCTGTTCAAGTACACCACCAATATCAAGCTGCTGGAACTGGCCAACATGAATACCCCGGTTCTGCGCGAGTTGATGATTCAGGCTCCGGGTACCTATCATCACTCCATCATTGTCGGCAACCTGGCCGAGGCGGCCGCCGAAACCATCGGCGCCAATCCGCTGCTTGCACGCGTGGCCGCGTATTATCACGACATCGGCAAGATTCGCAAGCCGCTCTACTTTGTCGAAAATATCGGCACCCAGGAAAATCGCCACAATAAACTGAGCCCCTCCATGAGCGCACTGATTCTTATGTCGCATGTGAAAGAGGGGGCCGATATGGCTCGCGAGAACAAACTCGGTCAGACCCTTATCGATATCATTCGCCAGCATCACGGTACGGCCCTGATCAAGTTTTTTTACGACAAGGCCAAAAACCAGGAAGATCCCGGCGTCCAGCAGATCAACGAACGGGATTACCGGTATCCCGGACCCAAGCCCCAGACCCGTGAAGCGGCCGTGATTATGCTGGCCGATGCCATCGAGGCGGCAAGCCGTACCCTGGCGGATCCGACACCGGCGCGGATTCAGGGCATGGTGCAGAAGATTATCAACAATATCTTTATCGATGGGCAACTCGACGAATGCGAGTTGACTCTCAAGGATCTGCACAATATAGCCAAGAGTTTTAACCGTATCCTGGCGGGGATTTTTCACCACAGGATCGATTACCCCGAGCCCGTTCACAAGGAACGGGAGAAGGAAACGGTCAAGAAAAAAAATGGGGATGATTCACATCGAGAACCGCCAAAAGAATCAAAAGATAGCGGTGGAAACGCTTGAAAAGGTAGCACAGAGGATCTTAAACGACTCGGAATGTCCTGATGCCGAATTATCGCTGCTGATCGTCGACGATATCGAAATACAGCAAATCAACCGTGATTATCTGCAGCGCGACAAACCCACTAATGTGATCTCCTTCGCCATGCAGGAAGGTGAGGACGTCGGTTTGCACCCCGGTTTGCTCGGCGATGTGATCATCTCCGCCGATACCGCCGCCCGGGATGCCCGCGAGGCTGATCTGCCATTTGAAAGCGAACTCTATTTTCTGTTGCTGCACGGGGTTCTGCATTTACTCGGCTACGATCATGAGCGCGGCACCGAAGAGGATGCGCGACGCATGGAGGCACGGGAGGCGGAATTGTTTGCCCGGATTCGGGAAGAGTTTCTATAAGGCCGATCGGTAAGCATGAAACCGGAAAAAAACATCCATTTCAGTTTTAACTGTGCCATTGAGGGTTTTCTGTGGGCGGTGCGCACCCAGCGGCATATGCGCTATCATTGCATCATAGCGGTGGGGGTGGTTCTGGCGGGACTTATTTTCAAGGTTTCCGCGCTGGAATTCATTCTTCTGGTGTTCGGTGTGGTTCTGGTTCTGTTTGCCGAACTGATCAACACGGCCTGCGAGGCTTTGGTGGATCTGGTTTCACCGGATTTTCATCCCCTGGCGCGGCGGGTCAAGGACGTTGCGGCGGGTGCCGTACTGCTGGTAAGTGTCGGTGCAGCGATCATGGGCTACCTGATTCTTGCCGGGTACGTTTTCCGTTCGGCAGGTGACGGGAACGATTTTCTTCTAACCGGAGCGCCGCCGGGCGAACTGGCAATCCTCAGCCTTTTGACCGTCATCTTGCTGGTGGTCCTGCTTAAAGCCTGGGCGGGACGTGGCACCCCCTTGGAAGGTGGCATGCCCAGCGGCCACGCCGCGTTTGCTTTTTCGGTGGCGACTTCGGTGGCACTGGCTGCGGTCGGATCGGTGGTGACGCTGCTGGTTCTGGCGCTGGCGGTCATGATCGGTCACAGCCGTGTTTATATGGGCATTCACAGCCTGCATGAGGTGCTGGCAGGCGCGCTGCTCGGTGCCGGGGTGACCTGGGCGCTGTTTCTGTGTTTCGGGTGAGCCTTCGGCATTCGGCGGGACGCCGTTAATTTTTCAGGTGGAGGTCGGCATTGGACGACGACAGTTCGGGAAACAAAACCGTTTTCTGGCGCCGCTTCAGCGAAGCGTTGCTGCCCGGTCGGCGGCGCGTACGAAGCGAAGAGGAACTGCAGGCGGTGATCGATGCCTCCGAGGAGGAAGGCATCATCAACGAAGAAGAAGGCGAAATGCTGCACTCCATCTTCGAGTTCGGCGAAACCATCGTTCGCGAAATCATGGTGCCCCGGACCGATATGCTCTGTTGCAGTATCGATGACACGGTCGAGGCGGTGCTGCATGGCATTATCGATTCGGGTCATTCCCGTATTCCCCTCTACAAGGGAACCACCGATCGGATCGTCGGTCTGGTCTATGCCAAGGACCTGTTGAAGCACTGGGGTAAACCGCTGGAGCAAATTGATCTGGGCAGCATTATGCGTGAGCCGTATTTTGTTCCCGAAACCAAGAAGATCGAGGAGCTGTTCAAAGAATTTCGCAGCCGCCGAATGCATATGGCGATTGCCATCGACGAGTATGGCGGTACCTCCGGATTGATTACCATCGAAGATCTTATCGAAGAGATCGTCGGCGATATTCAGGATGAATACGATCTGGAAGAAGAGTGGCTGCAACCCCAGGAGGACGGTAGCCTGCTGGTCGATTGCCGGCTGAATATCGATGAGTTCGAGGATTATTTTGACGTCACTCTGCCACGGGAGCGGTTCGATACGGTTGGCGGATGGCTGTTTCACCTGCTTGGCCGCGTACCCCTCAAAGGGGAGGAGCTGCGCAACCAGGGGCTCTTGATGACCGTGGAAAAGTGCGATGACCGTAAAATTCATACGGTACGGGTCCGTCGGGATTCCTCCCCTGAAGAACCTGCCCCATGAAGCTGCGCCTGCCGGATACCGAGCTGCTTTGGGCTTTTCTCTCCGGGGTATTGCTGGCGCTATCGTTTCCGCGGCCCGATATCGCTGCCATGGCCTGGTTGGGCCTGGTGCCTTTGTTGTTGGTCTGCTCCAGGCGGCCGTTTGCCTGCGGGGTTGCCGCGGGCGTCGGTTTTTTCGGTCCGGTACTGTATTGGCTGAATATTGTCATGACCAGTTACGGTCAGCTTCCTCCGGTTCTTTCGGGTGTGGCCTATCTTCTGCTGATCGGCTATCTGGCGTCGTTTTTCGGGGCTGCCATCTGGGCGGCCAAGCGTTTTGAGCAACGCCTGGGGCTTTCTCTGGCCCTGACCCTGCCGATATTATGGGTTGCTCTCGAGTTTTTGCGCTCCTTCCTGCTTACGGGGTTTCCCTGGGCAACTCTGGGGTATTCCCAGCAGAGTCTTTTGCCCCTGATTCAGTCCGCCGATCTGTTCGGTCCCTACGGTCTGAGCTATCTGCTGATCCTGTCCAATGCCACGCTGGCGCTGTTGATACAGTTTGTTTGCCGACGCGCATCGAGGCCTTTTCCCTATCTGGCGGTGACTCTTACTTTAGCACTGGCAGGCGGTTTCTACGTTTACGGTAATTATCGGCTGGCACATCATCCCGACCACCGTCAGGAAACGCTGGCAACCGTTCTGGCGCAGGGCAATATCGACCAATCCCTGAAGTGGAATCCCGCATTTCAGTGGCGTACCATTGACATTTATAAACGGTTGTCCCTGCAGCATCAGGAGCAGTCCGCGGAACTGATTGTCTGGCCGGAAAGCGCCGTGCCGTTTTTCTACCAGCAGCCCGGTGTCCTTTCCGAACAGGTGCGACAGGTCGCCGCCGGCAGCAAGGCCTGGTTGTTGTTCGGTAGTCCGGCTTTTGAGGATATCAACCGGCAGCGTCACTATCTCAACAGTGCTTTTCTGCTCTCTCCCGAGGGGGAGGACCTGGGACGCAGCGATAAGGTACATCTGGTGCCTTTTGGCGAATATGTGCCGCTGAAGACTTTTTTGCCTTTCATCGACAAACTTGTTGTAGGCATTGGAGATTTCAGCCCCGGCAGCGTCAGTCCGCTGCCGATGAACGGGCATAAAATCGGCGTGCTGGTCTGTTTCGAGGGGATTTTTCCCGAACTGGCACGCGATTATGTGCGCCGCGGCAGCGATCTGCTGGTGAATATTACCAACGACGCCTGGTTCGGTCGTTCCTCCGCTCCTTATCAACATCTGGCCATGACCCGTTTCCGGGCTGTGGAAAACCGCATCTGGCTGGCGCGGGCGGCCAATACCGGCATTTCCGCATTGATAGCACCTTCCGGCCGGATTACCTCCCGGACCCCTTTATTTGAACGGACAGCCTTGAGCGGCATGGTCGGTCTGGGCGCCGCGCCCACGGTTTACAATCGACTCGGCGATGTCTTCCCGGCAGCTTGCGGATTTGTCAGTCTGGTGTGGTTGTTTCTGGCCTGGCGACGAGATAGAAAGTAAAAGGTTCGAGAGTATTATTCCAGTTACCAATCACTCCATCCTTCCGTTTGACAATCTCCCCATAACGGCGAAAATTAAAATAGAGTTGATTAAGGGCAGGTTCGACAGGGCCTGACCTGATATCGCTCATCCTGGAGTTCGGCCGGTTTCAACCTTCTTCAACGGGCTGGTCGGCTTCATGGTTGTAGGACACACCTTTCAGCTTGATCTTTTCGATCGAGGAAGGAGGTTAAGCCCATGCTGGATGCCTTTTCCTATGCTGATGATCTGGGACCTACCAAAATTATCCACATTTACGAACCGACAATCGGCCTGAAGGCAGTGCTGGTGGTTGATAATGTTTCTATCGGACCGGCCATCGGCGGTTTGCGCATGGCACCGGATGTCAGTACCGACGAGTGTTTCCGGCTGGCACGGGCCATGACGTTGAAAAACGCAGTATCGGGGCTAGCTCACGGTGGCGGCAAATCGGTTCTTTACGGTGATCCGAAGATGCCGCTTGCGGAAAAGGAACAACTGATCCGAGCTATGGCCTGTGCCCTGCGCCATTGCCACGATTATATTTTCGGTCCCGACATGGGCACCGACGAAACCTGTATGGCCTGGGTCAAGGACGAGATCGACCGGGCCGTTGGTTTACCTGAAGCCATCGGCGGTATACCTCTGGATAAAATCGGTGCCACCGGTTGGGGAGTGCGCCATGCTGTGGAAATTGCCGCTCCTGCCGCAGGATTCTCTTTGTCCGGTGCAAGGGTTGTCGTTCAAGGGTTTGGCGCCGTGGGACAACATGCTGCGCGTTTCCTTGGCGAACTGGGTGCGGTGCTGGTTGGAGCGGCCGATTCCAAGGGGACCCTTTATCATCCGGAAGGGATCGACGTCGATGCATTGATGGCGCTAAAACAAGCCGGCAAGAGTGTTGTCGATTATGCTGACGGCCAGAAACTCGACCGGGATGCGGTCATCGGCCTGGAATGCGAGGTCTGGATTCCGGCCGCCAGGCCCGATGTCGTCACGGAAGCCAATGTTGATCGTATGCGTACCCGGCTGGTCGCTCAGGGCGCCAACATCCCCTTGACCCCGGGGGCGGAAAAAATCCTGCATGAACGCGGTGTTTTATGCCTGCCAGATTTTATCGCCAATGCCGGGGGAGTGATTTGCGGAGCCCTGGAGTATCACGGAGGCTGGAAGGGTCTGGTATTCGATGTGGTAGCGGAAAAAATTCGCAGCAACACCGAGGAAATGTTGCGCAGGGTAAAAACAGAAGGCCGTTTGCCACGCGATGTGGCCACCGATATGGCCCTGACGGTATTGCACAAAGCCATGGCGACCCGGCGCTGGACGATTTTTTGAGATAAAATACGGAATTTACCGCAGAGTCCGCAGAGGACGCGGAGGAAATCGATCATGGACAATACTGCGCGGTTCACGTTTAGAGGCCGTTGTCCCTTCTTAAATAAGTCTTTGCTCACAGCTTTTCTCTGCGCTCTCAGCGTACTCCGCGGTAAAAGGGGTTGATGGTTTAAAACGCACCTTTCGCGCAACGCAAAACCAGGGAAAGAGGCAGGCATGTACCGAATTCGTTTTCATGGTCGTGGTGGCCAGGGGATCAAGACCGCCAGCCGCATCCTCGGCACGGCTCTGTTTATCGAGGGGTTCGAGGTGCAGGACGCGCCTCGTTATGGTGCCGAGCGGCGCGGCGCGCCGATATTCGCCTATGTGCGGGCCGATACAATCCCCATACAGGAGCGTGGGGTGATCCATCGGCCGGATCTGGTGGTCGTGGCGGATGAAACGCTGCTTGCGATTACTCCTGCACAGGTTCTGGAGGGGATCACCGCTGCGACTGTGGTGTTGATTTACTCCGGTCATCCGGAATCATGGTGGCGGGAGCAGTTTCCCCATGTCGGACGGATTATTGTTCTGTCGCCTATAGCAGAACATCCCGGTGGCATCCCCGCCGGGGCGTTTTGTGCCGGGGCAGCGGCAGCTTTGCTTGGTGAGGTGTCCGAGGAGGCCTTGACCCAGGCGGTGGAGGAAGAACTGGCGGCCCATGATCCCGAGCTGGTGTTGTCCAATAAACAGGCTGTCATGACAGCTTATGCGGCGGTCGCAAATTATCACGGGCAGGTACAGTCCGGCCCGCCCCTGACGGTTAACGAGACGCAGCCTCCGGCATGGATCGATATGTCCAGGGATGCGGTCGATATTGCGGCGCCGGTTATTCATGCCGGCACCACCAGTTGTCTGGTCAAAACCGGACTGTGGCGTACCCGGCGGCCGGTCATTGATAAGGAAAAATGTCGTCGCTGCCTGCAATGCTGCGCCTGGTGTCCGGAAGGGGGGATTCGGGTCGGAGAGGATGGCTTTCCGGTCATCGATTATGAACATTGCAAGGGCTGCCTGGTATGTGCTGCCCAGTGCCCCTTTAAGGCGATAAAGGTCATTCCCGAGTCGCAGGCCAAGGAGGAGCAGGATGCGCAAGCTGCTGACCGGAAATAAAGCCGCGGCCTGGGGGGCACGGCTGGCCGAGGTCGATTATCTGCCGGTGTTTCCCATTACACCCCAGACCGAGATCATCGAAACCCTGGCTGAATGGGTCGATCGCGGGGAACTCGATGCCCGGCTCACGACCCTCGAATCGGAACATTCCATGGTGACCGCGGCAGGGGCGGCGGCGGCGACGGGGGTGAGGGTGTTCACCGCCACCTCCAGTCAGGGGCTGCTGTATGCCATGGAAATGCTTTATAACGTGGCCGGATGGCGTGTGCCGCTGGTGCTGGTCAATGTTTCCCGGGGCCTGTCGGCGCCCATCACTCTGGAACCGGATCATAACGATGTGCTGGCGGCGCGCGACAGCGGTTTTCTGCAATTACACTGCGCTACCTGCCAGGAGGTACTCGATAGCGTGCTGCTCGCTTATCGCCTGGCCGAGGACAAACGGGTGCGGCTGCCGGTGCTGGTCAATCTGGACGGTTTTTATCTCTCCTTTACCCGCGAACCGGTGATCCTTCCCTCGCGCGAACAGGTGCGGGCCTTTTTGCCGGCTTTCGATGCCGGCAGTAACAGATTTCGCGGCGGGGAGCCGGTCAGCCAGGCGGTGGCGGTGCTGGGCGGCGGTCCTTATTCCTATTTCCGTTATCAGACTCACCTGGCGGCGGTCGAAGCCGGGGAAGTTTTCGACGAACTCAGTGAGGCCTTCAGTAATCATTTCGATCGTGGTTTCAAGGCGATCGAGGATTATCGCTGCGAGGACGCCGAGATCCTGTTCGTCATGATCGGATCCTTTGCCACCAAGGCCCGCGAGGCCGTCGATCGCCTGCGCGATGCCGGTCAGAAAGTCGGACTGTTGCGGCCGCGACTGTTACGTCCGTTTCCAGCGCGGGAATTTGTCCGCTTGCTATCGGGACGGGCGGGAGTGGCGGTTATCGATCAGAACCTCAGCACCGGGCTTGGAGGCATTCTCTACACCGAACTGGCGGCGGCGCTTTACCCTGTGCCACGGCGTCCGATTTTAGCGAGTTTTATCGGCGGATTGGGCGGACGCGATATCACGGCGGGTGAATTTTATGCCATGGCCGAGCAGGTGCGCCAGGCCGTGGAAACAGGCCAGGCTCCGCCTCCGCGTTTGTTGTTTACCGATCAGGAAATGCAGACTGTTCGGGGATTGCAGCGCATTGCCGGATCAGAAGAGGGGGAATCATGAGCGAGCAGGATTGTGCCGGAACCGGGAAAGCCACTCGGCAGGGACTGTTGGGTGCCGGTACTCCCATGTGCGCGGGGTGTGGCGGGTTGCAGGCCTTGCATCAGATTTACGATCTGGTGGGGGACAAGACCGTGTTTGTCAATGCTGCCGGCTGCATGACCCTGCTGTCTATCTATCCTTTTACGCCTTTTCCCGGCTCCTGGCTGTACACGGCCATGGCCTGCGCACCCGCCGGTGCCCAGGGGGTCAGGGATGCGCTCGATGTGCTGCTTGCCAAAGGGCGCATTCAACCGGAACAGGATCAATTGCCGGTGGTGTTGACCGGAGACGGATCGGCTTACGGCATGGGGCTTTCCGCCACCTCGGCAGCCATCGATCGCGGACTTGATTTTCTCTATATCTGTTACGATAACGAAGGCTATGGGAATACCGGACACCAGTATTCGGCGGCAACGCCGGCAGGAGCCCGCACGGCCACCAGCCGGGTCGACGGTTACGCGGGGATTAAAAAGGACCTGTTCGCCATCTGGAGCGCCCACCGACCGGCCTACGTTGCCACCGCCATCGGTACCGAACCGGCCGATCTGGCGCGCAAGCTAAAAAAAGCCTTAAGCTTGAGCGGCCCGCGCCTGCTTCTGGTCCTGGCCCCTTGTCCCACGGGGTGGGGATTTGAACCCGCACGCATGGTGGAACTCGGCAAGTTGGCAGTAAAGACCGGTATCTGGCCTCTGAAGGAGTACAGCGACGGGCAGGTGCGGCATACCCAGGTCCCGGCACGGCGGAAACCGGTGACGGACTATTTGCAGTTGCAGGGGCGTTTCCGACATCTGTTTGCTCCCGTGCGGGATACGGATAAACTGACCGCTCTGCAGCGGCAGGTGGATGATTACTGGGAGCATATCGACTAAGCGGTTTTGGCAGATCGTACCATCGAAACGGATGATCTCCCGCCTTCAGTTAAGGGGGCGGGACCCTTCGGGATGGGGAGGTATGGCATGGGCAAGGCAGCTAGTTATTACCACTGTGGTGGTCTGGAGCCCCTTAAAGGGGAAACCATTCCGGAGCATTTTAACCGGATCGCAAGACACTGTGCTGACAGAGAGGCCATCGTTTCACGCCATCAGGGACAACGGATGACCTATGCCCAACTTGCAGGAGCGTCCGACCGTCTGGCGAGGGGGCTGCTCGGCATGGGGTATGGGCGCGGCGACCGTATCGGTGTGTGGGCGACCAACAGCATCGAATGGTTGCTGCTGCAGTTGGCCACGGCGCGCATCGGGGTTGCTCTGGTAGCCATCAATCCCGGCTACCGGCGGCAGGAAATCGCCTATGCTCTGCAACACTCGGAGGTGCACGGGGTTTTCTTCATCCCGGCTTTCCGATCGAGCGACTATGTGGAGATACTCGGCAGTATCATTCCTGGGCTGCATGAGGGCGGAACGGAACTCAGCCATCCGGAATTCCCTCATCTGCGACAGGTGGTTCTTTTCGATCCGCAAAATGCCGAAGCGACCCGTAAGGTGTTGCCGGGCCTGACAGTTTGGCAGGAGGTGCTGGCGGCAGGGGAGGGCGTGACGCGGCAGGATCTCGAAGCCGCCACCGCTGCCCTCGATCGGGACGATACCATTGCCCTGCTGTATACCTCCGGTTCCATGGGATCACCGAAAACCGCCGTTCTTTCCCACCATAACATCCTCAACAACGCCTGGTTTACCGCCCGGCGCATGGCTTTTACCGAAACGGACAGACTGTGCGCCCCGGTGCCTTTCTATCACTGTTTCGGCATGGTACTGGCCAATCTGGTCTGCATGGCGGTCGGGGCATGTGTGGTGTTGCCCCAGGAGTATTTCGATCCCCTGGCGACCTTGCAGGCGATCGAGGCCGAAGCTTGCACAACCCTTTACGGTGTGCCGACCATGTTTCTGTCGCAGGTGGAGCATCCACAGCGTGACAGCTTCGATCTGACCAGTTTACGCACCGGCATTATGGGGGGCGCACCGTGTCCGCCGGCGCTGGTACGACGGGTCATGGACGAGCTGCATTGCCCCGAAATCCTTATCGGCTACGGTATGACCGAAGCCTCGCCTTTAACCCATTTGACGGCGCCGGAAGATCCTTTGCCGATCCGTTTGGAAACGGTCGGTCGAAATCTGCCACACCAGGAGGTCAAGCTCATCGATCCCGACAGCGGAGCCACCGTCGCCATGGGCGAAGTCGGTGAGGTCTGCTTTCGCGGGTATCATGTCGCCAAGGGATATTATGGCGATCCCGAGGCCACGGCCCTGGGCATCGATGCCGATGGCTGGTTGCACTCCGGCGATCTCGGTACCATGGATGGCGACGGTTATGTGAAGATCACCGGACGGCGCAAGGAAATCATCATTCGCGGCGGCGAAAACATCTGTCCCTGGCAGATCGAACAACATCTGCTTCAGCATCCCAAGGTGGCCGAGGTGGCGGTATTCGGTTTGCCCGATGAATTCTACGGGGAGCAGATCATGGCCTGGGTGCGGCTTGAAAGCGGACAGCAGGCCGACGAGGAAGAGCTAAGGGATTTTTGCAAAGCCGGTCTGGCCCATTTCAAGGTGCCCCGGTATCTCTGGATCGTGGATGAATTTCCCAAAACCGGCAGCGGCAAGCTGCACAAGCCGCAAATGCGGGAATTGTCGCTGCAAAGGTTGAAAGGCGATAAGAATTGAGGTGATCACTGCAGGTTGCAGGGGTGTTATGACAGGGGGCCTTCGCTTGGCGAAGGCCCCTGCTGATTTTAGCGGTGGCAAGACTGTATCGGACAATCGACAAATTGTCAGGTGTTATGTTTCAACGATCACAATCTTGCTGAACCCTTAAATCCTGTCATCGTCCTTTTCACGGATTTCGACCCTGCGGATTTTGCCGCTGATGGTTTTGGGCAACTCCGGCACGAATTCGATGATGCGTGGATATTTGTAAGGCGCTGTGACATTTTTAACGTGATTCTGCAGTTTTTCCTTTAGCGTATCATCGGCTGTAAAATCTTTGGTCAGCACGATGGTCGCCTTGACCACCTGGCCACGGTCCGGATCCGGCACGCCGGTAATGGCGCATTCCATAACCGCCGGGTGTTCCATGAGAGCACTTTCGACTTCGAACGGTCCGATGCGGTAGCCGCTGCTTTTGATGACATCGTCGGCACGGCCGACGAACCAGTAATAACCATCTTCGTCCCGCCAGGCCATATCACCGGTGTGATAGTAACCGTCGTACCAGACCTCGGCAGTTTTGTCTTCATCGCGGAAGTAACCGGGAAACAGGCCAAGAGGCCGTCCGGACTTGGTGTTGATGACGATTTCGCCTTCTTCACCTACGTCGCAGGGGCGCCCTTCGGCGTTGAGCAGATCGATATCGTAAAGCGGGCAAGGTTTGCCCATGGAACCAGGTTTGGGTTCCATCCAGGGCCAGGTGGCGATGGTGACCACCAGTTCGGTCTGCCCGTAGGCCTCCATGAGTTTGAGTCCGGTGTATTTAAGGAACCGTTCGTACACTTCAGGGTTCAGGGGCTCGCCCGCCACGACGCAATATTTCAGCCCGGAAAAATCGTACTGGGAGAGATCTTCCTTGATGAGGAAACGGTAGATGGTCGGCGGTGCGCAGAAGGTGGTCACGCCGTAGCGGGCCGCCATGGCCGCCATCGATGCGGCGTTGAATTTATCGTAGTCATAGACGAACACGGCGCTGCCGCACAGCCATTGGCCGTAGATCTTGCCCCACACCACCTTGGCCCAGCCCGTGTCGGCCACCGTGTAATGCAGGCCGTCATCCATGTTGTTCTGCCAGTATTTGGCGGTAAGGATATGTCCCAGGGGATAGATCATGTCGTGGTGGATCAGTTTGGGATAGCCGGTGGTGCCGGAGGAAAAATAGGCCAGGCAGGTATCGTCGTTGCAGGTGTTTTCATTTCCTTCCGGACGCACGAAGTCCGCAGAAGCCTTTTCCAGTTCGCTCTTGAAATCAAGCCATCCGTCCCGCGGTTCCCCCAGTATCAGCTTGTGCCGGATTCTGTCGCCGGTCTGACGTTGGCCTTCCTCGATATGCTCGACAAGCCCGTCGTCGGCCACACTCACGATCATGGGGATGGAAGCGACCTCCACGCGGTACTTGATATCCTTGGAGGTGAGCATATGGGTGGCCGGAGTGGCGATGGCGCCGATCTTGTGCAGCCCCAGTAGGCAGAACCAGAATTCGTAGCGACCTTTGAGGATCAGCATGACATGGTCGCCTTTTTTGATGCCGTAGCTGCGGAACAGGTTGGCGGCTTTGTCGCTGTAGTGCTTCAGGTCGCCGAAGGTGAAGGTCCGGTCGTTGCCGTGGTCATCGCACCATACCAGCGCGCGCTTCTCCGGCTGCTCGGCGGCATAAACGTCGACCACATCGTAGGCGAAGTTGAAATTATCCGGAATCTTGATGTTCAGATGGGACTTGAAATCTTTGTAGGAGTTAAATTCGGTCCGGTTGACGAACCGGTCCAGAAGACAAGACATGGTTCCTCCTCAAAACAGCATGGCGCGCGGTACGCCGGTAGAGACGCAAAGCAAAAGGCTCCGCATCCAAATCACAGGATGATGGCCAGAAATTTTGCCGGGCGACCATCGAGAGCCTCCATGGCATGTTCGTAGTTGGCATCGAAATAGATGGAATCGCCTTCCTCGAGTTCGATTTCATTGTTGTGAATATAGATTTTGAGCCGGCCCTCCAAAAGGAAATTGAATTCCTGACCGGGGTGGGCGTTTCGCTGTGGAGCATCGCCCTGCGGCCGCGGATCGACGCTGACCAGAAAAGGTTCGGCTTTTTTATGAATAAAATTGGCCGCGAGATTCTGGTAGCTGTACTGTTTGCGACGCTCCACCGCGACCCCTTTGTCTTTGCGGGTTACGGTGAAGATGTGCATGCGCGGCATGTCGCCCGTCAAAAGCAGGCCCATGTCGACTTTCAGGTCGGTGGCGATTTTATACAGGATGCTGGCGGGGATATCCTCACTGCCGTTTTCGTAGCGTTGGTAGGTGAGAATGGGAAGGTTGAGACTATCCGCCATCTGCTCTACGGATATCTCGGACAGTTCGCGCAATTCACGTACGCGGGAAGCGATTTCGCGGATTTTCTGCTGCATGCTCGGCTCCCTTCCGGTTGATGGGGTGTGAGTAAGGGGTTGGGGATAGATTGTCTCGGGCGCATAAGCCCTTGTTATGATAGGGGGAATAAAGTCTAAAGGAAAGAGTTAATTGGCTTTTATTCGCTAAAAAGAAACGGGCCATTTTTACTCGATGGCATGCATGGGTAAAGCCGGCCCGTTTTTGAAAATTGGAACCTTTGTCCGGGGTAAAAACTATTCGCAGCCGTAATCCTTTCCGTAATTTTCCATGACAAAGTCGAGGTCCTTGTCGCCGCGCCCGGACAGATTGACCAAAATAGTGTCTTCCGCGGATAGGGTCGCTGCAAGTTCCATGGCGTAAGCTACGGCGTGGCAGCTTTCCAGCGCCGGGATAATACCTTCCACTCGAGACAATTCGAAAAAGGCGTCGATGGTATCTTTGTCGCCTGCAGTGACGTAGTTGACCCGATTAAGATCCTTGAGCAGGCTATGTTGGGGTCCGACCCCGGGGTAGTCAAGGCCGCTGGCCACGGAGTAGACAGGCAGTGGCATCCCGTTTTCATCTTGCAGCATGTAGGATCGGAAACCGTGCATGATGCCCGGCTTGCCCAGGGACAGGGTGGCTGCGTGATCGCCGCCGGTCAACCCTCGGCCGGAGGGTTCGACACCGTAAATGGACACGCTCTCATCATTGAGGAACGCGGTAAATATGCCGATGGCGTTAGAGCCGCCTCCGACGCAGGCCACCAGGTTGTCTGGCAGACGGCCGGTCATTTCAAGAAACTGTTGTCTCGCTTCGGTGCCGACGATCTGCTGAAAATCACGCACCATCATCGGAAACGGGTGGGGGCCGACCACGGATCCGATAGCGTAGATCTGGCGTATCGGATCTTCAAGGTAGGCTTCGAATGCGGCGTCGACGGCATCCTTGAGGGTCCGGGTACCGCGCGTGACCGGGATAACTTTGGCGCCAAGGATTTTCATACGGGTGACGTTGGGGTGCTCTTTGGCGATGTCCACCTCGCCCATGTAAATATGGCATTCGAGACCGACCAGGGCCGCCGCCGTCGCCAGAGCGACACCGTGTTGGCCTGCGCCGGTTTCGGCGATGAGGATTTCCTTGCCCATGCGTTTGGCCAGCAGGGCTTCGCCGAGGCAATGGTTGATTTTGTGAGCGCCGGTGTGATTGAGATCTTCCCGTTTCAGGTAAATCTGGGCTCCGCCGATTTTTTTGGAGAGGTTCCGCGCATGAAAAAGGGCACTGGGCCGGCCGACATAATGGCGATAGAGGGACTGAAGTTCTTCCTGAAAGGATTTATCCTGCTTGATCTGGAGATAGGCCTCGGTGATTTCATCCATGACCTTTTGCAGGACTTCGGGGATGTAGCTGCCGCCATATTCGCCAAAGTAACCTTTGCTGTCCGGCAGAGGAATATCGTTTAAGGTACGGCTCATGTTGCACTCCATAAAATAAAGATGAATAATCCGCTCCGATTTTATACGGAGCCTCCCGGTCGAAGATGTCATTGTCCGTGCATGGAATCATGACACAGATACAATGGCTATTTCATAAAACTTGTCCTGTGCGGAATGAAACAGTTTCTCTGAAACCTATCGAAAGCCGGAGTAAAATTCAATCGCAAATTGTCTCCGTAGTGGTGAAAAACTAGCGTCTGTCGGGAAGGCCGGCAGCGGGATTCAGCAAAGCGGGGAGGTTGTAGATAATAATGGCAATGGAGATACATCCCATTCCTCCCAGGGACCAGACGGTAGGATATTCCTCCGGCAGGAGTATCCAGCTAAGGATGGCGCCGCAGACGGGGATCAGGAATTTCCAGAGATTGAGTTCCGATACCTTGACGGAAGGTTTACGCAGCAGCTTGAACCAGATGGAAAAGGCCGACGCCGAGAGAAACGATAACCATATGAGTGCCGCCCAGAAGGACGGCGGATTGGTCAAGGATATGGGTTCTTCGAAGGGTATGGAGAGTAGCCAGAGACCGAGTCCGCCGATAAAGATTTGTGCGGAGTTTAAAAATACCGGTTCCAGAGCGCTTCCGTGGCGGGAGACGAAAATGTTTCCCAGGGCACCGGCAGCATTGGCCAACAGCAAAACACCGATGCCGATCAGTTCCGACAAGCCGGCGGGGGATGTCCAGGGTTGACGGCTTAAGCTTAATATGGCTATCCCGATGAGTCCCAGCAGGAGACTGACGGTTTTGATCGGCGTCATGCGGTCCCCAGGCATAAGATAGTGTGCCAAAACCGCCGAAACCAGTGGTGACGCGCCGATGACCATGGCAGCCAGGGCACCGGGAACCAGGGTCAAGCCCAAGTAAAAGAGTCCGTACAGGGCGAAGGTCTGGAAAAAAGCGACCTTGAGAATTAACCCGCCGTTACCTAAAACGGTCGCCGGGCGGGGGCGCCGGGACCACCACAGAGGGACGAGGAGCAGACCGGAAAGCACAAAACGTGATCCGGCGAAGGCCAGCGGACCGCAGTACTGCAAGCCGGTTTTAACACCGACGAAGGCCGTCGACCATAACAGACAGGCAATGATGGCCAAGAGCGGGATGCTGGACAGGGGGTGATCCTTCAATTCATGTCTCCATGGCAGGGGGCTTGCCTATTTTGGATGAAGAGCCTGCATCCTGCAAGGGGGTATTCTTTTAGCCCAGGCCGGAGCGTTATATCGATGCTGAATATCGACAGACTCTAAGTCGATCGGTTATCCCAGAGCATGCGGAGAATGCAAGGGTCAAGGAAGACCAACATTCAATGATGCGTGCATGAAAAAAGCCCCCCGCTTGCGCGGGGGGCTTGCTTACCGGAGGATTAGGTATGGTTGGTTAATTCCCTGGTAAGTTTCTGGTGCAACTTAGCCCTGTACAACACGGCGGGCAGCGCGCTTGATGTTGACCAGGTTGCGGAAGCTGACGTTGTCCGAGGTGATGTTGTTACCCTGAGGGCCGCAACCGAGGGTCAGCGACGGGATCATGACGTTGAACAGACCGCCGATGGCGCCGTGGCTGGTGGGCGAGTTGAAGGTAACGCGGTTGGCATCGACACGGCTGGCGAACTCGATGCAAAGAGCGTCGTCGGCAGAGTGGATACCAGCGGTGTGGCCTTTGCCGCCTTTTTTGAGCAGTTCGGCGCAACGCTCGATGGCTGCGTCTTTACCGTCGACGATCATGTAGCCGAGAGAGGGGCTGAGTTTTTCGCGGCTCATGGGCTCTTCGTCCTGGGTGCCTTTGAGGGGGCCGACGATCAGAGCTTCGGTGCTCTCGGGTACGGAGAAACCGGCCATTTCGGCGATTTTGTAAGGAGGCTGGCCAACGACCTTGCCGGAAACAACGTAGCAGTCGCCGAAGTAGAGTTTTTCCAGCTTGGCTTTTTCTTCATCATTACAGATGTAAGCGCCGAGTTCCTTCAGTTTAGCAATGGCTTTTTCAGCGGTTTCGGCGTTGTCGAAAATCAGGTTCTGCTCGGAAGCGCAGACCACGCCGTGGTCGAAGTTTTTGGACAGCAGAGTGTCAGCCATAGCCTGGTCGATGTCAGCATCGGCGGCAACATATACAGGGCAGCCGCCGGCGCCAACGCCGAAAGCGGGATTGCCGGAGCTGTAAGCGGCTTTAACCATGGCGCCGCCACCGGTAGCCAGGATAACGGCTACGCCGGGGTTGGTCATCAGAGCGTTGGTAGCTTCGATGGAAGGCTCGGCAATGTACTGGATGCAGTCCTTGGGAGCACCGGCAGCCATAGCGGCTTTGAGAGCCATTTCGGCGGTCTTGGCGCAGCACTTCTGGGCGCGGGGGTGGAAGCCGAGGATGATAACGTTACGGCCTTTAAGAGCGGAGAGGATCTTGAAGGATACGGTCGAAGTGGGGTTGGTGGTCGGAGTAACACCAGCAACGATGCCGTAAGGCTCGGCGATCTCGATGATGTCGTTTTCGTCCTTGACGACACCAACGGTCTTGACGTCCTTCATGTCTTCCCAGATCACGGTGGAACCGAAATGGTTCTTGATGACCTTGTCTTCGTATTTACCGAGGCGGGTTTCTTCAACGGCATCTTTGGCCAGGTCTTCTTTATTGGCTTCGATGACTTCGGCAATGGCTTTGCAGATAGCGTCGGTCTGTTCCTGGTTGAGCTTTTTCATCTCCTCCAGAGCGACCTGAGCTTTTTCTACCATCTGGTCAATGACTTGCTTTGCGTCCATTGTGTTCCTCCTAGATGTGTTGGAATGACTACCTGAAACAGGCATCTTAACTGCAGCCGGGCAGATTGGGCTGACTGTCCACTCATGATAAATCCTTGGATAAAGTGTGGCGCAGTGAGTCCGTATCTCCCGACCAATACCGATTACTCACGAAATTCAAAAAGGCAATGTCAATCTTTATCGAATGCAACCTTCTAGGAAGAAACGGCTTTAAAGTCAAGACAAAAAGGTGAAAAAATACCTTAAAGCGAAACTTGGAGCATTCATTGAAACACACGCAATACCCCGTAAAACAAGGGTAAAACAATGGTTGATTACCGCGTTTAAAAGGTTTTGGGGTTGTCTCGTTTTTATATGAGTGCAAAAAATCGTATACAACGATTATGAAAATAGTAGATTTTTAATTTTTTTGGTCGAATAATATCCATCGTCATCCCTGTATTCTGTGTTGTTAATTCTTCAGCAATTTGGTGTTAAGTTGCCGATTTCGCGTATGACTGTGCTAATGAACAGTGGGTGTGTTCGCAACAACACCTTGCTCTGAACGCGGCAAGTCGCTATACTCGCGCCTCCTTAACGGTAATCCCTTTAGCTAGGGAGGTTGTTTGTCCAAGGTGAAGTAATGTGATTTGCATTCGCTTGCATGTGCGTTGACTCTTTTGTCGAACGTATTCAAGGAGAACGAATAATGTATCGTGAAGTTAATGAAATATTGGGTTCTCTCAAAAAGAAGCTCGATGAGCTGAGGAGGTATCTTTGACGTTGATGCCAAGGCCGAGCGAGTCGCTGAGCTAGAGGCTGAAATGTCTCGTCCCGGATTCTGGGAATCGGGAGATCAGGCTCAGGATATTCTCAAGGAACGAACCGGTCTTGAGAAGCTGGTCACGTCTTTTCGTGAATCGCAGCAGGAATTGGAAGATCTGCAGCTTTTGGCAGACCTCGGCGCCGAAAGCGGTGATGAAGCCACGCTTGAAGAGATCTCCGCTTTGTTGCCGGATCTGCAGCGGCGGGTGGATAAAATGGAGTTTGCTCGCATGCTTTCCGGTGAGCACGATTCCTGTGACGCTATTTTCAGTATCAATGCCGGCGCCGGCGGTACGGAGGCTCAGGATTGGGCCGATATGCTGCTGCGTATGTATATGCGGTATTTTGAGAAAAAAGGTTTCAAGGCCGAACTGACCGATCATCAGCCCGGCGATGAGGCGGGGATCAAGGGTGCGACCCTTACTGTTTCCGGGGATTATGCCTACGGCTGGTTGCGGGCCGAAATAGGGATTCATCGCCTGGTGAGAATTTCGCCCTTCGATTCGAATGCTCGTCGGCACACCTCCTTTTGCTCGGTATTTGTCTTTCCGGAATTGCCCGATGATGTTGAGGTCGATATCAACGAGAAGGACCTCAAGGTCGATACTTACCGATCCAGCGGTGCCGGCGGCCAGCATGTCAACAAGACCGATTCGGCCATTCGTATTACCCATGTTCCAAGCGGTATCGTTGTCGCGTGTCAGAATGAACGTTCTCAGCACAAGAACCGAGCTACAGCGATGAAGCAACTCAAGGCCCGGTTGTATGAACTTGAATTGCGGAAAAAAGAAGAGGAAGCATCTGCTATCGCCGGTGAAAAGATGGAGATCGGGTGGGGCAGTCAGATTCGGTCTTACGTGCTGCATCCCTATCGGATGGTAAAGGATCATCGCACAAACTTTGAGTCCGGCAATGCTGATGCTGTGCTCGACGGTGATCTGGATGGTTTTATCGAGGCGTATCTCCTTTCGGCCAAGTAGCTTTTCAGCCGATCCTGCAGGAACGAATGCGCCTCTGAACCTACGGGAAAGACAGGCTTTATCCTTGACTTGCCGGAGGCCATTGTTTAAGGTGCCTTGTTTGACAAAATGCAAGGAAAAGGAAGGGAAAACATGGAAGAATTAAACGATCTGTTGCTGCAGCGTCGCGCCAAATTGGACGAGTTTCGGGGCGAGGGGGTCAATCCCTACGCCAACGATTTTTGCGTGACTGCTACCTCCGGGGATATTGTCGCAGCCCATGGTGAGCAGGACGGCGCAGCGCTGGAAAATATCAATCACCACTATGCTCTTGCCGGTCGCATGATGGCTCGTCGTGATTTCGGCAAGGCCGCTTTTATACAGATTCAGGACCGCCATGGTCGTCTGCAGGTATTCGTTCGTCGTGACAATGTCGGGGAAGAAGCTTTCCAGATGTTCCGCAAGCTCGATATCGGGGATATTGTCGGGGTGACAGGCAAGCCGTTTCGTACCAAGACCAACGAACTGTCTTTGCGTGCGGACTCCCTTCGTCTGCTGACCAAGTCCTTGCAGCCGCTGCCGGAAAAATGGCATGGCCTGACCGATGTGGAAATGCGCTATCGTCAGCGCTATCTCGATCTGATCGTAAATCCGGATGTCCAGGAGATATTCAAAAAACGTAGTCAGATCGTCAGTCTTATACGTAATTTCATGGTGGATAACGACTTTCTCGAAGTCGAGACACCCATGATGCAGCCTGTGGCGGGCGGCGCCACGGCGCGACCGTTTATGACCCATCATAATACGCTGAAGATGGATCTGTTTCTGCGTATTGCCCCCGAATTGTACCTCAAGCGTCTGGTGGTGGGCGGATTTGAACGGGTGTTCGAGATCAATCGCAACTTCCGAAACGAAGGGATTTCCATTCAGCATAATCCCGAATTCACCATGATGGAGTTTTATCAGGCCTACGCTAACTACGAAGACCTGATGGACTTTACCGAAAAGCTCATCTGCCATGTGGCGGAAAAGGTGGTCGGTTCTCTCACCTTTACTTACGGCGGCCGGGAGGTGGATCTGACGGCTCCGTGGGATCGTTTGACCGTCAAGGAAGCGATTCTCAAGTATGGCGATGTCGAACCGGAAGTGCTGGAGGACAAGGATCAGTGTCTGGCCTACGCCCGAAGCCTCGGTCTGGATTTTGACGATACGATCGGTTACGGCAAGCTGTTGACCGAACTTTTTGACGAGGTGGCGGAGCCGAAATTGTGGAATCCGACCTTTATCACCCAATATCCGACCGAAGTATCCCCGCTTTCGCGCAAAAACGAGGACAATCCCGAGGTGGTCGATCGCTTTGAGTTGTTTGTCGTCGGTCGCGAATTGGCCAACGCCTTTTCCGAGCTCAACGATCCGATTGATCAGAAAGATCGCTTTGCCAAGCAGCTGTTGGAGAAGGAAGCCGGCGACGATGAAGCGCATGCCATGGACGAAGACTACATCCGTGCCCTGGAGTACGGATTGCCTCCCACCGCAGGTGAAGGCATCGGTATCGATCGGCTGGTCATGCTGCTGACCGATGCAGCGTCGATCCGGGAGGTCATCCTGTTTCCTCAATTGCGTCCTGAAGCCAAATAAATCATTATGCCGGGCAAGTGCGTTCTCGCGCTTGCCCGTATCGCTACCACGGGAGATTCATGGGCTACGAATGGTTTGTCAGTCTGCGCTATCTGCGGGCCAAGCGTAAACAAACATTTATCTCGGTGATTTCGTTTATATCCATTGCCGGGGTAACTCTGGGAGTGGCTGCTCTGATCGTGGTGCTGGCAGTAATGACGGGCTTTCACGACGGGGTTCGGCAGCAGATCCTTGGCAACGTGCCCCATGTGTTGATTCAACAACAGGGTGGATCCATTGCTCGATACAAGGATCTTGTCGAGCAAGTCAGGCAAACGGTCCCCGAAGCGATCGCCGTCAATCCCTTTGTCAGTAAAGAGGCCATGTTGCTGGCGCATCGCAATGTCGCTGCAGTGAGTGTCAAGGGGATTGAAAAGGGCAACAAGGTTTTCACTCAGTCTTTTTTGAATTTTCGCAGCGAGCAGGTGCAATCCGCTCTGTTCGACGATCAGGAGGGACTGCCCGGCATTATCCTCGGCCTGGATACGGCGTCTACGCTCGGAGTTGCACTGGGAGACACCGTCAACGTTATTCCTCCCAAGTTTAATGTGACACCTTTTGGCCTTATCCCGAAAATGAAACCCTTTCGGGTGGTGGGGATCTTGGAGCACCGGGGTGGCTTTCTTGATGCGTATTTTGCCTATGTCGACCTGCTTCAGGCGCAACAGTTCCTTGAAACCCGTGAGCAGGTCAGCGGTGTGGAAATCGAATTGTCCTCGTTTGAGCAGTCGCGTCCGGTAACCAGGCGCCTGCGCGAAAGCCTGCCGTATCCCTATCTTGTAAGTTCCTGGGAAGATCTGTTCGGATCTTTTCTTTCTGCCCTTAAGCTTGAAAAACTCGGCCTTTTTATTGTGCTGGGCATCATTGTTCTGGTCGCAGCGTTCAATATCGCTACCACCCTGATCATGATTGTCATGGAGAAACATAAGGATATAGCCATCTTACGTTCCATGGGGGCAACTTCCCGCAGTATTTTGCGCATCTTCGTGTTCCAGGGTTTGATTATCGGTACTCTGGGCACCCTGCTTGGCATGTTGCTTGGCGTTACGCTCGCGAGCAATGCCGATCCTATTATCAAGGGGCTTGAGAAGGCTCTGAATATCAGGATTTTCGATCAGGCGGTGTATGGCATGGAGCACTTTCCCTCGGTGGTTCATATGGATGATGTCGCCGCGGTGGCATTGATGGCCATGGGCATTTGTCTTTTGGCAACCGTATATCCGGCGTGGCGGGCATCTCGGATGGATCCGGGTGAAGCCCTGCGTTATGAGTAGGGGGGCTGCTATGATCGAGGTTACGAATTTATGCAAAAGCTTCGTTAGCGGTACCCGTCGGGTTGATGTGCTTTCGCATGTCGATATGAAGATCGATGCCGGCGAAAGGGTTGCAGTGGTCGGTGCTTCAGGGGCAGGCAAGACGTCTCTGATGCATATCCTTGGAGGCCTGGATCGCCCCACCAGCGGCGATGTCCTATACGATAAGCAGGATATCTTCAGTCTCAAGGGGGCTGGGCTTGACGATTTTCGCAATCGCACTCTCGGTTTTGTTTTTCAATTCCATCAACTGCTGCCGGAGTTTACGGCGCTGGAAAATGTCATGCTGCCGGCTCTGATCGCCCGATGGTCGCGCGCCAAGGCAAAGTCCGCGGCCAGGGAACTGCTTACGGAGGTTGGCCTCGAGTCGCGGTTGAGCCACAAACCGGGGGAATTATCCGGAGGCGAGCAGCAACGCGTCGCCATCGCACGGGCGTTGGTCGGGTCGCCCCGGGTGCTGTTTGCCGATGAGCCGACCGGCAATCTTGACAGCAATACCTCCGAAAGCATTTATCGGTTGTTGTCCAGGCTGCATGAGACCCGTGGACTTACTCTGTTTATCGTTACACATGACGCCCGTCTTGCGGCTGGCCTCGATCGTGTCGTGCATATGGCAGATGGCCGAATTACCGGCTAGATAGGGGTTTACACCCCATGGATCTTTACCTATAATGGCACCCTTTTGTTTGCCCGCTCGGAGTAATGGTTGCATGAAGAATCGTTGGATAATCTGGCTGATACTGTTTTTGTTGATACCGGTCTCCGGGGTGGCTTCTCCCATCCAGGTGGATCAGGTTGTGGTCGAAGGCAACCGCCGTGTTGAACGCTCCTATATCGAAGGGGTGTTGACGGTTTCGGCCGACAAACCCATCACTGTTGCGGACGTAGATCGGAATATCCAGGCAATATTCAAGACCGGCCGTTTCCGGGACGTGTCCGCCGAGCTTGTTGAACGCAACGGCAAACAGGTGCTTGTGTTCAACGTCAGTGAAAGGCCTTTGCTGCGTAAAATCGTTTTTTCGGGAAATTCGGAAATAAAAACGGATAAGCTGGGCGAAATGGTCAACGCTCAGAAAATCGAATTTTACCGTCCGCAGATCATCCGTGAAGGCACGGAAATCATCAAGCGGGCGTATATCCAGGAAGGTTATTACGCCACCGAGATCGAGGCCAGCGTCGATATCAATGACCGCCAGGAGGCTACCATCACGTTCACCATCGATGAGGGTGATAAGGTTTATGTGACCGACATCCAATTCGAGGGGAATACGGTATTCAAGGCCAAGGAACTCAAAAAGGCCATGCTGACCAAGGAGAAGTGGTTCCTGTCCTTTATCACCGGCCGCGGTGGCTATAATGAAGAAATGACCAAGGTCGATCGGGATATTCTTTCCGACCAGTACTACAATGAAGGTTACATTCAAGTTCGAGTCAAAGGTCCGATTGTCAATTTGCTGCCGGACAAAAAGTCCATCGAACTGTTGTATGAAATAGAAGAAGGCGTTCAGTTTTTTGCCGGCAACCTGGACATATCGGGAGATCTTCTGAAGGACAAACAGGAACTGTTGGAGACCATGACCCTGCACAAAGGCGCGGTGTTCAGCCGCAAGGTCATGCGCGAAGACATGTCCAAACTCAACGATCTCTATGCCGATAGCGGCTTTGCCTATGTCAATGTCACGCCGGAAACTCAGGTTAATGAACAGACTCGGCAGGTCGATATCACTTACGATGTCGAACAGGGCATCCGCGCACGCATCGGCCGCATTAATATTTCAGGCAATACGCGAACCCGCGACAAAGTTATCCGTCGACAGGTCAAGCTGGCCGAGGGGGAAACCTACAGCGCCTCCCTGATTAAAAACAGCCGCCGTAAAATCAATAATCTTGGCTATTTCGACGAAGTCAACCTGACCACCCGCAAGGGTGATGATCTGTCGCTGATGGATATCGATATCGATGTCAAGGAAAGAGCTACCGGCAGCTTCAGCATCGGGGCGGGCTTTTCTTCCGTCGACGGCATGATGGTGCAGGGTTCCGTTTCCCAGGATAACTTCCTTGGACGCGGCCTGCGTCTCGATTTGTCCGGTTCTTTGGGTGGCAGTCGTACGGTCTACCGGGTCGGTTTGCTCGATCCGTACTTTCTGGATCGCGATTTGGCGCTGGGTTTCGACGTGTACGATACCGAACGGGAATGGACCGATTTCGATCGGGATACAACCGGGGGCGATATCAAACTCGGGTTACCGATTACCGACGACATCCGTACGTTCTTCGTCTATCGCTACGAAGAGAAAAACATCACCGATGTCGACGACGACGCCAGTTGGACGATCCGGAAGCAGGCGGGCAAGCATACCCTGTCGTCCATCACCGCCTCATTGTCACGCAACACCACCGATTTTCGTCCGGACCCCAGCCGCGGCAATATTTCCGAACTCGCCATTGAGTATGCCGGGCTCGGTGGTACCGAGCGGTTCATCAAATACACCGCCGATCATCGGTACTTTTATCCGCTACCGTGGGGCATGGTCTTCAGCGCCCATGGACAGGTGGGATACATCCAGGAAATGGGCGGGAAAGATGCTCCGCTGGATGAGCGCTTCTTCCTCGGGGGGATGAATTCGCTGCGCGGTTTCGAATCCCGCGAAGTCGGCCCCCGTGAAGCGAACGATGATGGCACCGACTACGATTTTGTCGGTGGGGTGAAGGAAGCCGTTTTCAACCTGGAGCTTACCTTTCCGCTCATCAAAGATATGAAGATGAAAGGTTTGGTCTTCTTTGATACCGGCAACGCCTGGGCCGACGATGAAACCATGTTCTCCGAGATGCGTTACAGTGTCGGTGCCGGGATCGCCTGGAACAGCCCCATGGGGCCATTGCGCTTCGCCTGGGGGTATAACCTCAGTCCCAAGGAATGGGAAGAACCTTCGGCATTCGATTTTTCGGTCGGGAAAAACTTTTAACCCGGTCTTAACGGGCCAGGTATGATACATGGCCGGCGCTTTTTTCGTCGGCCCTCTCTTTCATAGTAAGCTGGGCTGATTCACTTAACCTTAAAGGAGCGTTAAATGAAAAAGATCTTTGGATTTATGTTGGTTGCCATGTTGATTGCGGCCGCACCCGCCGCAGCCGCCGATGTGAAAATCGGCGTCATCGACCTGCAGAAAGTTTTGCGGACCTCTTTGGCCGGACAAGCGGCTCAGAAAAACATTGCCGAAAAAGCCAAGGCTTTCCAGGAAACCATGCAGGGCCGACAAAAAGATCTTCAGAAGCTCAATGCGGATTTCGAAAAACAGAAGATGGTATTGTCCAAGGAGGCCGTCGCCGACAAAGAGCGTGATCTTCAGCAAAAAGTTAAGGATTTTCAGCGCTTCGGCAAAGATGCTCAGGAAGAACTGCAGCAGGAAGACCGCCAGGCAACTACCCGCATTCTTGATGAAGTGGCCAAGGTTGTCAAAGAGATGGGCGCTAAAGCCGGCTACGATGTCATTGTTGAAAAGAGTACAACCCTTTATACCGCCGACCGTGCCGATTTGACGGACCAGGTGGTGAAAGCCTACGATAAGCAATTTAAAGGCAAGTAAAGGGAAAAGGAGAAGCCATGGCGACCCTGAATGAATTGGCTGAACTGATCGGTGGCGAGGTGGTCGGTGACGGATCCGTGGTCCTGAACCGTATGGCTCCCATTGAGTCAGCCGGCCCGGGCGATATCACTTTTGTCGCCAACCCCAAGTACCTGGCAAAACTTAAAGACACCACCGCTTCGGCCGTTATCGTCAAGGCGGGGATTGAATGTCCCGGCGTTAATTTGCTGATATGTGCCAACCCTTATCTGGCTTTTGCCAAAGTACTCACGGCATTGCATGCGCAGCGGCCCGCACCGCAAGGGGTTATGGACGGTGCATGGGTCGACCCCTCAGCCGAACTTGGTGCCGATGTGACCGTTCATCCGGGGTGTGTCGTCGGCAAGAACGTCCGTGTCGGCCGCGGCACGATTCTCTACCCCGGGGTTGTTCTTTATGACGATGTCCAGGTTGGCGAGGATTGTCTTGTCCATGCCGGCGTGCTGGTTCGTGAACAATGCCGTCTCGGCAATCGCGTTGTGGTGCAGCCTGGAGCGGTGATCGGATCCGATGGATTCGGGTTTGCTCCCGACGGGAAAAGTTATTACAAAATCCCCCAGGTGGGAATCGTCGCCATTGAAGACGATGTGGAAGTTGGGGCCAATGTCTGTATCGACCGTGCAGCCATGGGGGTGACTCTCATCAAGCGCGGCACCAAGATCGATAACCTGGTACAGATCGCCCATAACGTCAGCATCGGAGAAGATACCATTCTGGTTGCGCAGGTCGGTATCGCCGGCAGTAGCAAAGTCGGCGATCACTGTACGCTTGGCGGTCAGGTCGGTGTTTCCGGGCACCTCAAGATTGGCGATAATACCATGGTCGGTGCGCAGAGCGGGATCATCAGCGATCTGCCGGCTGGCCAGGTTTTCTCCGGAACGCCTACCATGCCTCATCGGGAGTGGCTCAAAGCCTCGGCCAGTATGCGATCGCTGCCGGCAATGCGTAAAACCGTCAGCAATCTGCAAAAACGTATTGAAGAGCTGGAAAAGCTTATCAAGGAAAGGTAACCGCATGACCCTCGAGATTCTTGATATCATGAAACTGCTGCCGCATCGATACCCCTTTCTTCTGGTGGATCGCATCGAAGATCTGGAACCGGGTAAAAGGGCCGTCGGCATCAAGAATGTCACCATCAACGAACCGTTTTTCCAGGGTCATTATCCGGGTCATCCCATCATGCCCGGGGTTCTGATCATCGAGGCCATGGCCCAGGTGGGTGGCGCGGTTGCCGCTATCACAGCCGGAGATAAAGACGATCAGGTGCCGTATTTCACCGGTATCAATAAGGCGCGTTTTCGTCGGCCGGTAGGCCCCGGCGACGTTTTGCAGTTGCAGCTGGAACTTCTCAGCAGTCGGCGCGGTCTGTTTGTTTTCAGCGGAAAAGCTTATGTCGATGGCAACCTGGTTGCCGAAGCGGAGTTGAAAGCGGTCTTTGCACCTCGTTCTCAGGATTGACAGCATGATTCATGCAACAGCAATTATTCATGATGGTGCCCGTATCGAAGATGGCGTTGAAATCGGTCCCTACGCGGTGATTGGTCCCCATGTGAGCATCGCCGCCGGTACAAGTGTCGGTGCGCATGCCGTTATTGAAGGTTGGACCGATATCGGCAGGGATAATCGTATTTTCCAGTTTACGTCCATCGGTGCTGATCCTCAGGATCTTAAATTCCATGGCGAGCAGTCGAGCTTGCGTATCGGTGACCGCAATACCATCCGCGAATTTGTCACCATGCATCGGGGTACGGAAGATGGCGGCCTTGAGACTGTGGTCGGCGACGACAACCTGTTTATGGCTTACACGCATGTAGCCCACGACTGCATCATCGGCAATCGGGTCATTCTCGCCAACGGCGCTACCCTCGGCGGGCATGTTCGGGTAGATGACTGGGCGATTCTCGGCGGATTGTCCGCCATACATCAATTTACCCGTGTCGGCTGCCATGCCATGATCAGCGGCGGAAGTATGGTTACCCAGGATATCGCTCCTTACATCATCGCGCAGGGGGACCGGGCCAAGGCCGCCGGGATCAATCTTGTCGGTCTGAAACGGCGCGGCTTTTCCGATGAAATTTTGCGGGACATAAAACAGGCTTACAAGCTGATGTTCCGTAGTAACCTTCGTCAGGAACAAGCCCTCGACCGGATCTCCGCCGAAATTTCGGATGCTCCTGAAATCAAGGCATTTGTCGATTTTATACGAACCAGCGAAAGGGGCGTTGCACGATGAGTCAACTGCGGGCCGCCGTTATCGGTGTGGGATATCTGGGGCGTTTTCACGCCCAGAAATATGCGGCACTGCCCGGCGTTGAGTTAATCGGTGTGGTCGATGTCGATCAGGCCGCGGCAGAGAATGTTGCGGCCGAGGTGGGGTGTCGCGCTTTTTCCGACTATCGCGAGCTGCTTGAGCGGGTCGATCTCGTGTCGATTGTCGTGCCCACTCGCCTGCACTATCAAGTCGCCAAGGACTTTTTGAATGCGGGTCGCCATGTGCTGGTGGAAAAGCCGATTACCGAAACGGTAGCCGAGGCGGATGAGCTTATCGCCCTGGCGCGGCAGAACGGGGCTGTATTGCAGGTCGGACATCTGGAACGCTTTAATCCGGCCATTGTCGCGCTCAACGGCGAACTGCACACGCCCATGTTCATCGAATCGCATCGGCTGACACCCTTTCGCGGTCGTGGGACCGACGTCAATGTGGTTCTCGATCTGATGATTCACGATATCGACATCATTCTTAACATGGTTCAGGCCGATCTCACCTCCATTAGCGCATCGGGGGTGCCTGTGCTGTCCGAAGAGGTCGATATCGCCAATGCGCGCCTTGAATTTTCCAGCGGATGTGTTGCCAACGTCACCGCCAGCCGGGTCAGCCGGGACGCCATGCGCAAGGTGCGCGTCTTCCAGCCGGACGGATATTTCTCCATCGATTATCAGAAACGGAAAATCGCGGTGTGTCGCAAGGGTGGCGTCGGCATGAATCTGCCAGGGTTGCCCGGGATCACCATGCAGGAAAAGGGTTTTGCCGAAAGTGATGCCCTGCTGGATGAGATCGAGGCTTTCATCGGTGCCGTCAGGAACGGGACTTCACCCGTTGTCGGCGGCGAGGATGGCCGTCGTGCTCTTGACGTGGCTCTGCAGATCAGCAGTCACCTGGGTGGCATGCTTCCAGGTTGATGTTTGGCTTGCCATGATGGTTTTGAAGGCGGGGACCTGTGTCAGACCTCGCCTTTTTATCATTGAGTGAGGATTATGCTCTCATCTCGGGCATATGAGCGTCTGCCTCGCTGCACAGCCATATAACACCTGTCCGCTTCGCGTGTCGAGCCGTGCCGGAGGTTTTTTAAAATTTGTCTTCCCATGTTCTGACCTACAGGCAGAGGGTTTTTCAAAAGGATTAGATATGTCCATACCTATGGTTGATCTTAAAGGGCAATACAACAGCATCAAGGAAGAAATCTGCCAGGGTTTGCTCGATGTGCTTGAGTCCAGCCAGTTTATTCTCGGTCCCCAGGGCCGTGCGCTTGAACGGGAAATAGCCGCATATTGCGGTGTGCGGCATGCCTTCGGTGTGGCTTCCGGGACAGATGCCTTGCATCTTGCGTTATTGGCAGCGGGCATCGGTGCCGGTGATGAAGTGATTACCACGGCGTTTACCTTTATCGCCACCGCCGAGGCTATCGCCTATGTCGGCGCCAAGCCCGTATTCGTCGATATCGATCCGGCCACCTTCAACATCGATGTGAGCAAAATCGAAGATGCGTTGACCCCCCGTACTCGAGCCATTCTTCCGGTGCATCTGTTCGGCCAGCCCGCCGATCTTGAGAGTCTTGCCCGGTTGTGTGACAAGCATAATCTGAAGATGATAGAGGATTGTGCCCAGTCGTTTGGTGCTGCCTATGGAGAACGCATGACCGGCTCCTGGGGGGATCTCGGTTGCTTTTCCTTTTTCCCGAGTAAAAATCTCGGTTGTTACGGCGATGGCGGCATGATCGTCACCGATGACGACCAGCTTGCGGAAAATATCCAGATGCTGCGCAATCATGGCAGCCGGGAGCGCTATTATCACGCCGTTGTCGGATATAACAGCCGCCTGGATGACATGCAGGCGACGATTTTGCGCACCAAAATGAAATATATCGATACCTATAACCGGTTACGCCGTGAAAATGCCGGCCATTACAGTTCGCGCCTGGACGGTTCCGGCGTGACGGTGCCGTTTGTAAGCGGGGACGGCACCCATGTGTTCCATCAGTACACCATTCGCGTCAAGGATCGCGAAAAGATCCAGAAAGCTTTGACGGCACAAGGCATTGCGTCGGCCATCTATTATCCTGTGCCGCTTCATCAGCAGGAGGTTTTTGCCGCCGATTGCGCCGGTGTATCGCTTCCGGTTACGGAGCAGGTTGCCAAAGAGGTTCTGTCGTTGCCGATGTATCCGGAATTGAAGGAAGAACAGATTGACACCATCTGCCGTACCTTGTTGGCTGCCCTTTAGGTGAGCGACATGCATGAAGTCAAACAACCGCGACGCATTATGGTCGTGACCGGAGAGGCTTCCGGCGATTTGCATGGCGCCCATCTTATCGAGGCCGCAGGCAAGGTGGACCCCGGTTTATCTTTCTTCGGCGTCGGTGGTGCATGCATGGCGAAAGCCGGGTGCGAGATTCTGATCCCCGGCGAAGATCTGGCGGTCATGGGGTTGGTCGAGGTGCTTGGTCATTTCCCGACCATATGGCGTGCTTTTCGAAAATTGAAGAAGATCTTGCACGGGCCGCAGCGACCCGATGCCCTGGTTCTTATCGATTTTGCGGAATTCAATCTGTTGCTGGCCGCTCAGGCAAAAAAGGCCGGAGTGCCGGTGCTTTATTATGTCAGTCCGCAGGTTTGGGCATGGCGGCGCGGGCGGGTGCGCCGCATCGCTTCGGTGGTCGATCGTCTGGCCGCCATTTTTCCGTTTGAGCCTGAACTCTACCAGGGGCTGGATATCGATGTCGAGTATGTCGGTCACCCGTTACTCGATGAGTTTGCCATCACTTGCGAGCGGGATGCTTTTTTGCGGCGCCTGGGTCTTGACCCCGCCCGGCAGGTGATAGGCCTGTTTCCGGGCAGCCGAAAAAACGAGCTTAAGTATATCGCCGAAACCATTCTGCAGTCGGCGGTCAAGTTGCGGGAGAAACACCCCGATGCGCAATTCCTGCTGCCGGTAGCTTCCAGCTTCCGCCGTCAGGACATCGAAGCTCTTGTGGCTCCCTACGGTCTGCCTGTCACCGTGGTCGACGAGCCTATTTACGATGTCATAAATGCTTGTGATGCTGTCATTAGCGTATCCGGTACCGTTACCCTGCAGGTCGCTCTGGTCGGTACCCCCATGGCTATCGTCTACAAAATGGCACCGCTTAGTTTCGCTATTGGAAAACGTTTGATCCGGGTTCCCCACATCGGGCTTGCCAATATCGTGGCAGGCCGGGGCGTGGTCAAAGAATTCATTCAGGAAGACGCGACGCCGGCCATGATTTCACGGGAGATTGACGCCATACTGACAGATGCCGAGTACAACCGCAGCATACGCGGCGGCCTCGCCACCGTTCAACAGCGGATGGGAGAGGGTGGTTGCGCTGCACGGGTAGCTCGTATGGTTTCGGAGCTTTGCCGTGAGATTCCAGGTAAGGAGCGTATGGTTTGAAATACAATCCTAAACAACTTTATCAGCGCCTTTGGCGCTATTCCAAGCCTTATCTGCCCCGGGTGTTTCTGGCGATGTTCGCATCTATCGTGGTTTCCGGCGTGGATGTGGCAACCGCCAAGTTGGTGAAGCCCTTTGTCGATGATGTGCTGATGGCGGCCGACAGAGGTCTGGCCAATCTGGTACCGATCATCGTGATTGGTCTGGCTGTTTGCAAGGGAGGCGGGCGTTATATCCAGGAATATTTTATCAAGACTGCCGGTCAGATGGTGGTGCAGGATATCCGTAATGATCTCTATCGACATTCCATGAATCTCTCCATGGGATACTTTTCGCGCAGTTCCACGGGCAACGTGATGTCTCGCATCCTTAACGATGTCGGTGCCCTGCAGAGATCAGCCGCGGATGTCATGGTCGATGGCCTGCGGGAGAGTTTTACCCTTATGGGGCTGACTTTCGTGGCTTTTCAGAGCGATTGGCGTTTGGCCACCATTGCATTTCTGGTGATGCCTGTATCCATTGTTCCCGCAAGTGTCATCGGCAGACGTATCAAAGAAAACACCCGGCGGGGCCAACGCACCATGGGTACCTTGACCCGGGTTCTGCAGGAGAGTCTTGCCGGCATCAAAGTCATCAAGGCCTTTGGCTCCGAAGATCGGGAATGTCAGCGGTTCAGAACCGAGAACAAACGTTTCTATCATTTTATCCGTAAGGTTCTGAAGTACGATTCGGCGGCCACCCCAGTGATCGAGATCCTCTCGTCCTTCGGCATCGGCGCCGTTCTTTGGTACGGTATCCGCCGGGTCAGCGACGGAGCCATGACGCAGGGGGATTTGTCGGCGTTTATCGCCGCATTGTTCATGATGTATGCCCCCATGAAGCGTTTGACCAAGGTAAGCAATACCATCCAGCGGTCACTCGGTGCCGCGGAGCGGGTCTTTGAACTCATGGATGAAGTTCCCGAAATTGCCGATCAGCCCGATGCCATACAGGCGCCAAGAGCTGTCGGGAATATCGTTTTTGAGCATGTGGGTTTCTCGTATGGTGATGAGCCGGTGCTGCATGATCTTAATCTGTCGATTCGGGCCGGGGAAATTGCGGCCCTGGTCGGTCCGAGCGGCGGCGGTAAATCGACCGTTATCGGCCTTCTGAACCGTTTTTACGACCCGCAACAGGGTGCCATTCATATCGATGGGTACGATATCCGTCAATTGACCCAGGATAGCCTCAAACAGAGCATGGCCCTGGTCGATCAGGAAACCTTTTTGTTTAACGATACGGTGTGGAATAATATCCGTTACGGTCGTCCCGAAGCCAGCGATTCCGAAGTCGAAGAGGCTGCCAGGCAGGCTTATGCGGACGAGTTCGTGCGTGCCATGCCCGATGGGTATGAAACGGTTATCGGCGACCGGGGCGTCCGCCTGTCCGGCGGCCAGCGCCAGCGCATCTGCATTGCACGCGCCATTTTGCGCGATGCGCCGATTCTACTGCTTGACGAGGCGACCAGTGCCCTCGACACCGAAAGCGAAGCAACGGTGCAAAAAGCTCTCGTCAATCTTATGAACAACCGTACCACCATCGTTGTCGCGCATCGGCTATCCACCGTCATGCATGCCGACAAGATCGTGGTTCTGGAGGGTGGCCGTATTCGCGAAATCGGTCGCCATCAGGATTTGCTCTCCGGTGACGGTCTTTACCGGCGTCTGTATGAGATGCAATTCGCCGACCGGGATTGAGTAGGGTTTAAGGGGAGGGTGGAGTGTACCTGCTTTACGATCTGATCTGGCTTGTCGCAGCCACGGTTCTAATCCCATGGTATCTGTTGCGCAGATTCTGTGGAGGCAAAAACCGGAAAGGTCTTCGCGAACGCTTCGGTTGGTATGCCCCTCATCGTCTGGCCCCCTTACAGGGGCGTCCGGTGCTTTGGCTGCATGCCGTTTCCGTAGGGGAGACCCGCGCCGCGGTGTCTTTGATTCGTGCCCTTAAACAGACCTATCCCGAACATGCCCTGGTCCTTACCAACGTTACGGAAACCGGCCATGCCATTGCCTGCGATATCGACGAAGTCGATCTGAGCCTGTTTTTCCCTTTCGATATATCATGGGCGGTGCGGCGTGTCTTGCGGCAGATCAGACCTGATATTGTCGTCATCGTCGAAACGGAAATCTGGCCCAATCTGGTGCGGTGCGCCAAGCGGGCCTCGATCCCCATGGTACTCGTCAACGGGCGGATTTCGGATCGGTCCTTTCCCCGTTATCTCAAAGTACGGTTTTTGCTGCGGGCCATTCTGAATCGGTTCGATGCGTTGTGTATGCAGACCCGGCAGGATCAGCAACGTATGCTGGCACTCGGTGCCAGCGAGGGGCATGTCGCCGTTACGGGCAATCTTAAGTTCGACATGTCCTGTGACGGGGTCGGGGCATTGACGCCCGAAGCATTACGGCTTGCCTACAAATTATCCACGGAAACACTGGTGTGGGTGGCAGGAAGTACCCATCCCGGCGAAGAAGAGAAAATCCTGCATGCCTTCCATGAAGTTCGAAGACAGGGCGTTGCCTTGACGCTGGTTTTGGCCCCGCGGCATCCCGGCAGGGCCCAGGAGGTCGGAGAGTTGCTCGACAGCCATGGGCTGACCTGGGTCGTGCGTACTTCGCTGGATAAGTATGGCGATGTCCTGAAGGATGGGGCTGTCCTGCTGGTCGATACCGTTGGCGAGTTGTTGAAACTCTATGCGGCTGCGGATGTCGTATTTGTCGGGGGTAGTCTGGCCCCGGTGGGCGGGCATAATGTCCTGGAAGCGGCGTTGTTGAAAAAACCGGTGTTGTTCGGACCGCACATGCAGAATTTCCGTGAAATCGCGCGGTTGTTGACCGAGGCCGGTGGCGGCAAAATGGTCGCGGAACAGGAGCTGGTTGATGAACTGGTGCGGTTGTTGACCGATCCTGAAGCCAGAAAGACGATGGGCGCGATCGGATACGATCTATTGCTGCAGCATACCGGCGCCACGGAACGCACGGTGCAGGTTATCCGGCGTGTTTTGAGCGCTGAAGTATGACAAAGCTGGCTCTATTTTATCGGCATCTGGCAGTCAAGGGTCCGTGTTCCCCGCTGGAATGGCTGATCTTTGCATTTTTGCTGCCGCTGGGATGGCTTTATGGTGCAGTCATGCGCCTGCGGGCCTTGTTCTACCGCATCGGCTGGTTTGATGCCTATTGTGCGGATGTTCCGGTTATTTCCGTCGGTAATCTGAGCGTGGGGGGGACCGGGAAAACGCCGGTTGTCGATTACCTGATCCGCTATTGCCGGTCGCTGGATAAGCGCGTGGCGGTTGTCAGCCGCGGTTATGCCGGCGGCAAAGGGGCCGCGCTGCGTGTTGTCTGCGCCGGGCAGGGTCCAATACTCGATGTTCAGCAGGCCGGCGATGAACCCTGGTTGCTGGCCCGTCGCAATCCCGCAGCCATTGTTATCGTCGCGCCGCATCGTGCTCAAGGGGTGCGTCATGCGGTTGAAAATCTCGGTGCCGAGGTGGTGTTGCTGGATGACGGTTTTCAGCATCTGGCCGTGTCCAGAGATTTTGACCTGGTACTGCTCGATGCCTTGCGGCCTTTCGGTAATGGGCAGGTATTGCCGGCCGGGCTTTTGCGCGAGCCAGTCTCTGCGCTGAGGCGGGGTGACCTGTTTGTTTTGACGCGCTGTCCGGAAGATTTGGCCGGTACAGCGGATGTGCCCGGTCCCGTGGTGCATTGCCGGCATATTTTGGAAGAGAGCGCTGTCGATCTGGATGGCGAAGTTCGAAGTCTGCGGGAATTGGCCGGGCTGCGTGGCATCGCTTTTGCGGGTATCGCCGAGCCCGAGGGTTTTTTTCGTGAGCTCCAAAGCCATGGTTTAACTTTGACCCGGACGCTGCATTTTTCGGATCATGCCGCCTATGATGAGCGGGCGGCGATCCTTTTAAAGGATGCGGCAAAGTCGGGGGATTATTTTATTACCACGGAAAAAGACGCCGTCAAGTTGGCGCACATGACATTACCGTTACCCTGTTTTCAGGTGCCGTTGCGGTTGATGTTTGTTGAAACTGGTCAACTGGAACAAAAGCTATCCCCCATTATCAGCAATCAGAGGTGATCTGTATGGCGATATCTCAGGAATTACTTGAAATTCTTGCCTGTCCGCAATGTAAGGGTGCGGTTCGTCAGGTGGAGGCTCCCGAGTCGCTGATTTGCGATCGGTGTTGCCTGAAATATCCCGTTGAGGACGGCATCCCCGTGATGCTGGTTGAGGAAGCCCAGCCTCTGGAAGACTGTGACAAAGTCGAAAATCCCCGATGACCCCATGAATTAGCTGGTCCAGCTTGGTTCAGGCGTTGAACGCATGGTCGTGCAGGCCTGAATGGCTTGTCATGGCCATCGTGTTTTCTGTCTTTTCCGTGGTAAAGTACCTCGTTATTTCGCTGTACTTTCATGGTGCCTACGATGCATTCCCTGATAAAGGAGTAGCTGTTTTTTGAAACCGATCGATCCTCAAAACATTCGGCGTATCATGGTGCGATCGACCAACTGGGTTGGCGATGCCGTCATGACCACGCCGGCTATGGCCGATCTTAGGAAGGCCTTTCCCGACGCTGAAATCGTCGTTGTTGCCAATCCTCTGGTGGCTCAACTGTTTACCTGGCACCCCTATTGCGATCGTGTGCTGGTTTACGACAAAAAAGGGCCTCACAAAGGGTTTGCCGGATTGTGGAAATTCGCACGGCAACTCAGTAGGGAAAACTTCGATATGGCCGTTTTGCTGCAAAACGCCATCGAAGCGGCCATTATGGCTGCTCTGGCCGGCATACCGCGACGGGTCGGATACCGCACCGATGCGCGGCGTTTACTTTTAACCCACGGTGTCGCCGTGGGGGCCGAGCAGAAACGTTTGCATCATACAGAATATTACCGTCATATGCTTGGCCATATCTGCCCGGGGCAGGGTGACGGTCGCCTGCGTCTTGCGTGCAGCGAGGCGGAGCAGTCCTGGGTAAGGGAGACTCTCGGGGACGATCGTTGGGTAGCCATTAATCCCGGTGCCGCTTATGGCTCCGCCAAACGTTGGTTGCCCGAGCGGTTCGCCGCGGTTGCCGATGGTCTTGTCGAGGAATTCGGTTTGCGGGTGGTGTTGACCGGCGGACCCGGCGAGAAGGAAATCGGCCGGGATATCGCGCAGGCCATGCGTGCCCCGGCACTGAATCTGATTGGCGAAACATCCGTGCGGCAGTTGATGGCGGTACTGGAGGCCTGTCGGCTGATGATTACCAACGATTCGGGGCCTATGCACGTAGCGGCTGCTTTCGATGTGCCCATCGTGGCGGTGTTCGGCCCGACCGATCATACCACCACTTCACCCTGGACTCAGGATTGTCGCATCGTACGTAAATCCATCGATTGCGCCCCCTGTCTGCTCCGGCAGTGTCCGACCGATCATCGTTGTATGCGGGCCATTTCGCCCGAAGATGTACTGACCGCTGCACGTCAGCTCCTGGGAGATGTCTCATGAGAGTGCTGATTGTTAAAATCAGTGCCCTGGGCGATGTGGTGCATGCGTTACCGGTGCTCGCCTATCTCAAGGAGGCCCATCCGGAGATCAAGATCGACTGGTTGGTCGAAGAAGGCTTCGCACCGCTGATCGAAGGCCACCCGATGTTGCGGCGGGTTTACCGTCTTGGACTCAAGCGCTGGCGGCGCGAGGGCTGGAGATCCGTTCTCGCAGGCGTTAAGTCCACAGTGCACGAGTTGCGTAACGAGCGTTACGATATGGTTCTCGATTTGCAGGGGAACTGTAAAAGTGGTCTCTTTACTTTGCTATGCGGTGCTCCCCGGCGGTACGGATTTTCTTTCAGTGGCGTGCGGGAATGGCCGAACCTGCTTGCGACCAATCGCAGGGTTGTATTGACTGCCGCCGACCATCATATCAGTGATCGTTCCCTGGCGGTGGCACGCGAGGCGTTTCCTGTCGGCAATGCGCGTTCCGCGGCGGGGCCTTTGCACGTGACACCTCAGGCACGTACAGCGGTGGAGAAGCAGCTCGGTTCATTTAATATGAATGGCCCATCGCTGGTTGTCCTGCAATACGGAACGACCTGGGAAACCAAACTCTGGCCCCTTGATTCCTGGCAGCGATTGGCTCGCACGCTCTGTACGGAAGATAACCTGCGACCGGTATTGATATGGGGCAACGAGGCCGAACGTGACGCCGCCGAGGCCATTTACCGGGCTACCGATGGACAGGCCGTGATCTGGCCGCGCGGCACTTTACAGGAACTTGCCGCGCTCCTGGAGAGAGCCGATTTAGTGATCGGAGGCGATACCGGTCCGATTCATATTGCTGCCGCCCTCGACACTCCTACCGTGTCGATTTTCAGAGTGACGGACGGATCCCGAAACGGGCCGCGTGGGCCACTTCACATACGTTTGCAGAGTCCCCTGGAATGTTCGCCTTGTCTTCAGAAATCATGTCCAAGGGATGCGGAATGCGGACATAGCATTACCGTTAACCAGGTGCTGGACGCCACACGCAAACAACTCAAAAGACAGGGCCAACAATGATTTATGGCACAGGCAGTATGACTGTCACCGAGGAAGCCCGATCCGCGCTCGAGGCCGCCGGTCTTACCCGTTTTAATGATTTTATGGGATATGCGGGAGGTACGCATATCTGCCATAAGCGGGGTCGCTCCACTGTGCGTTTGCAGATCGGCGAGCGGGCTTTTTTTCTCAAGCGTAACCGGTTTCACTGGGTTGAATTTTTAAAGGGGATCTCGCGTCTGCGTCTGCCGGTTCGCGGGGCGCTTCGCGAGTGGCGCAATATTGCCAAGGTGCGTGCTGTCGGCGTGCCGACGGTGATGGCTGTTGCGTTTGGTGAACGCCCCCTACTGGGGATTGAAACCTGTTCTTTCAGCATGACCGAAGAGTTGTATGATTGCCTTCCGCTGGATCAGGTGCTGAACACAGGATTTTCCGGGGCTTTATCCCGGGAGCAGCGCCAACGCAAGCGCGGTTTCATTCGTCAATTGGGGGAGCTTGCTCGCCGTTTGCATGAGAATGGCCTCTATCATCAGGATTTTTATCTGAGCCATTTCTTCCTTGGTCCCGACGATGTACTGCATCTTATCGATCTGCAGCGGGTCTTGTCCAATCCTTTGCGTGCCGGTCATTTTCGTATCAAGGATCTGGCTCAACTTAACTATGCCGCCGGTCGCGTGAGCTGTCTGAGCCGAACCGATCGGTTGCGGTTTCTGTCGGCTTATTTCGGTCATTCCCACCTGACTGTTCCGGAAAGAAAGCTGGTGAAGGCTGTTCTGGCCAAGACGGCCCGTATTGCCCGACACGATATCAAGTTGCTGGCGCGTCGCCGTCGCCGCGGAGAATTACCTTAAATCCTGAACGATGCATAGCATTGGGGGGTGCATGACTCGGAAAATCAGCGTTATATGCGCACCTGCGCCCAAACCCAATCCCGGCATGGCCAGTGTCGATCTCGCTTTCCATGCATTAAGCCGTCGGCATGGGTTTGCCGATCAGGTAACCTTTTATCAGCTTTACACCGCCGATGAGTTGCATGCACAAGCTGGAGATGAGCTGCAAAAGGAAGTGCGTATCCGGCAGAGCCTGCCGTTTGCCTACCAGAATTTTCGCAATCGTCTGGAAGATGTTTTCTCCAGTGACCGGATCGTGTTTTGGGGCGACTTTCTGCATAGTGCGGATTATCATGTGGCGGCTGCGCGACGCCTGGTAAAAATCGGCCTGGTCGATCATGCCGATGATGCTCTTGCGTTGGTAAGGGATCACTATTTTCTACGCCACGCGCCCGCAGAGGTCTGGTCGAAGGTCCTGGTTTTCGGCGGTAACTTGCTCCATAATCGCTCAGCGCATTATAGCGCCGACGATTACGGACCAGAGGCGCAACGATTTTTTCGGCGTGCCGAACAGATCAAGATGCGGGATATTTATTCGGCGGCCCGGGTGTCCGAACTGCGCAACGACTATTCTGCGAGTTATCTGGGGTGCGATTGTTCCCTGGTGTTATTGCCAGAGGATTTAAAAGAGCTGGCCTGCAGCGATCGGCAGAATCCTATTGTTCCCGACACCGGCCGTGTCGGTGTTTTTTTCGGGCGCAATAAATGCCATCCCGGAATCATGGCACGTTTTGCGCGCGATCTGTGTCGCAGGTTGGGTAAGCGCGGACAATGGTTGCCGTGGGGCCTGACCAAGGGTTTCGGGCGCATGCGCGACAAGGTTCGTTTCCGGTTTCCCGGTTTGGAGATTGTGAACCATCCGACGCCGCCGACTCCCGGCGATCTGTACCGGATGCTTGGCAGTTATGAACTGGTGATCTCCGATACCTATCATGTATGTGTGAATGCCTGGCGTCTGGGGGTTCCCGCGGTGTGCATCGGTCAGGCGGTAGTTTCGGAACAGGACAATATCAACAGCGGCCACGTGTTCGCCTGGAGGGATAAACGGCAGGTATTCTACGGCATGTACGATGCTCTGGACTATTACGTGTACGCGGAAGAGATCGGGGATCGCCGCTTGCGTGGCCGAAGGCTCGATCAATTAACCGAATTGCTGCAAACGCCCGTATCCACGCAGGCCGTGCATGCACGCCTGTTGTCAAGTGCCCGCGCCATGGAACAATCGGCGATTCGGGCGATTTTGCCTTCACTTCGCTGACTCTTCGATAATTCAGATTGTTCAACCGGCAAGGGATACTTGCAATGCAATGGTCTATTATCATTCCCACCTACAATTACGGTCGTTATATCGAGCGATGTCTGCTTTCCATTCTCGATCAGTCCGGCGAGGATTACGAAATCGTGGTTGTCGACGACGGTTCCACGGACGATACCCGCGACGTTATCAAGACCTTTATGCAAAAACACAAGCTACCCGTCGGTCGCCTGCGCCTTTTGCATCAATCCAATCAAGGCCCCGCGGCTGCGCGAAATCATGGTATTGCCAAGGCCAGGGGGGATTTCATCTGGTTCCTTGATTCCGATGACCGCCTGGCCCCCAATGCCCTTGAGCATCTGCGTCTGGCTGTGGCTCAGCATCCTGACGGCGAGATGTTTTTCGGCGGTTACCGCTCGGTCGCGCAGTCCGGGGTGTCAACGGATAAACTTCCGGGAAATTTGAGTTCCGACCGGACGGAAAATTTTCGGCGGTTTCTGCGGAAAGATCTCAAAAGTCTCACCACCGGAGCCGTGGTCATTCGCAAGGCGGCTCTGGGGGAGCTTCGGTTTCCCGAAGGTATTCATGTCAACGAGGATGTGGTCTTTTTCGGACAGATGATCGCTCGTTGCGATACGTTGGCGATTCCCCAGGTGCTGGTCGAAAAGATACGTCATCCCGCCAGCTTGCGGGGAAATCTCGATCGTATCGAGGAAACCGGTCTACGTTCCGTCGATGCGCTGTTTGATCCCGCCCGGCTGACCCCCGAGCAAATGAAGCTGCGCTCCATGTATCGAGCCAACCGCTGCTTACGCCTGTTTCGTGCACACTACCTGGCTGGCAATCATGCCCGGGCCCGAGCCTATTATGCGCAGGCACTGCAAACCTCCCCCCGCTGTTTGTTCAAGGGCTCGTATCTGTTGAAGTTTTTGCTGTGCCTGGGCAAATAAAAGACACCATAACGATAAAATCACGGTTGTCAGAACGATTTTTTGCCCCTATGATAGCTTGTTTTTCCCGTACTGTTCGTGATGCGTTCATTTGCGGATGCTTTTTATTCGATCTTCAGTTGCGCTTGAACCCCGTTGTCGGATAAAAGCTGGTGGCGTGTGGCGCCTGATTTAGCACGGGGTGAGTGGTATTCGCTGACCTTATGGCGGCAAGCTGCGATCGATACCTCAAGTACATGAGCGGGATGCAAAGGTTGAGAGGAAAATCAGGTTCGATGTTATGTGCCAAAACACCACCAACAACTGTCTGGCTTTATCGATCCAGCCGTTCGGTCGCTGCCGATACCTGCGAGGTGGTATCTGTTGTTTCCCCGAGGGGACACCTGTTCCACCGAGTCGCGCGTCGCACACAGCGGTTTCTGCGACACCTTGAAAACTGCGGGTGTCCGGCCTGGGGTGTCGTGGGTGTCGGGGTGCAGAGTGCCGGGTGGTTATCCGAGCGCATTGTTTTTCAGACACGGTCTGTCGGCAAGGCACTCCCCCTGGAGGCCTATTGGAATGGTGCATACGGTGATTTGACTGCTGCCGATAAGCGCCGGTTTGTTCGGGTTCTGGGGCGCTTTCTGCATCGTCTGCACGATGCCGGCATTGCTTTTGATCACCGTCTCTGGGGTGAGTTGCTGGTTGATGCGCAAAGATCGGAGATCTCCTTTGGGCTTTATGGTCATCCGCCGGGCCGTTGGGGAAAAGCGTTATCCGATAGACAACGTATGGTTTCCCTGGCCTCTTTGTATGCTTCGGTTTTTGGTCGTGCCAGCCGATCCGAGAGGTGGCGACTCATTACGGCTTATCTCGGTCCTCAAGTCAGCCGGGCGCTGCGACGCAGATGGTTAAAAGGGCTGCAGGCCCGCTGTCTCAGGCAGGCCAGGCGTTTATGGTCCCGGCAGGCTCGGCGCTGTTTTGGCATCAATGACGATTTTGTCAGAGAAAACCGTCAGGGCTACGATGTTTATCGCCAGCGCGGCGCCGAAGCTGAGGCCGCTTTACGCGCTTTGCTGCCGGATCCCGATCAGGCTTTCGAAAATGCCGTGATCTATAAACCGGGCAGTCGTACGCATGCCGGGCATGTTGTGCTGGGTGGGCGTTCTTATTTTTTAAAACGCTACAATCGTCGCGGTCTGTTTTACAGTTTGGTCCGTTTCGGTCGTTTTTCCCGCGCCCGCCGCACCTGGCTGGTTACCTGGAAGGGAATCTTCCGGCATCTGCCTATGCCCCGGCCATTGCTTTGTCTGGAAGAGAAGTCCTTTGGCGTGGTTCGACGATCCTGGATCCTGATGGATTTTTTTGAAGGGCATCAACGACTGTGGCATCTTCAAAACATCCCGGAAGCCAGGCTTGGCCACCATCTGTACCGGCTCGGTCAAATGGTCGGTAACATGCATGCATCGGGGTTTTCCCATGGGGATTTAAAATGGGATAACATTCTGATTAACCCGCAACAGCCGGCTCAGGTATCGTTGGTCGATTTTGACGGCAGTCGGGTTAACCGTTGGGTTCGTTCCCGGCGGGTGCTGAAGGATTTGCGTCGTTTTTCCCGTGATTTCAAACGCTCCCGGTTGCCGGATGGTTTTCTGGATATTTTTATGCGTGGCTGGCATCGGCAGAGGTACTGGTGATGGGTATACAGCCAACACGAAGGGAAACGCCAGCAGGGGTTGAATTCGAGCGCAGAGGGGTTTATCGCTGCTATTTTGCAAGGGGAACATTTCTTGGAGAGATAAAGGAGGCGCTGCTTCCCGATCCGGAGCGCCTGTTCCGTCTTGGCGAGAAGGTTTCTTCGGGGCGTTCCGGCAATCCCCGCGATCAGGTCAAAGTTGTTGTCGGGAGTAAACCGTATTTTGTAAAGCGTTACAATTGCCAGGGTACTTACTACCGCATCAAGAATATATTCAGGGCTTCCAGGGCTCTACGCTCGATTCGCGCCGGACAGCTTTTGCTGTCTATCGGAATTCCGACGCCGGCGCCGCTGGTGGGTTTGGAAGAACGCCACCTGGGGTTGTTGGGTCGAAGCTATCTGGTCTGCCCGTTTCTGGAAGGGTGTCGTTCGCTGCGCGATCTTTGGCCGGAACTGGATGATTCCAGGCGGCAGTATTTTTTAAGGGTGTTGGGCGGCATGATGGGACGGATGCACCGGGCTCATGTCATTCATGGAGATAGTAACTGGCGCAATATCCTCATCGGGAATGAACATACGTCCCACCCCCAGATCTGGCTTGTCGACCTGGACGGCGTGCGCCGTTATCGACGGCTTCCCGCAGAGCGGGCAGAGCGAGATATCGGGCATTTTCTGCGTGACTTGTCTCGTATTGGTGCGGACCGGGAGACCGTGCAACTGTTTCGCCGCCACTGGCAGCATGCACTGAACAATTTATAAGGGGTACTTTAATGACGACAGTCGCTATACAAACATATTTTCAGGAATTGCGGGATGTGGTTGATCGGGTTGGCCGTGAAAAGGTCGACCAGATTCGGCAGAGCGTTCAACTTTTGACGGCGTGCCTGCGTTGCGGCGGTAAGGTTCTGATCATGGGCAACGGCGGTTCCGCGGCGGATGCACAGCATTTTGCCGCGGAGCTTGTGGGTCGGTTTCTTATGGAACGCAAGGCTTTGCCCTCCATCGCTTTGACCACCGATACGTCCATTTTGACGGCGGTGGGCAACGATTACGGGTTTGATGAGATTTTTAAACGCCAGATCGAAGCTCTTGCCGATCCTCGGGACGTGGTTATCGGTCTCAGTACCAGCGGGATGTCGAACAATGTATTTCATGCTCTGACGGCGGCTAATCAGGTTGGCTGCAAAACCATCGGTCTGCTTGGGCGCGAAGGCGGCAGCATTGCATCCATCGTCGATGTCAACCTGACGGTACCGGAGCATCATACCCCTTATATTCAGACAGCGCATGGGGCGGTATTGCACCTGTTTTGCGATCTGCTGGAAAAGGAATTGTTTACCCCGTCCGGGCAAACGGAGTAATATGTAAAGTTGTTACAGATACGCAAGGCCTGGTTTTGCAGCACTGCGATCCACGGCCGAAACGTTTTGTGAAATAGCCGGCTATTGCAGGGCAATGAATCGGCCCTTGATTTGTCCAAAGGGTAACGGAAACGCATTTTCCCGCAGTGTTGCGACAGCGTCTACGGCTCATGTCCGCCATCCTATAAGATTGAGATATCATGGAAAAAATTTCTTTTGTCATACCTATTTACAACGAGGAAGGCAACATCGAGGAGCTGTTCAAAGAGCTGACCTGTGTGGCCGACATGCTCAAACATCCTTACGAGATATTGCTGGTGGACGATTGCAGCAGCGATGGCAGCCTGGGTATCATCAAGGTTCTGGCGGCTCGCCATAAGCAGGTTCGTTATCTTTCGTTCGAAAACAATTGTGGCCAGTCGGCGGCGCTATATGCGGGGTTTCAACATGCCGACGGAGATATCATCATTACGATGGATGCGGATCTTCAGAACGACCCGGCCGATATACCGACCCTTTTGCAGCATTTCGGCGAATACGATATGATCAACGGCTGGCGTGCCGACCGGCAGGACACCTTGTCCAAAAAAATTGGCAGCCGCATCGGCAATTTTGTGCGCAATCGTTTGACTTGGGAGACTATTCACGATACCGGTTGCTCCCTTAAAGTCATGCGTGCTTCCATGCTTAAAGAAATTCGCATTTTCCGTGGTCTGCACCGTTTTTTACCGACGCTTATGCGCCTGGAAGGTGCCAGGGTTCTGGAGGTTCCGGTGCATCATCGGGCAAGGGTGCACGGTGTTTCCAAGTACAATAATCTGCAGCGCGGCATCGAAGGGCTGTACGATGTCATTGCCGTGCGTTGGATGATCAAGCGCCATCTCAAGGTAAGGATCAAGGAATTCAATGATTAAAACTGAAACGGCTATCCTGGTTTTGGGCCTGGCAGGACAAGCCCTGTTTTCCATGCGGTTTATTATTCAATGGGTTTATTCGGAAAAACGTCGTCAGAGCGTGATTCCGACAGCGTTCTGGTATTTTAGCCTGGGTGGCAGTCTTCTGCTGTTGATTTATGCTCTTTTGCGGCGCGACCTGGTATTCACCCTTGGACAGTCGACAGGGTTTCTCATTTATGGTCGTAATCTTTATTTTATTCACAAGCAACGCAAGCAAAATGCCATGGCCTGACTGCTGATTATGGCTTCACTTCTTTTTCCCTTCCTTTTCCGGTATGCCCGGTCTTTTGGCTTCTATGATGAATTTTACTGATCCGCCCGGTGGCTTTTTGCAACCCGAGCCTGATTGTGACAAGTTGTTTCGGCTCTTTTTCTGGTTGGTTTTTGTTGGCTCTCTGCTGGTTTACGGGTGGGGGATCTGGTCCGTACCGCTGCTGACCCACAATGAGGCCAGGCGATTGGTGGTATTACGGGAGCTCCTGGCCAGTGGCGATTGGTTGATACCGACCAAAAATGGTCAGGTATATCTGCAAAAGCCGCCTTTGTTTACCTGGTTCGGTGCGGTTTTTGCCTTGCTTAGCGCTAGTACTGCCGAATGGGTTTTGCGGCTGCCCTCGGCGTTGAGTGGGTTCGGAGCTACCTGGCTTTTGTTTTATCGGCTGAAGCGCTATATTGGTCAATGGCCTGCGCTGTTTGGGGCCGCGGTTTTGGTGACCTCGTATTTTTTTTCCACCAAGGCCCGTCTTGCCGAGATTAATATGCTGTTGACGGTGTGCGTGTTCGCGGCGATTGTGTGCCTTTACGAATACATCTGCGGTGGTGCCCGCAGATATCTGTCTCTGGTTTATGGCGCATTGGGGTTGGCTTTTTTGACCAAGGGCCCCGTGGCGCTATTGTTTTTTATTCCACCCGTGCTTATTTTTGGGCTGTTGGAAAAAGATCGCCGGACACTCAAGGCTCTCGTTTATTGGCCTGGATGGCTGGTATTCGGTCTCATAGCTTTTCCCTGGTATCTGTATGTCAATCTGTATCTCGAAGGTACGCCCATGCTTTCGGTGATACGCAGTGAAGTTTCCGCCAAGGTCGTGGAGGTAGCGCATCAAGCTGAGCCGGCATACTATTATATTCGCCATCTGCTGGGATCCTTTGCCCCATGGGTTCTACTGATTTTTTATCGTCCCATGCACGTTTTTCGGCGTATAGTTGCTTCAAAATCCGGACGTTTTTTCGGTCTGGCGGCGTTGGTACCGCTTTTGCTTTTTTCATTGTTCGACTATAAGCGGGACAAATACATCCTGCCTATCTATCCGGCTATGGCCGTATGTCTTGGCATGGTGGCGGAGCACTGGCGCATGGCGATGGCGCAGCGTGGGCGAGCCTGGGTAGGTCGTGTAATGGTCGGGGGAACCGCCGTATTGATGCTGGTTTTGATTGGCTATTTTGGTTATGTTGAGCCGCGGGCCGTTGCTTATCGTTTTGAATCGCTAAAACCTTTAGCCTCCAGGATCGACTCATTACGAGGCGATGTGCCGGTTTATTATCTGGGCGAAGAACCGATTCAGCTGATTTATTATTACGGGCGGCCTCTTCCGGAAATCACGGCCGATAAAGTTGCCCTGTGGCAGGAGCAACAGCGTCCCTTTCTGGTGTTGGTGAGAAAGAAGCATATTAAAAAGGCTGACGGTTTGAGATTAGAGATTATCGATCAGATGCAACCTTACCTGTCAAAGCGCGGCGTCATGTACATTATGGGCAGTGCCGAGTTTATGCGTACCATGGCGGCTGGCGATGGCCACCACTTGTTGTGAAGAATCGTTATGGCTTTAACGGTTCGCGAATGGGCCAATCTCAGCATGGTTATCGGTGCCTTTTTACCTTCAACCGGATAGATCGGATTTTGGCTTGTTCAGTCGCAAAACAAATCAAATCGTTTTTTGTTGCCCTGAGTAATGATCACGGTGATTTTTTAATAAGAATATAGGAAGCCGTTCATGGATATAGGATTCGCTACTTTTCAGTATTATCCCTTTGGGGGGTTAGAGAAAAGTATGCACAACATTGCCCGGGAGGTTTTGAGGCGTGGGCATAAGCTCACGTTTTATTGCCATTCCTGGGAGGGGCCTCATCTTTCGGGTGCCAAGATTGAAATAATTCCCGCCAAAGGCTGGACCAATCACGGAAAGATGCTTTCGTTTGTTCGGAAGTTTCAGAAAACAGTTCATAAATGTGAACATGATCTGGTTGTGGGATTTAAGCGGATGCCCGGGCTCGATCTTTACTATAATGGGGATGTCTGTTACCAACATGAAGTCGGTTTAAAATACATCCCATTGCTCAAGCTTGCTCCTCGTTACAAAATTCTGTCTTCCTTTGAAAAAGCGGTTTTTTCCAAGGAAGCGTCCACGCATATCATGTATATTGCGGAACGTGAAAAACGTATCTTTCAGTCCTGCTACGAGACACCCGAGCAGCGATTTCATCCATTGCCGGCAGGAATCGATAAAAAGTCTATTCGGGATGCTAGTTCGTCCGGCCAGCGCACCAGAACGCGTTCCGCTCTGGGGGTGTCCGGGGATTCTTTGGTACTGTTGATGATCGGATCCGATTTTCAACGTAAAGGGGTGGATCGTTCCATGCGTGCGCTGGCCGCACTGCCTGCAGACTTGCGCCAGAATACGCAGCTCTGGGTGGTGGGAAAGGGCGACGCGCGCCCCTTTGCCAAAATGGGGGCAGAGTTGGGTATTGCTGACCAGGTTGTCTTTTTGGGGCCTCGCGACGATGTTCCCCACTTGCTTGCCGCTGCCGATATTTTGTTGCATCCCGCTCTGAGCGAAACTGCCGGCAACGCCATTCTTGAAGGTTTGGTCGCCGGCATTCCGGTCGTTGTCAGTGAAAGTGCCGGATTTAGTGTGCATGTTGCCAGGGCGGATGGGGGCTTGGTCGTATCCGACATACCTTGGCATCAACATTTGCTGGATAAGGCACTTTTGCGACTCGCAAGCGATCAGGAGTTCAGGAAACAACTCGGCCAAAATGGTTGGTATTATGCCGATATCACGGATCTTTACGGCCGCCCGCGGGTGGCCTGCGATATCATTGAGAAACTCGTCAAGGAAAAAGTGCATGCAGATCTGGCTTGCTGATGAATTGCGGCATATGGCGCCACAGGGCCCCAAAGCGACCTTTGATTGGGTTATGGGGCTGGCGGGAGAGAGTGTTCGTCGGATCGAGCGGCGTCACACGTTTCGGGTCGAACTTGGGGGACGGGACTATTTTGTCAAACAACATTACGGATTGACCTGGGCCGATATCGTCGGAGAAGTCATACGTTTGCGGCGTCCGGTTTTGGGCGCTGGCAACGAATATCGTATGACTGCGTTGCTCAACTGTATCGGTATCGACACCGCGCAACTCGTTGCCTTCGGGGTTGATGGTCGCTGGCCTACGACACAGCGCTCCTTTATCATTACCCGTGCCCTGCCTCAGAGTTGTACTCTGAACGAACTGTGCATGCAGTGGAAACAACAACCGTCGGCAAAACTGAAAAGACAATTGATACGTGCGGTGGGTGAGATCGTGGCAAAGATGCACGGTGCCGGGATAAATCATAGGGATCTTTATGTTAATCATTTCCGCTTGCCTCTAAACTGGCTGGAAAATCCCATCGGCGAACCTCCCTTGTTTCTAATGGATCTGCATCGGGCTCAAGAGCATACAGTTCTATCATACCGGTGGCGGGTGAAGGATCTGGCTGCTTTGTTGTTTTCGGTTCTGGGTAAACCGTTATCGAAGCGTGACCACCTGCGTTTTTTACAAACCTATTTCGGTGAACGGTCTTTGTCACGTATATTTGAGGCAAATGGGGGCTTGTTTCGTGCGATTACTGAAAAAGCCGAGGCCATACTGCATCAGCAGGAAAGACGCATCAAACGAAAATCAGCTGCCAATAGGGATGAATAGTTGTGAAATTGTTTATGGTTGAATCGCCGCTTCAACTGATCAATGCGATAGAGGCTCAGCGGCATTTTGGGGTTTCTCCGGATCAGTCCTTGCTGCTTGTTCTGGAGGGCGTGTCGCCTCTGAATCAGCGCCAAACCCTATCTTTGATTCGAGAGTCGGACTGGAGTGAAGTTAAATCGATTGGGTCTGCACAGTCTTTGGTGTCGTTTCTCTCCGCACGCATGTTTTTTCATCGCTGGTTGCATGGGAGGTACGAAAGCATTGACCAAGTCATTATCGGGGATTTCCGCTCCAGATTCATGCGCCACGTGGCGAATACTCTAGGGCAACCCGTGGTTTTGCTCGACGATGGGACGGCGACTCTTGCCGTGGCCGACAGACGTCGGCAGAACGTCACACCCGATGCCAAATATGAACGGGGGTGGCGTCGTTATTTAAATAAACGTCGCCTCTTTGGGTATCGCGATCATGACATTCCCGCACTGACTTTTTTTTCTACCTTTAATTTTCAAGTTCCGGACCAGGATCGGATCGTAAAGCATCGTTATGAGGCTTTACGTCGGGGCATGTCTGTCTGCAAGCGCCAGCCTGTAAGGTATTTTATCGGTTGCCCATTGGTGGAAATGGGGATTGTGAGCGAAAGTCACTACCGGGGATATCTCGAACGGATAGCACAGGATTTCAAAGAAACGATCTGTTACATTCCTCATAGGCGTGAGGATGCTCCGCGCGTTCGTGACCTTGCAACATGTCTCAACTGGCAGGTCAAATCCTTCGATAAGCCTATTGAATTGGTTCTTCTGGAAAAGGGGGAGCTCCCTCTGGGCTTGATCGGACTTTATTCCACCGCATTGGATAATGCTCATACTCTTTTCGGGGAACAGTTGCCGATACACAGTTATGAGATTCCCGTTGAAGACATCCTTAAATCAGAGCGGAAAGTATTTACCGAACGTGTTTACACCTATTATCGCCAGCATTATCTAAGTGACCATTTTCAGATTGTAAACCTCTAGGTGGTGTGTTAGGCATTCATGTCCGATCTGGGCGGTTATGTATGTCTATGACCCTAATAAATGACACCAACTCGGATTTCCGGGAGTTTCAGGAAGGATTTTTATGTTGACACCGAAAGTTATTGCCGAAATAGGCTGCAACCATAAAGGCGATATGGATATCGCCAAGGAGCTGATCGTTGTTGCCGCAACTTTTTGCAAAGCAGACGTTGCCAAGTTTCAAAAGCGCCATAATGTTGAATTGTTGAGCAAGGAAGAATACGATGCTCCGCATCCCAATCCTGCCAATTCCTATGGCTCTACCTATGGAGAACATCGCGAATTTCTGGAATTGTCTTTAGATCAGCATCGGCAACTCAAGAAATGGTGCGAGGAGTTTGGCATCGTTTACAGTACCTCCGTCTGGGATTTGACTTCCGCAAAGGAAATTGCCAGCCTCAATCCCGAATTGATCAAGGTTCCCTCGGCTTGCAATCTGCAATTCAAGATGCTCGAATATCTGTGCGATCATTATAAAGGGGAAATTCACGTATCTTTGGGTATGACTACCCAAGAGGAAGAAGAGCAGATCGTGGCCTTCTTCGAGAAAAAAGGACGTGCTCAAGATCTGGTTCTTTACGGTTGTACATCCGGATATCCCGTGGCCTTTGAAGATATTTGCCTTTATGAAATTACCCGTTTAAAAGAACGCTTCGGCAGTCGGGTCAAGGCCATCGGTTTTTCCGGCCACCATTTGGGGATCGCTGCCGATATTGCCGCACTGCCTCTTGGTGTGCAATGGATCGAGCGGCATTTCACTCTCGACCGCACCTGGAAAGGCACCGATCATGCCGCATCTCTGGAGCCTGATGGGTTACGTAAGCTCGTGCGTGATGTGCGCAATGTCAGTAAAGCTCTTTCCTATAAAAAAGAAGAGATCCTGGATGTTGAAAAAGTTCAGCGTGCAAAATTAAAACGGACTGCGAAGTGATGGAAAAAATTATTGCATTTATCCCGGCCAGGGGAGGCAGTAAGGGGATTCCACGTAAAAATATCAAAAATCTGGCAGGGCGGCCATTAATCTACTGGGTGCTCGATGCCGCTACCCGTTGCGACCTTATCGACAAGGTGTATGTTGCCACGGACGACGCCGAGATTGCCGAGGTGGTCGACCGTTTCGGCAGTGAGCGGGTCGAAGTCGTGTCTCGTGGCAGCGAAACCGCTACCGACACGGCCAGTACCGAATCGGCGATGCTTGAATTTTCACGCCAACGGAATTTCGAGCATATGGTCCTGATTCAGGCTACCTCCCCCCTACTTGAAGCCGGCGACTTGGACAGGGGAATTCGGAAATATCTGAATAATAAGGCCGATGGGTTGGTTTCGGTTGTTCGGCAAAAACGATTTTACTGGCAAGTGGCCGATGAGGGCCGTGCGGTACCGGTTAATTACGATCCCTGCAGTCGGCCGCGCAGGCAGGATTTTGATGGCATACTGGTTGAAAACGGTGCGTTCTATGTCAGCCGAAAGGACAGCTTGTTAAAAAGCGGTTCCAGGCTTTCCGGTCATGTCGTAACGTACGAAATGCCTGAAGCCACCTACTTCGAAATCGATGATGAGGTCGATTGGCAAATTATCGAAGGTATGCTGGCTAATCGCAAAATCAGTGTAACGTCTGAACAAAGCGGCAAATTGAAAAAGGTGAAATTGTTTCTGACGGATGTCGATGGTGTCTTGACCGATGCAGGCATGTATTACGGTGAGAGTGGCGAAGAGTTGAAAAAATTCAATACCCGGGACGGCAAAGGTATTGAGTTGCTCCGAAACCATGGGATCAAGACGGGAATCATTACCAGTGAAGCCACCCGGATTGTGCTTAACCGGGCCAAAAAACTTAAAATGGATTATGTGTTCACCGGGATTAAAGACAAGCTGTCGGTGTTCAATAAATTGCTCCTTGAAACCGGCATAGACGCTTCTGAAACCGCCTATATCGGTGATGACATTAACGATCTTGAGGTGTTGGCTGCTGCCGGCCTCTCTGCTTCACCGGGAGATGGGGTTGCCTCTGTTAAAAGAGTCGTTGATTACGTCTGTGACAAGCGTGGAGGTGAAGGTTGTGTGAGGGAGTTTGTGGAGAAGATTCTTGAATGATATCTTTCCCCAAAAGCTTTCTTGTTGAATTGCACCTGAAACATAATTTTGTATGCGCCCGCAGAAGAATGCTTGTAAATTATGCCGATAAATACATGCTTTCGGTGTTTTTGTTATGGCTTTTGACTGTTCAATGTGTAGGCGCTATTCAGTTTTGATTATTTCTTCGTGCCAAACTCCACGGCCTTGTTTCCGTTATCTTGGCGAAAAGGGATAGTGTGCTTTACCAAAAGAGTTTGTCCAGGGTTTGTCAAGTTATCGATCAAAAATCAGTACATATTCGCCGTCGGCTAACTTTCAATAGTTGGGGCAATGGTTCCACTCAGGAGCACTTACCATGATCGTACCTGTTATTCTCTCCGGCGGTTCGGGTAGTCGGCTCTGGCCTTTGTCCCGCGAAATGTATCCTAAGCAATTTCTCTCCCTGGTTAACGAGAAGTCTATGCTGCAGGATACTGTTACGCGCTTGGGTGATATGGCCGATTTAGCCGCCCCGATGGTGGTTTGTAACGAGAGCCATCGTTTTATTGTGGCCGATCAGATGGCAAACATCGGACATCCGCCCTCTGCCGTTCTGCTCGAACCGATAGGTCGCAATACCGGGCCGGCTGTAGCCCTTGCCGCTATGCATGCCATCGCCGCAGGGGATGATCCTGTTTTGCTGATTCTTCCCGCCGATCATGTCATACAAGACAGTGAAAAATTCTGCGAAACCTTTGCGGCTGCAAAGTCCTACGCGTTGGATGGGAAACTCATAACCTTCGGGGTCGTTCCCACGGTGCCGGAAACCGGTTACGGGTATATCCGGAAGGGCGACCCGGCACAGACAGGCGGTAATGCGGGTCTGGCCTATGACGTTGTAAAATTCCAGGAAAAACCCGATGTTGAAACGGCAAGACGATACCTTGATTGCGGGGATTACCTATGGAACAGCGGAATATTCATGTTTCTTGCCTCACGCTATCTCGAAGAGTTAGAGAGGTTTTCTCCGGAAATAATTGAGGCCTGTCGGCTGGCTTTGTCGTCTTCCAGAAAAAAAGATCATTGTATCTTTTTCGATTCCGAAACATTTGCCCGTTGCCCGGGCATTTCCATTGATCATGCCGTCCTCGAGAAGACGACCGAAGCGGTTGTTCTGCCACTGGAGGCAGGTTGGAACGATGTCGGTTCCTGGGACGCCTTGTGGGCGATGGCATCACCTGATGGCAATGGTGATGTGGTTATCGGGGATGTGGTTCGTAAAGACACGCGGAACTCCTATTTTCGTGCCACAACCCGTCTCCTCGCAGCTGTGGGGGTAGAGGGTGTGGTCGTTGTGGAAACCGACGATTCCGTCTTGGTTTGCAGCAAGGATCGCGTGCAGGATATCAAGAGCGTGGTTGATGAGTTGCGCAGTAAAAATCGGGATGAAGTGGTGCTGAACAACACTGTTTATCGTCCCTGGGGTAGTTATAAATGCATGGATCGGGAACAAGGTTTTCAGGTGAAACGAATTACCGTGAAGCCTGGGGCCAGTCTTTCTTTGCAGATGCACCATCACCGGGCTGAACATTGGATTGTCGTTAAGGGAGAGGCCAAGGTGACAAGAGGGGATGAGATTCTTATGTTAAGCGAGAATCAATCCACCTATATCCCTTTAGGGGTCATCCATCGGTTGGAAAACCCCGGGGAAATACCTCTTGAGCTTATTGAGGTGCAGTCCGGATCTTATCTGGGGGAGGATGATATTGTGAGATTGGATGATCAGTACGGTCGTTAAAATCGCCTGTCGTTTTCGACCGGAATACTATTCATACCATCGATTGGATAAAAAGAAAAAGGAAGTGAACGATGCTCATAGTTGCAATACCAAAAAGTGCGAGCACATCACTAGTGAAAACAATGGGACTCCTTCACGGTTTGCCTGCACAACAAAAATTTTTCAAAGATGCTCCTGTCCCTGCAACGACAAAATTACTACATAGATACCATAGCGATATTCGCGAATTTAATTCCGAACAGACTGATGTCTTTGGAGATAGTGGTCAGTTTTTTAAACAGCATATTCCTCCTACTGATAATAATTTAGAGTTAGTTAGAGGACAAAAAAAGGTGATTCTTCTCAGGGATCCCAGAGAAATTATCGAGGCTTACTATAGGGCCTCGAAAAAGAAAATCCATAAAGAGCGTGATGAGTTTAAAAATTGCACGACTGTAGATGAGTGGCATCAAGCTGCATGTGATAATGGCCTTTTCGATGATCTGCAGTGGTTCTACGATAGGTGGAATTCCGAGGCAAAAAAACATGCCGAGGAAAATCTTGTTATCGATTACTCAAGCTTGATAGCCGATTCGGAATTTGTGATAAATGAAATAGAAAAATTTTTCAATTTAAGTATCTCGGAAAATGTTTCTCTATCCAAAGAAAGATTTTCAAGAACATTCTCCTTTTCGGATGTCTTTTCTGCTCTTAAAAGAATAATTGTTCGGAAAAAATAACCAGTAATACATTTGATTATTTGCCTGGTAAGTCGTTGTTTGAGGCAGATTGTTCTTGTTTTATCCTTTACGTTGGCGAATATTCCCGAAGTAATAAAAAATTATTGCTTGTGGGGATGCGTTTTCGATTTTCCGAATACGGAGGTTAACTCCTGTGAAACGTTATAAACCGATGGATTTTTCCGGTGTTAAACGCTATTCGATAACCACGCGGGACAACAAGGTCAAAGTCGGTGAACATTTTGCCGAACCTCCGCGTGCGGGGCGCTCTTTCCAGGATTTCTTCGACAGTCTGCCCCATCTGCTCGGCGCCGACAATCTGCGCGGCGTGGTCGATGCGGTGGTGGCGGCTCGCGAAAAAGGCAAGCCGGTGGTGCTGGCCATGGGCGGGCACGTTATCAAATGCGGTCTGCAGCCGGTTCTCAAGGCCCTCATCGAGGCCGATGTGATTACGGCGGTGGCGACCAACGGTTCGGTTACGATTCACGATTATGAAGTGTCCTTGGTTGGCGCCACCTCCGAGGATGTGGCTGCGGTTCTCGCGGCCGGCGATTTCGGTTTTTCCCTCGAAACCGGTCAGGGGATGAACGCTATCCTCAAGCAGGCGGTGGCGGGTGACAACGGCTTTGGCCGGGCTATAGGTCAGGCCATAATCGAGCAACAGCATCCGTACCGGGATTACAGCTTGCTGGCAGCCTGTGTCGGTAAGGATATTCCTGTTACGGTGCATGTGGCCATCGGTACGGATATTATTCATCAGCATCCGGAAGCCGACGGCGGGGTGATCGGCGAGATGAGCTATCGGGATTTTAAGCTTTTGACTTCCGTGGTGGCGGATCTCGGCGACGGCGGTGTCTGGCTGAATGTCGGATCGGCGGTGCTGTTGCCGGAAGTTTTTCTTAAGGCCTTGTCCATCGCTCAGAACCTGGGTTACCATGTGGACGGTTTTACAACCGCCAATTTCGACATGATCCAGCACTATCGTCCGTTGACCAACGTCGTCAAGCGTCCCACGCTGGGCAGTGGTCGCGGGTTTACCATTACTGGACATCACGAAATCAACATCCCGCTGTTTGCCCAGGCGGTACTTGACCGGCTGGCCTGAATTCTGACGGGCCAGGCTGCCGAAAGGTATTGCATGTTGCGGGCGGATATGGTAAGCGCAGTTGCGTTGTTAACGAGGCCGGCCCCTCTGGCCGGTTTCTTTTTGCTGATTCCCCGTGGATCTCGCGGGTAACGGAAGAGTCATGGACCGAACAAACATAGAAAATTTCCTGAGCCGGTTGAAAGACCTCCGAGCGCTGGTCATCGGCGATCTGATGCTGGATGAATATCTGTGGGGGCGTACCGAACGGATTTCCCCCGAGGCCCCGGTGCAGGTGGTGGATGTTGTGCGCGAAGACCTGCGCCTTGGAGGGGCCGGCAACGTCATTAATAATCTGGTAACCCTCGGTTGCCAGGTGCATGTCGCCAGTGTGCTTGGCGAAGGGCACGACGGTTTGTTGTTGCGCCGTCGTCTGGAAGAGAAGCAGGTCGGTATCGAGGGGTTGCAGTTCGACGCTAAGCGTACTACCAGCCGCAAAACCCGGATCCTCGCTTCGGGTCAGCAGATGATGCGGTTTGATCGGGAAAGCCGTTGTCCGATCGATGCAACGCAGGAGGCCGTGCTGGCCGAATTTGTATCGAACAGCGCCGATCGTTTTGATGTGATCCTGGTATCCGATTATCTCAAAGGCGTTCTGACCGAGGATTTGCTGCAGTCCGTGATCGCAGTCGGCAAGCAAAAAGGCATCCCGGTTGTGATCGATCCCAAAGGTAACGATTACGCCAAGTATCGTGGCGCCACCCTGCTGACGCCCAACCGCAAGGAAACCGAGGTTGCTTCCGGCATATCCATCGTTGACGAAGAAAGTTTGCGTCTCGCGGCGCGCACTCTCATGCAGCGCATCGATCTGGAAACTCTGATGGTGACTCGCAGTGAGGAGGGGATTTCGATCTTCTTCCGTAACGGCGAGGAGGTGCACCTGCCGACGCAGGCTCGGGAAGTTTATGATGTCACAGGGGCCGGAGATACGGTGTTGTCGCTGGTCGGGCTCGGTCTGGCAGGGGGGCTGCCTGTCAGTGAGGCTGCCGCCCTGGCCAATATCGGTGCCGGTATTGTGGTCGGCAAGGTTGGTACCTCAACGGTCAATGTCGAAGAACTGCATGAGGCCATGGCGCATCATGCTTTGGAGTACGATTCCAAAATAAGGCTGCGTGAATCGCTGCGGGATGTGCTTGAAGTGGAACGCCGGCGGGGCAAAACCGTAGTATTCACCAATGGTTGTTTCGATCTGTTGCACGTCGGGCATGTTAAATACTTGCAGAAGGCCCGGCGCCTCGGCGATCTGTTGGTTCTGGGGCTGAATTCCGATGCTTCCATACGCCGACTTAAGGGGCCCAGTCGCCCGCTGATAAGCGAACAGGAGCGTGCGCATATCCTGGCAGCCTTGAGTTGCATCGATTACGTGGTGGTGTTCGATGAGGATACGCCCCTGGAATTGATCGATACCTTGCGACCGGATATTCTGGTCAAAGGTGGCGACTATACGCCGGAAACCGTGGTTGGCAAGGATCTGGTCGAAAGTTACGGCGGTCGGGTAGAGCTTATCGATCTGGTGGACGGGCGTTCCACCACCAATATCATCGAACGCATTCTGGATCGCTATGAGCAGGGGTGAGGCCGTTGCCCCGCGTAAAGCGGTTTTTCTGGATCGCGACGGTACCGTCAACGTTGAAAAAAACTACCTGCATCGGGTGGAGGATTTCACGTTTATACCGGGAGTGCCGCAAGCCATAAGGCGATTGAACGACGCCGGTTTCCTGGTGGTCGTGGTGACCAACCAGTCGGGGGTGGCGCGGGGGTATTTCGAGCTGGACGATGTCCACCGATTGCATAACCACATCGGTCGCCTGCTGATTTCCGAAAGCGCCCATATCGACGGATTTTTTATCTGTCCGCACCATCCCGAAGCCGGGCAGGGGCAGTGGCGCAAACGGTGTGATTGCCGCAAGGGCGAGCCGGGTTTATTGCTGCAGGCCGCCGAGCAGTTGAATATCGATCTGCATCGTTCGTTTATGGTAGGCGACAAGCCGGCTGATATGGATGCTGGGCGACGGGCCGGTTGTACGCCTCTGCTGGTGTTGACCGGTTACGGGGCCGAAACGGCGCAGAGTCTTGATCCTTCCATCGGGCGTTATGCCAGCCTGGTGGAAGCGGTGGATTTTATTTTACGGCAGGGCGGAAGTGAATGCTTTCCGCCCCGTCCGACATAGAGAAAGGGCTGTTCATGATCAAAAGCATGACAGGATATGGCAAGGGGCAGGCAACTGCCGGCGAGATTTCCCTTACGGTGGAGGTCAAATCGGTAAATCATCGTTATGGGGACGTTTCCGTTAAAGCGCCGCGCTTTCTGCTCGGTTTCGAGGGCGAGATCAAAAAACGCGTTGGGGAACGACTGAAACGCGGCAAAATCGATGTCTTCATCAATATCGAAAACAACGCCTGTGGCGGTCGTGCCCCGGTGCTCAACAAGGAACTTGCTGCTGCATATATGGTCCTGTTTCGGCAGATGCGGGCCGAATTCGCTCTGGATGGAGATGTCACTGTCGGTTTGCTTGCCGGACAAAAGGAAGTGATTACCTTGACCGAAGGCGATCCGGATGAACAGGATGTTCGAAACTGTCTGACCGACGCGCTGGCCAAGGCACTGACAGCCATAGAGCAGATGCGACATGCCGAGGGCACGGCGACTCGGCAGGACATGGATGAGTATCTGACCCATATCGAGTCGTTACTGAGTTCGGCTCGGGAAAGGGCGCCCCAGGTGCCGCTGGAGTGGAAAGAGAAGCTTATGGAGCGCCTGGCGCGGCTGGAAAACGGGTTTGAGGTCGATCCCCAGCGTGTCGCGCAGGAGGTTGCGGTGTTTGCCGATCGTTGCGATATCTGCGAGGAGCTGGCCCGGTTCGCCAGCCATATTGAACAGTTCCGGGGACTGTTCAGTGTTGAGGAGGCTGTTGGGCGGCAGATGGATTTCATTCTCCAGGAGATGAACCGCGAAGCCAATACCATGGGCTCGAAATCCAACGATCTGGAGTTGACCCGCCTGGTCGTGGCCATGAAGGCCGACCTGGAAAAAATCCGCGAGCAGGTTCAGAATATCGAATAGTGCAATGGCCCGCTACGGCTGGTAACCGCTGGAGAATAACGTATGAAAAGAAATGGCATCCTGTTTGTCATATCCGCGCCGTCAGGTGCTGGTAAGACCTCATTGTGTCGGCAGATTGTTGACATTTTCCCCGATATGCGGCACTCTATCTCCTTTACCACGCGTCCCCGTCGAAATGGCGAAACAGACGGTGTCGATTATCACTTTGTCACTCCGGAGGTTTTCGATACCATGGTGGCGGAAGGTGCTTTCGCCGAATGGGCCAGGGTTCACGGAAACTGCTACGGGACTGCACTGGCTACCCTGCAGGAAGCACGTGAACAGGGTCAGGATCTGCTGCTGGATATCGATTGTCAGGGTGCGGCGCAGCTTAAGCGCAACTGCCCGGATGACGTCTTTATTTTTATTTTGCCGCCGAGCTTCGAAGAACTTGAGCGCCGGTTGCGCGGGCGCAATACCGATACCGCCGAGGTCATTGCCCGACGGCTGGACAATGCTCGCCGCGAAATTCGCGAGTTGGTCTGGTATGATTATCTCATCGTGAATGAGGATCTGCCGCGTGCGGTGGAGGAATTCAAGAGTATTATCCTGGCAGAAGGCTGCAGGGCTTCACGTATCAGAAGTGAGGCCGGCCGTCTGTTCGACATTGATATGCAGGACAATTCAACGATTTAACACGAAAAGGACAATAACCCCATGGCGAGAATAACGGTCGAAGATTGCCTTCAGCAGATTCCCAACCGCTTTTTGCTGGTAATGGTGGCTGCCAAGCGGACCAAGCAGCTGTACAAGGGCGGTCAACCGCTTATCGAAAACAAATCCAATAACAAGCGGGTGGTTCATTGCCTGCGTGAAATCGCCGCCGGGAAAGTCGATTACGAAATTCCCGCGCGCAAAGCTTAGCCCCTGGCCGGTCGGTCTTTTCGGTATTCTGTCTTTTGCGGGGACCAAAGCGTGATTAACCACGGTTTTCGAACCGGTCATAAAGACGCATTTGGAGTCACAATTTAAAGCGCAGAGGCGAAGGAAAAGACTGACTGTGGTGATGATCAGCCATGAGGCCGGGCCCAAAGGACCCGGCCTCGTTTTGTTTGCCGGGCCATGAGCCCGGTGAGGCGGTCTGTCGCGAAGTGTTCGCTCCTTTAGCGTCTCTGCTTTGAAACCGATGGAATCGGAATGCTCCGTTTAGATGAAATAATCGAAAAGATTCTGCTCTACAATCCTCAGGCCGATGTCGACGTTCTGCGTAAGGCATACGTTTACAGTGCCAAGGTTCATCGTGGCCAATCACGCTTGTCCGGTGAGCCTTATCTCAACCACAGCCTTGAAATTGCCAATATTCTCATCCGGCTCAAAATGGATGTGCCGACCATCACCACCGGTTTGCTGCACGATATCCTTCAGCAGAATCTGGTCGATGCGACGGAGTTGCAGACTCATTTCGGTGAAAATGTCGGGGAGTTGGTACAGAGCCTGACCCGCCTCGGCCGCATAACCTTTACCACGAGTGAAGAGCAGCAGGCCGAGAATTTCCGTAAAATGTTGCTGGCTATGGCCAGCGATATACGGGTCATTCTGGTCAAGCTTGCCGAGCGACTGCACGATATGCGTACCCTGGAAAGCCGCGATGCCGCCGAGCAGCGGCGTATTGCCCAGGAAACCCTCGATATTTATGCGCCGCTGGCCAATCGCCTCGGTATCAGTTGGATGAAATGCGAACTGGAAGATTTGTCCTTACGCTACGTTTTGCCCGAGGTCTATTCCGAACTGCGCACCAAAGTCGAACTGCAGAGTAAAAACCGGGCGGGTTATGTGGAGGAAGTTCGTAAGCAGTTGTACGAAAAAATGGTGCAGAACGGCATCGAGGGAGAGTGCTACGGCCGTCAGAAACATCTGTATTCCATCTGGCGTAAAATGCAGCGTCAGGGCATCGAATTCGAACAGGTCTATGATCTTATCGCTTTTCGGGTGCTGGTAAAGGACGTGCGGGACTGTTATGCCATGCTGGGCGTGATTCATGCGGCCTGGAAGCCTATCGCCAGCCGTTTCAAGGATTATATCGCCATGCCCAAGGCGAATATGTACCAATCGCTGCATACCACGGTTATCGGGCCCTACGGAGAGCGGATGGAGGTCCAGATCCGGACCGAGGAGATGCATCGGGTCGCTGAGGAAGGTATCGCCGCCCACTGGAAATATAAGGAAGGGCGGGGTGGCGACAGTGTCGTCACCAAAGATGAGAAGCAATTCGGCTGGTTGCGGCAAATGCTCGATTCCCAGCAGGAGTTCTCCGATTCCCACGAATTTGTCGGTTCGGTGAAAGGCGATCTGTTTTCCGAGGAGGTCTATGTCTTTTCCCCCAAAGGTGAGGTGAAGGCTTTCCCTCGTGGCGCAACGCCCATTGACTTCGCTTACAGCGTGCATACGGAGGTCGGTAATCGCTGCGTCGGCGCGCGCGTCAACGGTAAGCTGGTGCCGCTGAAAACCCCTCTTAGCAATGGCGATGTGGTTGAGGTCGTGACATCCCCCAACCAGACACCCAGCAAAGACTGGCTCAAGTTTGTCGTCACCTCGCGGGCGGCCAGTAAAATCCGCCACTGGGTCAAGACCCAACAGCGGGAAAAAAGTATCGAGCTCGGCAAGGAGCTGTTTGAAAAACGACTGCGCAAGTACGGATGCAGTCTCAAGAAAGTTTTGGCCTCCAAGGAGTTTTCCCAGGCGATGCAGGAGCTTGGTTATCATGCCTCCGCCGATTTGCTGGCCGGGATCGGCTACGGCAAGGTGCCGCTTGGCCAGGTGGTCAGTCGGGTGATTCCCGCCGATGTACGGCGCCCTGAAACGGAAGATAAGGAGACGCTTCTGCCGGAAGCCGGACCTGTCCGTAAAAAGCCTTCAAGCGCCATCAAGATTCAGGGGATTGGCGATATCATGGTGAGGTTCGCCAAATGCTGCAATCCGTTGCCGGGTGATCCGGTGGTAGGTTTTATTACCCGTGGTCGTGGTATTACCGTGCATACGGTCGATTGTCCAAGCGTTTTGGAAAGTGATGCGGACCGGCAAATCGAGGTTGAATGGGATGTCAAGAAAAAGGCATCGCATACGGCCAAGATCCGCCTGGCTACCGAGGACCGCAAAGGGGTCCTGGCCAACGTCAGCAATGCCATCAGTGCCTGTGAAGCCAACATTTCCAGCGCCAGTGTTCAGCGGACCAAAACCCATAAGAGTCTTATTGTTTTTGCGGTGGAGGTGGACGATGTGGAGCACCTCAATCGCGTAATCAATGCCCTGCATCAGGTAAAAGGAGTCTATCAGGTCGATCGCTTGCGGCACTGAGACATCGGTTTCGGAGCATCGGTGTTGGAACCGGATGGCCATGAAAACGAGATGGAAACTTTTGGTTTCCATCGTTGATTCGGTTTTGATAGCGGTAAAACTATAATCAGCTAACCACAAGGATCGTATGCCATGCCGATTGAAAAGATAACTACAGAGCAGGCACCGGCCGCTATCGGGCCGTATTCGCAGGCCGTGCGGGCCGGGGATTATCTGTTCTTTTCAGGGCAGATTCCTTTGGATCCTGCGACCGGAAACATGGTTGGAAAGGATGCCGAGAGTCAGACTTTGCAGGTGGTGAGCAATATCAAAGCCGTACTGGCGGCCGCCGGTCTTGGCGTGAATGATGTGGTCAAGACGACCGTTTATCTTACCGATCTGCAGGATTTTGAGGTGGTTAACCGCGTCTATGCGGAATGTTTCGGCTCGGCAGCCCCGGCGCGTGCCACTGTCCAGGTGGCAGCTTTGCCGAAAGGGGCTCTGGTGGAAATCGAGGGGGTGGCCTACGCAGGGGATTGACTCCGTCTGCCGTGATTGCGGCCGGAATTTAAATAAACAGGTTGAACGTAACAGGGGAAGCCGAATGGCTTCCCCTGTTTGCGTCTCTTATGGCAGGCCCCTGGATCAGATGGCCTTGGTGACGGCGCCGGAACGAAGGCACCGGGTGCAGACTTTGATGGCCTGCACTTTGCCCTTGTGCAGAGCCCGTACCTTTTGAAGGTTGGGATACCAAACCTTGCGGGTTTTGTTATGGGCATGGCTGACGTTATTGCCAGTGGTCGGTTTTTTACCACAGATATCGCATACTCTGGACATTTTCTTACCTCCTGGAAATTTAGAGCGCCTATATGTACCATTTGCGGTGTCGTATTGCAACCTCTTTTTCTTTTGTCTGTTGCCGGGGTCTCTCTTTTATCCCCGTATCGGTAGCAGTAACTGCTCTGCCAGGGCGAATCCCAGCACGACCTCGCCGTTGCTGCCGAGTCCGGGGCACATCCATTCGGGGATGGCTGTAATCGGATAGCGACCGGCAGGGCGGCATGGCAGACCGCTGAGGCCGACATGGCGGTCTGCGAACGGACGGCTGCGCTGCGGAAGGTGGATTTCCTCTATGTGGAAATCGGCAAAGGGCAACAGAGTCCGCAGGTGCTCGGTGAGTCGCTCGGGAGTGTAGGGATGAGATTCATTTTCATTGCCGGCTTCTATCAGGTAGCGTATCCCACCGGCAACCTCCTGCCGGGTGACAAGGAATGTTGTGGCGTCCGACAGCACGATACGGCTGGCTAACAGCGGCGAAATATTTTCGCTGATGGTTGTCGTCTGCCAGGTAGGGCGCGTGGCGCGCTGCATCGCCCGGGGTGCTTTTTTGCCGGCGGGAAGAAAGGTCGTGGCCGACTGACTGGCGATAACGAATTGTGATGCCTTGATGCGGGCCCCGTCTTTGAGGAGGATGCCTTCAAGCTTGCGCCCGGACCCATGCAGAAGATCAAGCCGGTCCAAGGGGATTTCCGTAACATGGAACTGGGCGGTGCGTCGGGACAGTAATTCTGAAAACAATACACTGTCCATAGCTTTTGGCAAGCGGCTCCAGTGCCACAACAAGGCAGCCTGCGTTGTTGTAAGCTGGGCCGCGGGCAAGCCGGACAGACCGGTAAAAAGGGTCCGGAGCAGGGTGTGCGCTTCGCCTTCGACATGGCGGGCAAGATACTTTGCAAGCGGTCTGGACAGTGGAATCCTGCCGGCTTCGGATTTCCAGCCCGATGCAGCCAGGCGGATTTGACTGCGCAGGCTGAAGAGGGCAGAAGGCGTTTGTGTTGCAAGCGCCCGGCTAAGCCAGGTGCCCCAACGATCCAGGTTCTGCAACAGTTTGACGGGGGCGTCCGAAGGTGTGGTCAGTTCCCGTTGCCATTCATCTGCGAGGTCGGGAGCCGAAAGGTCCAGGCGATGATGTTTGTCAATCAACTGCAAGCCACCGGCGCTGCGCAGTTGCTGGCGCTGCTGGCCGAGAAGATTCAGAAGTTTCTCCAGGTGCGTTCCGCATGCCAGCTCGGGGTTTAGCAAGGGCTCGCTATGGTCACTAAGTAGCAGAATCCGACGGCCACGTCGCCCTGCCAGAAACGCAGCGATGCGTGCAGCCAGGCCACTGCCGAGAATGATGACATCAAAATGCTGGGATTTCACCCGGATAACTTTCTGTATGCTGGCAGGCACCTCTTGGAGAGGAGCTATTAAAGGTCTTCTTCGCTTATGATCTGCAGACCGTTACGTTGCAGCAGTGCGGTGGTTATGCCCTGCCCGGCGACCTTGGAGCCCTGGCGACAGATTCTGTGTACGCCGCAGGAAGGACTGCCATCCTTGAACAGAGCATGGGTGCAACCCGTCAGCTGGGCTATTTTCAAGGTCTCTTTCGCGCCCTGGACAAAAACCGTGTTCATATCTGTTTGGTCCGTGCGGATGACAAGCCCGCTGCCGTTCAATACTTCGGCACCGCTGCCCTCGGCGAAAAAGGTCATAGGCCGCGGCGTCGGTAGTCCCGCCAGCTGTTCAGGGCAGACGGGTATCGGGATCATTTTGTGTTGTTGCAGATAGTGGCGCACTTTTTCATTGTACTTGCTGCGTCCGTCATAACGGGTTGCAAGGCCAAGCAGGCAGGCGCTTACCAGTATCGGATGGGACATCGCGGCAGCCTCTTCGTGGATAAAAAACGGCCGGGCGTTTGCGGGCGCCCGGCCTGGGATGGGTGTATGGCGCCATCAAAACGATGGGTTCTGCAAGGCCCGGTCTTTTGCCATCAGTGGAGGGGTGATGCGCACACGGCGTCCTTCGATGCGCAGCCGTCCCTCGGCAAATAACCGGATGGCTTGCGGATAGATTCGGTGCTCCTGCTCCAGAATACGCCTGGAAAGCGTCGTTTCGTTATCATCGTCCCGTACCGGGACCGCAGCCTGGATAATAATGGGACCGCTGTCAACGCCCGGATCTACAAAATGCACGGTGCAACCGGCAATTCTGACCCCGTAATCCAAGGCCTGTCGCTGGGCGTGTATGCCGGGGAAGGCCGGTAGCAGTGCCGGATGAATATTCATGATACGCTGCGGAAACGCTTCCAGAAAGACAGGCGTCAGGATGCGCATGAACCCGGCCAGCACCACAAGCTCGACCCCGCTTTTTTTCAGCACCTCGACCATGGCCTGGTCGAAAGCTTCCCGGTCAGGGTGTGTCCGGTGCTCGACGACGGCAACGGGAATGCCGGCCCGGCGAGCACGTTCCAGCGCACCGGCTTGTGGTTTGTTGCTCAGGACCACGGCGACTTCGGCAGATACCGAACCTGCCAGGCATTGGTCTATAATCGCCTGAAGGTTGGTGCCACCGCCGGACGCCAGTATTCCGAGACGCAATTTCTTACTCAATGGTACTCGCCCTCCATGCAAGACACAGGTTTCGATACGATGCCCGATGATTAAATCAGGGTAACCGTCGGTTCACCTTCTTCAGCACTTTTGGCGATTTCACCGATGATAAAAGCATCTTCTTTGAGCCCGGAAAGCCGTACCATGATTTCTTCAGCTTCGGTTTCGGGTACCACCAGCACCATACCGATACCGTAGTTGAGGGTACGGTACATTTCTTCCTCCTCGATGTTGCCGGCTTTGCGCAGCAATTCGAAGATGGGGGGCTTGGGCCAGCTGTCCTTGTGAATAATGGCCTGGCAGTTTTTCGGCATCATGCGGGGAACGTTTTCCACCAGACCGCCGCCGGTAATATGCGCCATGCCTTTGATCTGAAAATCGCGCAGCAGGTTAAGGATGGTCTTGACGTAAATGCGGGTGGGTTTCAGCAGTTCCTCGCCAACACTCAAGTCGAGTTCTTCGACCTTGGAGTCGGCGTTCAGGCCGAGATGTTCAAACAGAACTTTGCGTGCCAGGGAGTAGCCGTTGGAGTGCAGACCGCTGGAGGCGAGGCCGATGAGGCGATCGCCCACAGTGATGCCGGAGCCGTCGATGATGCTGGTGTTGTCCACGATGCCGACGGTGAATCCGGCCAGGTCGTATTCGCCCTCGCCATAAAAACCGGGCATTTCCGCCGTTTCGCCACCGATCAGGGCGCAACCGGCCTGGATGCAACCCTCGGAAATCCCCTTGACCACATCCTGGGCTTTTTCGGGGGTAAGCTTGCCGGTTGCCATGTAGTCGAGGAAAAACAGCGGTTCGGCTCCCTGTACCACGATGTCGTTGACACACATGGCGACCAGGTCGATACCGACGGTATCGTGCTTGTCCATCATGAAGGCCAGCTTGAGCTTGGTGCCTACCCCGTCCGTGGACGCTACCAGGGTCGGTTTCTTGTATTTGTCGGCATGCAGCGAAAACAGGCCGCCGAAACCGCCGATGTCGGTCAGTACTTCGGGGCGGGAGGTGGCTTTGACCAGAGGTTTGATCAATTGCACGAAACGGTTGCCCGCGTCGATATCGACGCCGGCATCTTTATAGGTCATTTTTTTTTGGTCGCTCAAGTGAACCTCTCTTTTCTTTGGTAAAAAGTATGACTCCCATTTGTAAATCAACCTTTTTGGCTTGTCAACGGCAAAGTCCTGTACGATCGATTTGGTCTTGACTCTTTACAGACCCGTGCCGGTGCTTTATCATTCGCCAAATATGCTGGAGAAGCAGGGTACGTGCATTGTGTTGTTCGCAGCCGGGGATTTTTTCTCCGGCTTCGTTGGCGGTTGGTCTCACGCGTTAAATCGTCGCAGAGGAGAAGGTCGCATGCCTGGTTTTCCGGGCGTTTTTTATAGATGGGTTTGCAGTCCGACGTTTTTTTCAAAAAGGTATTTTTATGGCTGACTTCCCATCGGGATCCTTCACTGTCCGTACCATGACCGCAGATGATCTGGCCAAGATTGTCGAGCTGGAAGGACGTTGCCATATTACCCCCTGGTCCGCACAGCTGTTTGAAGAAGAGCTGTCCCGTGCTTATTCCACCATCGACATCCTGTGGCAGGCGGATCGGCTTGTCGGCTATATTTGTTTCTGGCAGGTTTGCGATGAGCTGCACATTCTCAATGTCGCAGTGGATCGAGCGTTCCGGCGGCGTGGTCTCGGCCGAGTACTGGTAGAGCACGTTTTACAGCACGGTCGAGCCGGTGGGTGCGATCGCGCTTTTCTTGAGGTGCGAACCGGTAATCGTGGTGCTATCGCCCTTTATGACTCTCTTGGTTTCGAAGTTATCGGGCGCCGTGTGAAATATTACCCGGATGGCGAAGATGCCCTGGTTATGGAACGCAAAATCCTCCACAGTTGAAACAGGTTTTCTTGCAGCAGCTTTCGGGCTGTTTTCGCGGTCGGATTGCAGGTTATGGCAGGGCGTTTTGATGGCCCCTGCCGGTGTCGGACACCAAATCCGGTAGCCGCTGTTTGTCAACAGGCTCCGGAGAATATTCAGCGAGTCTGTCTTTCATGCCGGGCAGGACTTCATTGTGACTTGCCTGGGTCTTTTACCAATAGATCATTAAATCCATGGGATAATTTGTATGCAAAACTTCAATACAACCATCCTTTCCAACCAGGAGCTTTCGCCTGGTTACTATCGCATGCGCATTCTGGCACCCGGTTTTGTCGCGGCCGCCAAGCCCGGTCAGTTTGTTATGGTTCGGGTCAGTGGCGGACTTGAACCGTTGCTGCGGCGGCCTTTCGGTATCTTCCGTACCGGATTCTTACCGGCCGACTGTGATGGCTTGCCGGATAAGGAGTATGTGGAAATTCTTTACAAGGTGGTTGGCAGCGGTACTTCCATTCTTAAAGGCCTGCATCAGGGTGACGGGGTCGAATTGCTGGGTCCGCTTGGCAACGGCTTCGAATTACGACCTGCGGCCGAACAGATCCTGGTCGGCGGCGGCATAGGTCTGGTGCCCTTGTATATGCTGGCGCGCGAATTGGTGAAAAACGGCAATGTGCGTTTGCTCATGGGCGGACGCTGCCGCGATGATATCCTGGCCGTGACGGAATTTGAACGGCTGGGGGTGGCCACCTATGTTTCCACCGACGACGGTTCGCTTGGCGAAGAGGGGTTGGTGACCGATGTGTTGCAGCGCAAACTTGCCAGGTATCCCGAGGCGGCGGTGTACGCCTGCGGTCCCATGCCGATGCTTCGCGCCGTCCATGAATTATGTGCTGCCGGCAAAGTGCCGTTGCAGGTTTCGCTCGAGGCATTCATGGCCTGCGGAGTAGGGGCGTGCCTCGGTTGCGTAGTCAAAGGGGCCGGACATAGTGAAACCGATCCTCATTATTTATGTACCTGCAAGGAAGGTCCGGTATTCATGGCCGATCAGCTGGAGTGGGATTTGCTCGAAGATCGCCAGGACGGTTGCGGCTGTGGGGAGGATGAGGCATGAGCGAAGGCAAAATGAACATGGATAAGAAACCGAATCTGGCCGTGGATATTGCCGGCCTGCATCTTAAAAATCCCGTTATGCCCGCTTCCGGGACCTTCGGTTACGGTCAGGAGTACGCCCCCTTTTTCGATCTTGATCAGCTCGGTGGCATCGTCACCAAGGGATTGTCCCTGAACCCCAAGGCCGGCAACCCGACCCCACGTATCGCCGAAACCACCAGCGGCATGCTCAATGCCATAGGTCTGCAGAATGTCGGGATTGAGGCTTTCATTCGCGACAAACTCCCTTTTCTGCGTCAATACCGTACTCCGGTCATCGCCAACTTCTTCGGTAACTCCCTGGAGGAATACGGCGAAGTGGCTCGCCGGTTGTCCGATCTGTCCGAAGTGGCGGCCGTTGAACTCAATATTTCCTGCCCCAATGTTAAAAAGGGCGGTATCGTGTTCGGTACCGATCCGCAGGCTGCCGCTGAGGTCGTGACGTTGGTGCGGCGACATTTGAGCAAGCCGCTGATTGTCAAGCTGACCCCCAACGTGACCGACATCACGGTTATGGCCCGTGCCGTCGAAGAGGCCGGTGCCGATGCCATCTGCTGTATCAATACCCTGACCGGCATGGCTGTCGATGTTCATCGTCGCCAGCTGCGAATTGCCAATGGGACCGGCGGCCTCTCGGGGCCGGCTATTCGTCCGGTGGCGGTGCGCATGGTTTATCAGGTGGTGCAGGCAGTAAATGTGCCGGTTATCGGAGTCGGCGGCATTACCTGTGCTGAAGATGCTCTGGAATTTCTTATCGTCGGGGCCAGGGCGGTGCAGGTGGGGACAGCCAATTTTGTCGATCCCCAGGCGATGCCGAAAATCGTTACGGGTCTCGAGCAATACTGCCGCGACCAGCATGAGGACGACATCAATAACATCATCGGGTCACTGAAACTGTCCTGATATACTGCATATTTACTCTGCGTTAAATAATCATCGGTGGGGCGACTCGGCCCACCGGTGGTATGCTTGTGTAAGGGCGGATAAAAAGGTATGGTCGCCATGCTGAAACACTGCGCTGCGGAAACAGGCACCGGCAACAGACTGCCAGGGAGTCGGTAATCCTTTATGGATGTTATAACCACGCACATCAATGCCGATTTCGATTGTTTGGGGGGCATGATTGCCGCTAAAAAGCTCTATCCCGATGCGGCCATGGTCTTTGCCGGCGCTCAGGAACGGAGCCTGCGCGAGTTTTTCATGCAGAGTGCCTGTTATGCCTATGAATTCAAACGCATCAAGGATATCGATCTCGAGGATATCACACGTCTGATCCTGGTCGATGTCTGTCAGGCGGAGCGCATCGGCCCCTTCGGCGAGGTGGCAAAACGCCCCGGTGTCGAAGTGCACATCTACGACCATCACCCCAACAAACCCCACGCCTTGCGCGGAACGGTGGAGGAAGTGCGGTCCGTCGGTTCTACCGTGACGGTGCTTACCCATATCTTCATGGAACGCGGCATCCATCCGAATGCGGACGAAGCGACCATGATGCTGTTGGGGTTGTATGAAGACACCAGCAAACTGCTCTCCCATGCGACATCCTCCGCCGATTACCAGGCGGCCGCATATCTGGTGGAACACGGCGGCAATCTGAACACCGTATCCGATTTCCTCGTTCAGGAACTAACTTCCGACCAGGTGGCCCTGCTGCATGAACTGCTGCAATCTTTGACGGCCATCAATGTCAACAGCATCGATGTCCACGTGGCCCATGCGTCTGTCGACGATTTTGTCGGAGATCTGGCGGTATTGGCGCACAAAATCAAGGACATGCATGCCTTGAACGCCCTGTTTGTAGCCGTGCGCATGGGGGACCGTATCTTTATGGTGGGGCGCTCCCGTCTGCCCGAGGTATCGGCCGGTGAGATTCTCGAGGAGTTCGGCGGCGGCGGTCATGCGTTTGCCTCCTCGGCTACCGTTAAGGACTTGACCCTGGTTCAGGTATTGGACAAGCTGCCCGTGGTCCTCAGGCGGCATGTCAATCCCCACTGGGAAGCGCGCCATATCATGTTTTCGCCGGTCAAATCGGTGCAGAAAGCGGACACCATAGCGCAGGTACGCGAGATTCTGACCCGCTACAATATCAATGCCATGCCGGTGCTCGACGGTGACAGGGTGGTTGGTATCATTACCCGTCAGGTTGTCGAAAAGGCCGCTCATCATCTGTTGGAAGATATTCCTGTCAGCGAGTATATGAGCTCCGACTTTTCCTCGGTAACGCCCGATACGGCGCTGCAGACGTTGCAGGAGTTGATTGTCGGACGGCACCAACGCTTTGTCCCGGTGGTGGAGGATGACGGACAGCTGGTTGGCGCCCTGACCAGAACCGATCTGTTGCACCATCTCGTTTCCGGTGCCGTGGCGCGCCGCAGACAAGGTATTGGCGATCCGGGCAACGGGTTGACACTCAAAAAACGTACTGTCGCTCATCTGCTGCGTAATCAATTGCGCGATTCCCTGCAAAAAACGCTGTCCACTATCGGGGCGGTGGGCGATGCTCTGGGCCGCAGCGTGTTCGTGGTCGGTGGGTTTGTGCGAGACCTGTTGCTGCGCCAGGAGAATTTTGACGTGGATATCGTGGTGGAAGGCGATGGTATCGCTTTCGCCGAAGAATATGCCAGACGTTACGATTGCCGGGTCCGGGCGCATAAGAAATTTGCAACCGCCGTGCTGATCTTTGCCGATGGTTTCAAGGTCGATGTGGCCTCGGCTCGTACCGAATATTATCTGGAACCGGGAGCTTTGCCGACAGTCGAAAACGCTTCCATAAAACTCGATCTGTATCGGCGGGATTTTACCATCAATACCCTTGCCATTGCGCTGAACGGACCCCATTTCGGGGAGCTTCTCGACTATTTCGGAGGCCAGAACGATCTGCGGGGAAAAGCCATCCGGGTTTTGCACAATCTTAGTTTTGTGGAGGATCCGACCCGTATGTTTCGTGCCATACGGTTCGAGCAGCGCCTTGGCTTTCAAATGGGGCGGCATACCGTGCATTTGCTCAAGAGTGCCGTGCGCATGGGGTTCCTCGACAAGATCAGCGGGCCGCGGGTTTTCAACGAGTTGGTGTTGATTTTTCGGGAGTCGGATCCATTGCCGGCCATGCGACGCCTGGATGAACTCGGATTGCTGGCTTTTATCCATCCCACATTGTCGGTGCGTCACTTGTCGGACGGGACGTTTGCCGCTGCCAAGCAGGCTGTCGACTGGTATGAATTGCTTTATACGGGAGAACGCTGTCAGCGTTGGAAAGTTTTCTTTTTATGTTTGCTTTCCGATCTGGATCATGGCGAAGTACAACAGATTGTGCAACGTCTGGCCATGCCGCCGCAGTGCGAGGAGTTCTTCGGTTCTGAACGGGACGCTGCGACTCGGATATTGAATCAGATCGAATGGCGCAGCATGCAATCGTATCGATGGCGCGACAGCGATATCCATGCCTTACTCAAAGACTTGCCTGTTGAAGCGCTTCTGTACGGTATGGCGATTACCGAACATGAAGAAGCCCGTCGCACTATTTCTCATTTCATTACGCACCTTCGTCATGTGAAATGCCTTTTGCGGGGGCACGATCTGCAATCTTTGGGATTGGCGCCCGGACCGATTTACCGGGAGATCTTCGATGCGTTACTCGACGTGCGTCTGGACGGGCAGGTCGTCACGCGTGAGGATGAATTGCAGTTCGTAACAAATCGCTATGTGGAGAAAATAGAGGAAAAACCCTCGAGATAAGGTCCTTGGTTGACTCTTCGTCCGGTCCTTTGCTACAAGGGACTGTTAAAATCTTTTTTATTCTGGATGAATATGGATCTGTTTTTTCAAAAATTGTCGATTATCCTGGTGCCGGGTCTGCTGGCCATCACCGTGCATGAGGTGGCTCATGGCTGGGTTGCGGAACGTTTGGGGGATCCGACCGCGCGCTTGCTCGGTCGCCTGACCCTTAATCCCTTCAAGCATGTCGATCCTATCGGCACCTTGTTGCTGTTTTTCATCGGCTTTGGCTGGGCGCGTCCGGTACCGGTCAACCCCGGCAACCTCAAAGACCCGCGTCGCAATATGATGTGGGTAGCTCTTGGCGGTCCGACAGCCAATCTGGGATTGGCTTTATTGTCCGCTCTGGTTCTGCGGGGACTTGGACCTTTGTCGGGTGCGGCGGCGCATGGCGGTCTGGCTCTGGTGGTCGATCCTCTGGTGCTGATGGCGGCATTCAGCTTGTATGTCAACGTCATTCTGATGGTGATAAATCTTATGCCGATACCGCCGCTGGATGGAGGCCGGGTGTTGATCGGTCTTTTGCCGGAAAAACCCGCTGCGGCTGTGGCACGGCTCGAGCCTTTCGGGTTTTTCGCGGTTATCCTTCTGTTCTTTTTCTCGCCGTTGTCGGAACGTGTACTTTTGCCGGTAGTGGTGTCTGTGACATCCGTGCTTGCGGGTCCGCAATGGTTTCTGGTGCAGAAAGTCTTCGTCATGCTTTTCAGGTCGTAAGCCATGTCCTACCAAGTCGAGCTTGAGGTTTTCAAGGGACCCCTGGATCTCTTGCTGCACCTTATTAAAAAGCATGAGATGGATATCTACGATATCCCCATTGCCGAGATTACCGCGCAATACCTTGCGGCGCTGGATACCATGAAATCCCTGAATCTCGATATTGCAGGCGAATTTCTGGTCATGGCCTCGACGCTTGTACATATCAAGTCACGCATGCTGCTGCCGCTTGAAGTGGATCCGGAATTGGAAGAGGACGATGTCGACCCTCGGGCGGAACTTGTTCAGCGGTTACTTGAATATCAACGTTATAAAGAGGTAGCCGTGGCCCTGGATGAATACGATATGCTTGGGCGCGATGTATTTAATCGTTCCTGTCATGATGCGGCAGCGGATGAGGCGAATGACGGCCCATTGCAGCCCGTCGGTGTTTTTGAACTGGTCAACGCCCTGCAGGAGCTACTTAAAGAATCGCCGCCCGAGCGGGTTCATGAGGTCGTTCGGGAACGACTTACGGTTGCCGAGCGCGTGAGCATGCTGTTGAAGCTTCTGAAAGACAATCAGAGTCTGGCCTTTGATGCCTTGTTGCCCGAACTGCCTGATCGCGAGGAGCTGGTGGTTACCTTTCTGGCCATGCTGGAGTTGGTCAAATTGCGCATGATTCGCATTATGCAAAATCAGCGCTGTGGAGCCATCTGGCTCTTTTCCGCGATGTCCGACTCGGTCGGTGAATTGCCGCTCCAGGATGAGACTTTTGGATACTGTTGAGCTTAAAGCCATTATTGAAGCGCTGCTTTTCGCTGCTCCGGGGCCCGTTCGCCTTGAGCAGTTGGCATTGGCCGCCGATGCCGACCCTGCACGGGTGGCACCTCTGCTGGCAGAGCTCGAAACCGAATATCTTCGGGCCGGCCGGGGTTTCGTGCTGGTCGAATTGGCAGAAGGGTATCAACTGCGCACGCGGCCGGAGCATGCAGAGTGGGTGCGACGTCTTCATAGCAGCCGCCCGACGCGTCTTTCCCGCGCAGCACTGGAGGCCCTTGCCATTATTGCCTACCAGCAACCGGTGACGCGGGCCGACATCGATTATCTGCGCGGTGTCGATTCCGGTGGGGTTGTCAAGAGCCTGCTGGATAAACGGCTGGTGCGGATCGTGGGAAAAAAAGATGTCCCGGGTCGCCCCTTGTTGTACGGTACCAGCAGGGAGTTTCTGGAGTTTTTCGGTCTGCGCTCCCTGAGCGACCTTCCAACGCTCAAAGAGTTTACGGAGCTGACCAAGGAAAGCGAAAGTTTACTGTTCGATTTTGACGCCGGCGCCGGCGGGGCAACGGCATCGTCCGAACAAGCCTGACGGCTGTGGCGCAAATCTGTCATTTCTGTCGCCGATCATCATGGTGCGGCTCGCACCCGCCAATATGAGACGGTCAGGCATTCACCCCCCCCTGTCTGCAGCGTGGATTGATTGTACCTTGGCGAGCGGGAGCTTATATCCAGGTTGATCCTGCTTGCTTTCGGGATACCGCGCCGAGCGGAATAGAATAAAGAGGATCATGAAACAACGATTGCAAAAACTTATTGCCGCCGCCGGACTGACTTCCCGGCGCAGGGCCGAGGAGTGGATCGCCAATGGCCGGGTAACGGTTAACGGTCGGGTGGCCGAACTCGGTGCCCAGGCGGATCCTGATAAGGATCGCATCCTGGTGGACAATCGCCCGTTGCCGCAGGCCGAGGAACCCGTGTGTGTGCTTTTGCACAAGCCGGTCGGTTATGTCACCAGCCGTCGGGATCCGCAAGGCAGGCCCGTGGTCACCGATCTGTTGGGCAAATTCCGGGCCCGCCTGTTTCCAGTGGGGCGTCTCGATTTGAATACCGAGGGCTTGTTGTTATTGACCAATGATGGAGATCTGGCCTGGCGTCTGAGTCATCCCAGTCACGAGGTCTGTAAAACCTACCTGGTCAGGGTGCAGGGCAGTCTCTCTTGCGAGGCGCGACGCCAGCTGCAAGAAGGTGTGTTGTTGGAGGAGGGGGTGACGGCACCGGCTAAGGTAGCGCGGGTTCGACAGGCTGGCAGTCATACATGGATGGAGTTGAGTATCCATGAAGGACGTAACCGGCAAGTCAGGCGCATGTGCGAAGCGGTAGGATGCCCTGTGAGCCGCTTGAAGCGTATACGTTATGCCTTTCTCGATCTGGGGGACTTGCGTCCGGGACAGCATCGGCAACTGAGTCGTAATGAGGTGGCCCGACTCAAAAAGCTGTAGATGTTGGCGCTGTCATACGGGTTCTGCATATTGTAAGGTTCGTCGGGGATACGGTGTTTCATCTTGAAAAACAAGTATTTTTCCCGGTTTTTGCGAAGTTCATCCAGCTTGACAGGGTGCGTGGAACTGGTTTAAATTAATTCTCTGTATCTCATCGCCTGAAGCCTTGGGTCTGAGGGCGGGAAAACACCTACTGACTTTTATGTAGATATGCATTCTCAATAATCCGAGACATACTTACTGTAACTGCACGTTGACGACTTCGGAATTGTTGAAGCCTGACAATGGCAGTCGCTATAGCCTTCTTGATAAGACGGTTTCAGGATCAACCATAACGACAGGTGGATGGCTTTGTCCAAAAAGGATAAGCTGCTTCAGGCGGCGCAAAAAAATATTCAAAAAGGTCAGTGGCTCAAGGCTGCGAAAGACTATAAAAAAGTTCTTGATCTTGACTCTAAGGACATGCGCATTCGTCAGCGCATGGCCGAGTTGTATAACCGTGCCGGTTTATCTGCCGAGGCTTTGGAAGCTTACGAAGTCGTTGCCAAACATTATGCGAATAATGGCTTTTATCTGAAGGCCATCGCCGTCTACAAGCAGATGCAGAAGATCGATCCTTCGCAATCCCGGATTTACGGGTGCCTTGCTCAGTTGAACGAAAAGCAGGGACTCGTTGGCAATGCTCTCGGGGAATACCGCCAACTGGCGGAGATTTACGAGAAATCGGGGAACGTCGAGGAGTTGAACGCAACCCTGCGCAAGATGATAGAGCTGGATCCGCAAAACAGCGGGTTGCATTTGCGACTTTGCCAGTCTTGCCTGGAAAACGGCATTTCGGACGAAGCCAACGATGCGCTACAGGCTGCTCTTGTCGTGTTGGAGGAGCTTAAAAAGCCGGCGGCGACCAATAAGATGAAGGATCTGGTTCTGGCTCATTTGCCGGAGGATATGACTCTGAAAAATCATATCGGCCGCATTTTGCTGCTCTGCGATCAGCCGGAAGATACGGTGGCTCTTCTGGCGGGGGAGATAGATCGGCATCCGGCGGATAAAGAAATGCTTCAGGTGCTGGCTCTTGCTTATCGTCAAATGGACGATTTCACCAGTGAACGGCACCTGTGCGAGCAACTGATTTTACAGGAGCCGGACAATCTCGATTACCAGGAGTCCTTTGCGCGGTCCTGCCTTGACAGCGGCGATGATCAGGCGGCACTCGATTGTCTCGAAGGCTTGAAAGAAAACTTCCTGGCGCAGGGGCGCACCGCGGTTCTCAAGGAATTTTACGAAAAACTGCAGGTTATGCGCGGCGAAGATGAGGCCGTCCGTCAAGCGTTGCATCAGATCTACGAAAATACCGGCGAAGGGGGCAAGCTTTTCGATCTGCTTTCCGATGAAGCGCCCAGGCCCGTTGCGTCCGATGTCGCTGAAGATAGCCAGATAGGCGATTCCGGCGAATGGTTTGGCGATGCGTCGTTGGAGATGGACGAAGGCGTGGTTGGCGAAGACAAAGAATCCGCCGACCAGCAAGAGGACATGGTTGTTGCGAGCGGCGAAGAAACCTTCGCAGAAAAACCATTGTTACCGGAGCAGGAACCGCTTCTTTCGGTGGAAGAAAGCGAAGATTTTGTCGATGCATCCGTCGAGCCTGTTGTTGAAGCCGTTGCGGACGATGATTTAGAGCCTGTCCCGCTTGCCGAGGAGAAGGATGCCGAAATCGAACTGGAGTTCGATCTCGATCTGGAAACCTCGGAAGACTTTGCCTTGGTCGAGGACCTTCCGGAAGCCACGCTGATTGAAGATCCCGATGGAATCGAGTTGCAGATTGAAGATCTCGATCCTGATCCTGATGGAATCGAGCTGCAGATTGAAGATCCCGATTCCGATGAAATCGAGTTGCAGAGCAACAGTGATTTTGCTGGACCGGATCCCGGTGGCGAAGAGGACACGCCTCAAACAGGTGCACCTTTTCATGACCCCTTTGCTGCTGGCGACGTCGGTTCCGCACCTGTGGCCGAGGCTTCCGAAGCCTCCGACATAGAGGATAGTTTCGCCGGTATGGACGACGGGCTTGCCGATCTTCAAAAGGAGCTCGGCGAGGTGTTCGAGATGGATTCATTCGATCTGGACGACGATGACGATGAGCCCGATTTGACCACCGATCTGGAAGAAGCCGAATTCTATCTGCAACAGGATTTTCTGGAGGATGCGTTCAAGAAATGTCAATCGTTGCTGGAGCGGCATCCCAACAATCGTGAAGTCCGGGAGCTGCTGCAGCAGGTTGAAGAACGTATGGCTGAACAGCAGCCTGCGGCCGATGCTCCCTCCGAGGAGGTAGCTGCCGTACCTGAAGAGACCGCTCCGGAGGTGCCCGACGACGGCAAGGATCGGAGTCGGCTTGAAGGTAATATTTCCGCCTTTAAAAAGGGAATTGAGGATGCGGTCGCTCAGGATGATTGCGAGACGCATTACGAACTCGGTATCGCTTATAAGGAAATGGGCCTTTTTGATGAAGCCATGGACGAGTTCAGCAAAGCCATGGGACATCCCAGCCGTTATGTGGATGCCTTGACGTTGACCGGTATCTGTCTGTCGAGCAAAGGTCTTTTTGACCAGGCTGCAGAGCTGTTCAAAAAAGGTCTGCACCGCGAGGCTCTGGACGAAGGCGACAGGCTTAACCTTTATTTTGAGCTGGGGCAGTTGTACGTTGCATGGGGGCGTCCCCTGGAAGCCCTGGATAGTTTTCAGCAGGTTGCCGATGCCGACTTGTCCTATCGGGATGTGGGCGATCAGATCTGCAAGTTGCGTGAGGAGCTTGGCCTCGATGATGGAGGTGACTCCGGAGGTTCGGCAGGTGGTTCCGGAAGCAATCGCGTTTCGTACCTGTAAAGCGGTCTTGTCCGGATACTCCGGAAGCAAACCAAACACTAGTCAGTACAGTTGAGGATGGGCGCATGAGTTATCTTGAGCATTTCGGTCTGGACCGGGAGCCTTTCTCCAATGCACCGGATGCACGTTTTTATTACCACAGTGAGCAGCACCGACAGGCCATGTTGCGCTTGATGCATGTGGTCGATTCCAACAAGGGACTTGCTGTGGTGATCGGTGGCGTGGGTACGGGGAAGACGACCCTTGCCCGCAGGATGCTCGATCACCTTGACGAGGAACACTATGTGTCGTCGTTGCTGGTTATGGTTCACTCCGGAGTCACGCCGGAGTGGATTCTGACCCGCATTGCATTGCAACTCGGGGTGGAAAATCCGGCTCCTGATCGCATGACTCTGCTTAAACAACTCTATGATCGGTTGATTGAAATCGA